>NZ_JBFAZD010000014.1:0-227796 GCF_040681655.1 Streptomyces sp. NPDC051662
GCCGTGGCTGAGCAGGAAACGGCTGAGGTAGGTCAGCGCGAAGTTGTCGGATGATGCTCGGTATTACCGGTGGCTCAGCTTGGTGCTGATCCCGCGAAGAACCGTCGTCTGTTCCTCAACCGCCTCGATGAGGCGGATCAGGAGGTCCTTGACTGTCTGCTCTTCGACGGACGACTTCTCGGTAGAGGCGTCGAGGGTCTCAGCCTTGAACGGCTTGATCTCCTCGCCTTGCGCGTGCGCATCGAGAATCTGCACCATCTCGTCCAGGGCGAAGTCTTCCAGACGAACCACTCGGGATTCCTTGATTCCGTGCGTCTCCGCGAAGTTCATGCGTCGAGTCTTGAGGTCGTCTGCGAGTCCTTCGCCACCGTAGGCATTGAGGAGCGCTTGAACGTAGAGGTGACTCGGATTCATGGAACTCAGCGCGGCACGAAGCAGTGCGTAGACGCTGGACGGCGTTGTTACGCCGATGAAGGCGCTCAGGTACTGCAATGAGTGGCTCCCCGAAAGCTCAGGAGTCAAACCGACGCCTTTCTTGAGGACACGGAGTTGCAGATACACCTTTTCGCGCACAGCGGGACTCAGTGCGGCGAGGCCGAGCAATTTTTCCGACATGTGGGTGTACTCCACTGGTCGATTCGGGTGGGGCACGCCACCTGCTCAAAAAATAGACAGGGTGCCGCATCCGAAGACCAGTGAAAGTACGGGTGCTATCGCTAAAGGCGATTGGTTCTATTTATAACACAATTCGGGCAAAAGATCAATGCATACCTAAATGCTACCCCTGTTAAGTAAATGGCTACTAGCCCAGT
This sequence comes from Streptomyces sp. NPDC051662, assembly GCF_040681655.1. Taxonomy (NCBI): domain Bacteria; kingdom Bacillati; phylum Actinomycetota; class Actinomycetes; order Kitasatosporales; family Streptomycetaceae; genus Streptomyces; species Streptomyces sp. NPDC051662. The sequence goes on from NZ_JBFAZD010000014.1 coordinate 813, forward strand.
ACCACCGATATTTGGAACGACAGATAACCCGCGTTCTGCCCGACAATGCCGTCGCCCGCGTCACCGAGAAGCGCGCCGTTGTCATGAATAACGGTGTCTTCCGTGCCGGGGAGCGGTACCCCTGTCTTCGGAGTGCCGTTGGTATGCAGCCGGGCGGAACCTCGGACGTAGAGCAGCGTCACCGGGCGGGCCGCGACGAAGTTGCAGGAGTCCCAGACCTGTTGCGCGTTGTCGGCAGAGAGGACCCCGGTGAATCCAGGGTTGAGCGTGCGCTCGTCCGGAAGCGAGAGACGTACACGCGTGTTCTGGAGCTTGGCTGCAACGTTGGTGTCCAGGTTGGGAGCCACATCGTTCCCGATGTAGAGCGAGCACTCGTAGGTGTGGCCGTCCTTTGCCACCAGCTCGTCAGCCCAGCCCTGGCCGTCCTTGGCGGTGTCCTTGCACTGGAGGAAGTTGCGCTCGTCCCCCCAGTACGGGTTGTCGGTGATGCTGTTGAACACCGGGAACGAGGCCGGATGCTTCCAGGCGTACGTCTTCTTCCGCTCCGGCCCCCAGCCCCGAGAGTTGTCCAACTTGGCAGCGGCCGATCCCTTGACGGTGACGCCGCTTGGAACGGTGGCGCTCTCGACCTTGTCGGCGGCGGGGTGTGCCTTGGAACCCGGCGGAATCACACCCGTGAGAATCAGGGTGAAAACGACGACGAATCCGACGCCACCGACAGCCATCAAGATGAACTGACCAAGCCGCTCGCGGTCGGCAGGAAGAGACCACCGACCAACGGCACCGCGGGCGGTCTCAATGAAGTCCGAGTCCTTGGGTTCAGCCGGCGGGGCTGGTTGGTCGTCTGGCTCATCTGGTTTCGCGGGCGCATCTAGGTCGGGGTCGTCCAGGACGACGGGCCCGGCACTCTGGAAGGGGCCGACCTCTCGTTCGGCGGCCCCACGCTTGTCTGCTTCCTTGACAAGGAGGTCAACCAACTCCTTGATCGCGCGCTCCTCGGCATAGAGCTGTGTGCGCCAAGCTCCGTAGAACAGGCCCTCTCTGATGGCTGTACGACGACGATCGCTCACGCTGGTGTGAAGGTCGAGACCGACACCGAGGGCAGCCCGTAGGGCTTGGGCATCATCGGCTCTCTTCTTGTGCTGAACTTCCGTGAGCTGTTCCACGTAGGCCCTCAACCGGATGACTCCCTCGGCGGGATCATCGGTACCCAAGACCTCCATGAGCGCCTGCTCGGCCTTGAGAGTGTCCTCGGTCAGACCGGGTGATGACACCCGAACAGCCTTGATGCTGGCGGTCACTTCCTCGCGCGTGCGCACGCTGTACCCCCTGCTGACCTCGCCGTCTTCCTTACCAAAGTATGCCCGCACCACTGCAACAGCAGTGCGGCTTTGAACGGTGCAGTACTACCGCAGTGACCCTGCACCAGGGGCCGGCGCACCTTGAAGGAGCGGAACCAACCGGGGCCGCTCAGACAAGAAGGAGGCGACGGTCATGGGTGGCGAACTCTCGCTCTTTGGTGGCAGCGACGAACGACGCGGCGGCCTGGCTCCGCGTCAGTCACGCGGTGAGCGCGCGGTGATGAGGAGGGCCGAGACCAACCTCGCCGCCCTCGTCACCTCGGGCAGGCACGAGGAAGTGAAGGCCATGCTGCGCAAGCGGCTGACCGAGGACGCCATGCAGGACGTGACCGACGTGGGCCGCCTGGCCCAGGAGCTGGCGGGCGCCGACCAGTTCCTTGCGACCCTGCTGGTTCCCATCGTCCAGGAGTACGCCCGCACCACCGCGCGTGACATTCGGGACTTCGGCCGGGGCCGGACCCTCTGATGGGCGCCGGGTTCAACGAGGCCGGGCTCATCATCTCGCTCGTCGTCCTCTTCCTGTGCGTACGGGCTCTCTGTACGCCGTCGCGCAGGGAGAAGCGGCGTACGCCGAGACAACCGCAGCGGCTCAGCGAGATGGACCTCTACGCGCTGCGTCGCCAGCGCAAGAACGACGCCATACGGCAGATGCGGGCCGTTGTCCGCGACCACCACAACCCGACTTCCCGGCAGCGTGACCGAAGGGAATGGCCTTCATGAACCAGACCGCGGAACTGCTGGTCGGCCTGTTCTTCGTCTTCGGGCTCCGGGCGCTGAGAACGCCTCTCTTCTGGTGGTTCAACCGACGGTGGCAGCCGAGCGGGAACGCGCGGATCGCCGTTCGCTACGGACGCGGTGGTGCCCAGTGGATCAGGACGTTCTGCGTCGCGGGGTGACCCGTCCAGAAGTACGGCACTTCGGGGAAGGCAGCCCCAGGGCCAGAGCCACCCCACCAAAACGGAAGGGGACGTGTCGTTGATACGTCCCCTTCCAACTCCCCGCCGGCCACGAGCCTAGGTCGGCGGCATCAACGAGAAGGGGCTCGTCGTGAAGAAGGCGCGGAGTTTGCTCCTGACGCTGCTACTCGCCGCCCTGACGATTCGGGTGCTGTGGTGGGCGGTTTCACCGCTCGTGCCGTACCTCGTCAGCGCGACCGCAATCGTGTTGGTGCTGGGCTTCATCTACTACCGCATGACCCGCTGGTAAAGGAGAGGAATCATCATGGCACCGCGGCCCGCCGACCGATCCAGCTTTCATCTGAGCTTCCCGGCCGACCTTGAAGCCGACGTCATTTCGACGTGGCTCCGCTCGTTGAGTGGCACACTCCAAACCGGGCCGCGGCGCCTGCTGGGTGTCCCCAGCGTTGCGTTCGAGGTGCGCGCGGATGAGTTTGGCATCATGTACCGACTCCACGCCCCTCATGGGTTGGCTGACTTCCTGGTACCGCAGTTGCGCACGCTCATCCCCGGTTCTACGGTCACGCCGGCCGGGACGGATGAACCGCTCGACCACTGGACGGCCGCGGTGGAGTTGGGACAGACAGACCCTCGACGCAGCCTCGGCACGGTGAATGCCGAAAGTTTGTCGGCAAGCATCCTGGCGAATCTGCAAGGGCTCGGACGCGGTGAGGCTGTTCTTCTTCAATGGGTCGTCTCGCCCGCGCTGCGGGAACGTCCACCAGCGTTGCCCCGGCAGCGAGTACGTGGGGTGGCAATGCTGGTGGAGAGTGGCAGTAGGTGGGACGAGATCACCGACCGCCGGGCGAAGCTGAGTGAACCAAACTTTCTTGGGCTGCTGCGGGTCGCGGTGAAGGCGCCGACCAATGAGCGCGCCGGCCAGTTGCTTGGAAGGGTGAAGACCAGTTTCGCCAGTGTCGGCAGTGGGACCAAACGACTCAAGAAACGGCTTGGCCGCCAAAGTCAGGCGATCCGACGCGTCACGGTGGCGGAAGCGCCGACACTGTTTCCTATGCAGCTCGCCGCGTCGGAGCTGGCCGCACTTCTCGCATGGCCGATCGGGACGCCGCACGTTGCCGGACTTCCGCCGAGGCGGACGCGTCACTTGGTGGCGGCCGGATCAATTCCGCGTCGAGGGCGTGTGATCGGGCGATCCAACTTCCCTGGAGCTGAGCGCTTGGTTGCGCTCGACTACGTGGAGTCGGCCAAACACCTGCATGTCGTCGGGCCAACCGGCAGCGGTAAAACTGCGCTGCTCGCCAACCTGATAGCTCAGGACATGGAGGCGGGTCGAGGCGTCATCCTGATTGAAAGCAAAGGCGACTTGTTCGCGGAGGCACTGGCCCGCGTGCCAGAAAATCGCGTTCAAGATGTCGTCCTCCTGGACGTGACCGACACCAAACACCCGGTCGGCTTCAACATCTTGCAGGGCAGCCCGTACGTGGTAGCTGCCGACATTCAACGGCTGTTCGACCATCTCTATCCGCAGGACGCACGAGGCGTGCGCGTTCGGCAGGGTTTCTACCACCTGGTGCTCACGCTCATGATGAGTACGGGCTCTACGGAGAAGCTGACGTTCGCGGATATCCAGCCGCTTGGGGTGCCGACCGTTGCTCAGCAGGAGTTCTCAGATCAGTTGATCCGAGGGGTTTCACAGGTTGAGGAGCTGGCCTCGTGGTGGGAAGACATCAAGGGGATGCCGAGGCAAAAGCGAGAGTTCTACTTCAAACCCCTGATGGACCGGACATGGCAGCTCACCTCTCGGCGATCGCTGCGGAACATCATCGGTCAGAGCATGAGTACGGTGGATCTGCGAACCATCATCCGTAAGGAGAAGATTCTTCTGGTCAACCTTGGTCGAGGAGTTGAAGGCAAAGACACGGCCGGGCTGCTCGGTAGCTTGCTGCTGAATTCAGTCTGGAGCACGGTGCAGGGCGGAGCCGCCAACCCAAAGCGACCGACCATGTTGTACCTGGACGAGTTTCAAGACTTCCTCGCGCTCCCCATTGCCCCTGCCGACATGTTTGCGCAGGCGCGTTCGCTCGGGCTCGCAATGACGGTAGCTCACCAGTATCTCGGGCAGCTTGGCCGTGAACTCCAAGACGCAACAGACGCTAACGCCCGCTCGAAGGTCGCGTTCCAATCGTCTGGCGACGAGGCGAGAAATCTAGCTCGCGGGTTCGGCGGCAGTGTGACCGAAGACGACCTCATCAACTTGGGTCGCTTCGAGGTGATCGCGAAGCTCGCTACTCACTCCGGCGTCAGTGCGCCGTTCACTGCGGTCACACTCCCACCGGTAGATGAGACGGGCCACGCCGAAGAGGCTCGCGCAGCTTCACGGGAGACCTACGGTCGCCCAGTTGCGGAGGTGGAAGCAGCGATACAACGCCGCCGCGGTCATCGGCCGGCCCCGAGTCGTTCTGCGCGCAGGCCCCGGTTCGGTGGACCACGGTAACCAACTGGCCAGTAGACGGACTGTAGTTGTAGGCTCGCCTGTTCAACACACTCGGGAGGAAGAATGCGGGAAGTAGAGCAGATGGTGGCCCAGTTGGACGCGCTGCTTATCGAGGGCCAAGCGGTCATCAGATGGACACCGGAGATTCTTGAGGCTCAGCATAATTATGCGGCAGCCCGGACCCTTGCTACTCGTCTGAGCGCAGCGGTCGAGCGTATTGCGCCACCTGACTCCGTCTATACCAGAGAGATTGAACAGGTTGCTACGTGGTCACTCGAAAGCAAACTAGAGCCCATCGTGGCTACTGCTATTGCCCTCCGTGAGGACCTAAATTCAGGGTGGGCGCGGTCAGTCGTGGAGTTGGTGCACGCCGACATCTACTCTGACTACCTAGATATGGCAGATGAGTTGCTGGTGAAGGATTACAAGGACGCGGCAGCGGTCATCACCGGGACTTCCCTGGAAGTGCATGTGCGTGCTCTCTGCGTAAAACATGACATCGATACCGAACTACCAGATGGCTCCCATAAAAAAGCCAACGTCATGAATGCGGATCTAAAGAGGGCTGGGGTCTACGGAAACTTAGAACACAAGCAACTCATAACCTGGATGGATATACGCAATAGCGCCGCGCATGGAAACTACAGTGCGTACGATGCCCAGCAGGTGCGACATTTCATCAATGGCCTCCGGGACTTCATGATGAAGTACCCCGCGTAACGTGCAATGACGAAGGTGAGTTGCCATGTGCCGTAGGTGAACTCCGTAGGCCAGCTGTAGGTGTACGCCTGCACCCGCACTGCGGCTGACCTTGATGAACACCGATACCTATCACCGCATGGTGACCCGAGGAGGGCCGACCCTTGCAACTCACCACCCGCGACCTTGAGATAGTGCGCCTGGTTGAGCAGTTCTCCCAGCTCTCCTCAGTTCACATCAGCGAGCTGGTGTTTGCCGACCGATCGCACAGCGTGCCAGATCGCGTGCTCGCTCGGTTGGTTCGACTGAGTTACCTGGCACGGGTCGGACGACGAAATAGCGGCGACCAAGGCGGGGCCGGCGCCTACGTCTACCAGCTCGGCAGATATGGGCGCGTTCTACTCGACATTGAGAGCCGCCCATCTGCCAACGTCAGTAATCACGCGCTCCTGGTGGCAGATTCCTACGTTTCACTGCGACAGGCTGAGCGGGCGAGCGTTCTGACCGTGAAGCGGTGGGACGTCGAACTCTCCGTTCCTCCGGTGAGAGCCGACCTGTTCGTTTCTCTCGACTTTCCGGGCCAACGTCGAAGTGGTAGCTACTTCCTCGAAGCCGACCTCGCCACCGAACGGCCGCAGCGGATAGTCGAAAAACTAGAGGGTTACTGGCAGGCCGCGGGCGCGAGTGAAGACGAGTACTTCCCGTACGTGGTGTTCGTCGTTGTCCATCCGGGCCGCAGGCAGGAGCTTGCGCGGATAGCTAAGCGACTTCCCGAAGAGCGCCAAGAGATGGTTCGGATTTTCATGCTTGGCGAGCTGATACCTGCGCTCATGAAGCTCTAATGCACTCCCGAACCATTGACAAATTCGACTAATTGTGTTTAATTAGATGAAGGGTTACTCTTCGTATTTATGCCGTTCTCCTTCAACGGATGAACCCGCCCATCTACGGATTAGATTTCTCCTCATTGAAGGTGAACGTAGTGAATACGAAGATAGGTTCAGTTCTGGATTGCCTCGGCCTTACCCTCGTGGTGGTTGGCGTGGTGGTATGCATCTGGAACATGTACATCGCGCCTATCCCTCCCTGGGAAAGCCCCCGGCCCGTACTCATTGGCCTCGGCTGCATGATCGTCGGCGGTGTTGAGCAGCTCGCATCCTTGTTCCTCCGCAACCCCGATCGTAACTGAGCCCTCGCTCCGCTTATGGAGCCCGTTGAGTTGAATAAACTCTCATGTCAACTACGTCAAGGTTGCTGCTTTACCTGAACCCTTGAAGTATCGAGGGCTGAGGCAAGGAGGTTCATTTCAAACTCTGATGGCCTGGTCTCAATTGCGGTCATTTAGCGGTAGTGGCGTCACCTGCCAAAATCTGCTGTGCCTGGCAATATCCGGCAGTCGGAATTACACTTCGCTGAGAAAGGCTACTCACCACTCGAAGGGGTCGGGCACACGATGGACGTACCGAAGGCTCACGCAGGAATTAAGCGCCTTCTTGTCGAGGTAGCAGGTTCCATTGACCCGGTTGTTCTGCGGCGCATCGTGAAGGAGACAGCAGGACACGTGGATGCCAACTATTTGCCGCACGAGGAAACCGCACAGCTCGCCATCACGGCCCGTCTCGAAGAACTGCGACTCTTTCAAGGCGCACTCGCAGAGCTTCTAGATGAGGTCAGCAGCGGTGAACTGTCCGACGAGAACGACGTGATCTCACGTCTTATTGACTACGTGAGTGAGCGGCGGACAACCGTCAGGGCTCTGGCGGAGCGGAAGCCTGATTGAATGACGCGGTTCTAGGGTTGTGGCCGGCTGCGATCGAGAACGGCGGGATCAACAACCCTAGATCATCTTCTCTAAAGTGTTGAGATTGCGGTTTGTCGTCGTAGCTTTGTATTTTGACTTCGACAGTACCTTGCTAAAGAAGGTGTCCGTAGAACCACCCTTTGGTGCGCGCCAGTAGAGGACATTTTCACCAGGTGCGATAGCTTCGACTGTATCGATCAGTTCATTGCCATAGGCGGCCAACTCTTCGATGATGTCTTGCGAGCTACAGAATATGGCATATCGATGCGTCTGGTCATCCGTCGCAAACGGGTACTGTGCGATGACTCTTTCAATAATCGCAGCCGGAAAGAGGAGCGCGTAGGCGTCGTAGTGAAACTCTTCACCCAAGGCTTTCTCGACGGAACTCTTTAATTCCGCTGCGGGCAAAGGGGAGCTGAACGTGACGTTACCTGTTTGCAGGTACGTCTTGATGTCCGCGAGACCCAATCGTTTAAGGCATTCTCTCAGTTCGCTCATGGGCACTCTTATGCCTCCAACGTTTATTCCCCGTAAAAACATGACATATTGCATATCGGTATTGTACTAGAGGATGCTCAAATAACAAGGGTGACCGTCTGAAAGCCGAGGGCGGCAATCCTGCATCATTGAATCGCATGGCTTTTTGGGGCTATTCTCTGACGGCTAAGGTGACGGCTAGTATGCCCATTTTTACCTGTCGGCGACGAACGGCGAAGAGGGTATCTACCTCTGATATACGGTTCGTTAGGGCGCGTGTAAAGACGGTCGTTTCTAGTTCTGGTTCCAGCATTCGGGGGTTCGAATCCCTCCATCCCAGCCAAGATAAGGCACCGCGTAACCTCGGTGTCTTATTTGTTTGGTTGAGAAACTGGTCGCTCGGACTAGTGGATTCTTTACTTTGACGGCTAATTTCGCGGCTATTGTTGCCGTCAGACGCGTCCAATCCCGCTCCCGAACCTTCGCTCTGTTCGTTGGTGCGGGTCGTTACTATTACACCCTCCATTAGTTCCAAAGCATCGCGGCGTGAGCCCATACTGTCATGTTGATAGATTTGCTGAGTGATGGCTATGTTGCTGTGGCCGAGGATGAGTTGTACGTCTCGGGCGGGTACGCCGAGGTTTTTTAGGATCGTTGCCGCCGTGTGTCGCACGTGATGTAGCTTTATGCGTCGAATATTGTTGCGAGCGCAGATGAGCTGAAAGGCGCGTGTAAAGTTGTACGGCTCTATCATTCGTCCAGTCGATGTAGTGAAGACGAGACCCGTGTCTGACGACAGGTGGCCGTACTTCTCGTAGTGCTCAGCTAGTCTCCAGGAGATAGCGTCCAACAATGGCAGATCTCGTCGCCCCGCACGTGTTTTTACCGGGCCCTGTTGGACTTCGCCATTAGCTCGAAACACTTGCTGACGAACATGTATTACCTTGTTGGTAAAGTCGATGTCCTGCCATCGCAGCCCAATAGCCTCTCCGCGACGGAGTCCATACAGCGACACGAGCAAAAATGCTGGAAACCACTTGTGATCCTGGGCCGCCGTAACGAAGTCGATGACTTCTTGAGGAGTCCACGGCTCAATGTCCTTATCCTGACGGCCGGGCAGTTCTACGAGTTGCGCGACATTGCGGGTCAGTAGTTCTTCGCGTACGGCTCGACTGAGGGCCGGGCTTAAGCTCTCTCGTATCATCTGAACTTTGCGTACCGACTTGCCTTCTGCAAGATGCTGATTTAGAAATCGTTGCAAGACGGGCACGGTGAGTCGGGATAGAGGTAAGTTCCCGAGAGAGGGTTTGATGTAGAGGCGAACGTTTATCTCATATGATTCGTATGTAGTGGGGCGCCGGTTGGGTCTAATGACCTCTTCGAGCCAGTAATCTAGATAGTCACCCAGAAGCCAAGTTTTATCCGCCGCCGGTATTCCGCGGTTGCTCTTCGCTTTGGCGTCCGTGAGTTTGGTGTGTGCTTCGGCGCGGGTGGCGCCGTAGACGCGCACCCGCTTTCGCGTTCCGTTGGCTCCAAGGACATAAACCGCGCCCTCCCACCGTCCGTCTTTACGGTGGTAGAGAGTTCCTTCGCCGATGGCATTACGGCGACCCATCAAACATTGGTCTCGCGAGTAAGCTGGTCGAGGAGCTTTTCAATGGCCTTTGCTGGTACTAGGCGCCGTCGTCCGATCTGGATGGTATCGAGCTTGCGTGAACGGATTAACTCGTACAGCTTCCACTTACTAATGCGCAGCCTCTCGGCGGCCTCGCGTACGGTAAGCAGCTCGGGCACACTTGTTGAAGCGTCGTTTTGTTCGTTGGGTTGAGTTGTCTCTGTCATGAATCTTTCCTCCTTATTTAGTTGTAACGTAATCGTCGTTGATTGTGAATGGTCGTGGTGGGCTGCGGCATTGTGCTTTCGTCATCATGCGGTGCACTCTCCTTTCTCAGGAGTTTTTCCGCTGAGAAGTTTGGCTCCTACTGTCAGGAGTCCGACAGCGAAAAGGGCCTGCACCTCGGTGGCGAGCTTCTTCACCAAACCCATGATGTGTTCTTGTCGGCGCTCGTTCTGGACGAGCCACACCACCTTGGGGAAGACACTGAGTCGCTGTTGCTCGACACCCGAGTTCCAGTAGTCGACGTAGCGCGCGTTCTTCTTCTGAATGGTCGGCAGTCCTTCGGTGGTCATGTCGACCTCGACAAAGGCGTGGCGTTCAACGGTGTCTGTGCCAATGCGGACGTAGGCGTCAGGCTTGACGAGAACCAGCTCGCCGCCGCTGCCGGTGAAGTGTCGCCAGGCTGAGGGTTCCGCGTCGAAGGCGAGGAGATCGGCCCCACCTTCGCGGTGCTGCTCGACGGTTTGAACGTAGAGTTCAGCGACCGCGAGCATGTGGTCTTGGAAGTGAGGCTTCGTCTCCCAGACGCGGCGACGTCTGCCACCGGCCGGGCCGCGTACGTCGAGGACGGATTGCCCCAGGCCGCTCAGTCCGTAGATGTAGCCGGACGATCCGGCGCGGATACCGCCGATAGTCCGGGAGAACCTGACAACGACGCCGAGCTTGGTAAGTCGGGCCATCCAAAGTTGCGTGCGCCGCGTGCGAGCGGCGGGCGATCCATCCACGACGAGCAGCCGTTGTATCTGCCGCAGGTTCAGGATGCGTACACGGTGAAGCGCGCCGAGCAGGGACACGTCCCGTTCGCTGAGTCGCCGCCGCAGTCGCTCGACCTGGCCGCCGCTTGAACGAGACGACCTCATCGTGAGGTACCTCGTAACGGTGAGAGTTTCCCTGGCACCTGTTGCACAGGAACAGGGAGGGAGCGACCACCGCGACCAACACGATGAGAAGGCCGAGGCGAACCAGTACGACGAGCCGTCATGCCTGCCTCCGTGGCACCTGCCCTATGGGAGCGTCGGGCGTAGAAGACCGTCCTTGCCAGCGCTTACGAAGCGCGTTGTCGAGCGCCTGGCCGTCCACGCCGAACCGTGCCGCGCTGTCGCGTCGTAAGTCGGTCGAGCTACTGAGCGCCAGGGTGGGCGGTAGAACGGTGCGGACCAGGAACGGCCGGCGGGGCGCGTGGGCGACGAGGACTTGCGCGTACGCTTCGTGCGCTTGGAGCAGCGCGAGATCCTGCGCGCTCAGGTCACCACCGAGCACAGCGGCTAGCGGTGAACCGTCCTCGACGCTGGGGCGGAAGACCACGCGGTTTCGGGCGTTGGCGAGGAGACCGGCCTTCACCTTGGGCGGGAGCTGCCCGAGGTGTTGATGGGCCACGGTGAGCCCGACACCAAGGCCGCGCGCCTGGGCGAACATGTCGCCAAGGTCTACCGGTAGTCGAAGGTAGTTCTGTACCTCGTCGATCACGGCCATGACCGGGCGTCGCTGGGACGCCGGGATCATCGCCTGGCGCTGCATCGCGCCGTAGAACTGCGTCACCAGGAGCGCGCCGATTAGGTCGGCCGTCTCCTCTCCGATGACGCCGACGTTCAGGTTCACCAGGACGATGCGGGGACGTTGGAACAGCTCGTTCATGTCGAACCGCGGAGCGGCCTGGCCGACGAGCCTTCTAATCGGCGTCCGCGTCAGGAAGGCCCGCGTCTTGTTAAGAACCGGTGCTACCACCTGTTGACGCTCGGCTTCTGAGAGCGCGTCGTACCAGGCGAAGAACGGCGCGATCACCAGCGGGTCACTGACTGCTGCAAGGGTGCGACGGCGAAACGCCGCGTTGGTCAGCAGGACCGGAACATCAGCGAGCGTGCCGTGGTCGCTGCGAGCCAACGCGATGAAGGCGTGTAGAAGAACGTCACTACTTCGAGGGCCGATGCTGCGGCCGTACAGCTCGTGGAACAGATGCAGCAGGGTGTCGGCTCGTTGCTCGGCCTCTTCCAGTCGACCGCGGAGCGGGTTGAAGCCGACGACCTCGTCGGCCTGGCCCGGCTCGATGATGACGACGTCCTCGCGCCGTGCCGGCGGGACGCGTTGAAGCACGTCTTCTACGAGGTCGCCGCGGGGCTCGATGACGAGCACGCTCTTACCCGCCTGCATGTCGGCCGTGATGAGCTGACTGAGGAGCGTTGACTTGCCGCTTCCAGTCGGGCCGACGACGTGCAGATGATGGAGGGCGCTTTCCGTCGGCAGCGTGACGAGTTGGTCTGGCTGACTTGGATGCAGGCCGGCGCCGAGCACCCGCTCGGACACCGGAACCTTCGCATCTACCGGCACGAGCAGTTCGGTAGGTGCCGGGTACTGACGGCCTCGTGGGGCATGGAGTGAACCCGTGCCTTCTACCGGCCAGCCGACGACGGCGGCCAGCTCGGCAACGTTCAGGACGCCCGACCACTGCGCGTTGGTGATGTGGTCGAGCTGACGTACCGTGCGCACCGTTGGTCGGGTGATTCGTAGATCTGCCTGCGGAGCGCTGACCAGATGGAGCGCTTCGCCCAATGTGCGCACGATGGCGCTCGCGGCCTCATGGTCAGCAGAACGGGCTGCAATGCGGCCCCGTACTGCGAGCAGGGGTTCGGCGGCCTTCTTGCGCCACTGCTTCTTGTCCTCCGCTGTCTCCTGGGAGGCGGCAACCAAGCCGAGGGCGCGGGGCACGCTAAACGCGGCTAGACGAGTACGGCGCTGCTGCGTCGGTCCGATGACCCACTGCACAACGGCGGACTCGCGCTTGGACAAACCGTTCAAGACCTCCAGCAGACCGGCCGTGACGGCTGCGCCCATCTCGACGCGGAGCGGTTGCGTAAGGCTGGAGGGACGGACCGAGGACGCGAGAGCGGGAAGCGGCCGGGAACTCTTGAGTTCGGGCGAGAGCACCAGGCCGGGAAGTTGCGCCTGGAGCTGCGCGGGCAGCTCATCGCTGATACGTGGATCGACACCGACCAACCAGCGGATGCTGTCGGCTCGTGCCCGCAGTTCAAAGACGACGACAGGTGTTTTCCTACGCCAGCCCAACTGCGGCCGGTAGGCCAGCGGTTGAAGTGCTCTGACAACATCGTCCGGAGTGAGGCTATGAGGGAAATGCACTGCGAACCAGTACAGACCCGCAGGTCGCGGTGCTCCTCGTGCTTTAGGGTTGATAACTTGCTTAACCATAGGCCCCTCCTTTTCGGCGTTACTCTCCCCAAATTTTGGCAGCATAAAATAGGGCTCACGGATTACCGTGGGTCCTAAATGTAGACTTGTCTGCGTTTTAGTGTGGGAGTGGAGCGGCAGTCGCCGACCTATTTGGCCGGTCGGCAGCGCTCCTACATTCCACTATGGGGAACCGTCAGAGACGATTCAATAACTTTTGCGGTAACTACAACGCCGAAGCGAATAACCTCTCCGAAAGGAAGGGGCAGTCAAACATGCGTATGTGTTACACACTAAAGCTCCCTTTTTAATGGTGCCACAAGATAGTTGATAGGTTCAAGTATTGAGATTCCGAAGTATCTGTGTCTCAAAGAACTCCCATCATGGGAGCTCTGTTTGACTCGACTCGGAAGAGTTAGGATCTGTGCCCGCTCTCACTGCCAAGGGATTATTAGGCAAGGTTGATATTGCAAGCATGCGCGGAATGAGCGAATGGAAAACCCGCCGCCTGTCGGCGGCGGGAATCCCGCGATCTGACCGGAGCTGTCACGCTGGAGTGACTCGTACGTCCATGATCTCGTAATGCGTCTTCGCCGTGATGAGCGCGAAGTTATACGCGTCCACCCAGGTATCGAATACGAGACCGTCTTTGACCCACGGGCCGTACTTGTCCATCAGGACCTCGACGCGGTACGACTCCGTTTCGAGAAGGAGCGTTACCAGCTCGCCCGGAACGGAGGTGAGTTTTCCCGTTCCATCCGGCCTGCCGGTGAGAATGGCAGGGCCAAGAACATGGGTGTCGTAGCGGTGGTCTGGCGCGTGCAGCCACAGGAGAATAGTGGCGCGATGATTGTATTGCAGATCCCAGAGCGTCAGTCCCTCATTCCCAATGAGGGAGGCCGGCGGGGAGATGAGGTTGTGTACCTCATAGCCGCCGAGAACGATGTTTTCCACGGCTTCTGTGTCTTCCGTGTCCACCTCGATTTTCGAAATCGGGGTGTCCTCGTCAGGGGGCAGCAAGATGCCAGTAATCATGCGACCACGTACTTTCTCGATCGTGGGACTGATTCACCGGGTCGCAGGGATGCGGCCCGGTGGGCAGCTCACGATTTGTTCTCTCGACATGAGAGAGCCCCCGTTCCGATGTCCCTTGTGGGTCACCAGAACGGGGGTGTTCCGCCTCAACCGCCGGGAGCGGTGGCGGGAGGCGGAGTAGGGGTTACCCGTTACCGTTGCCGTTTCCGACACGGGTACCAGGAACGCGGCCTCGCGTGCCCCGAGCGTTCTTGAGGACATCGGCCATGTTGGGCGCGGCCTCATTGAACACTTCCAGTGCGACGTATACGTCACGCTTGGAGTTGTCCGGCATCGTGACTTCGAGAATCACGATCTGGTCACCGATGTCCACGAACTGCTTGAGTTCCGGCACGAGCACGTCCAGCGCCTTCGGCTGGTCGATAGCCGGGTGTTGCCGAACGACGACCGCAGCGAACTGCTTGTCGTCACCCTGCTTGCCGGAAAGGTCGGAGACCTTCTGACTCACGATTGCCATTTCTGCTCCACTGGTTGGGTAGGTTCCGGGCCGGATTGTTCCTGGCCCTACACCCATTTATGCATTATCTATAGGGGTAGTTCCATAGAGTTTGACCGAACTACAACACCGAAACGAACGCAGAGAATAGGTAATGAGGTACAATGAGAAAGTAAGCGGAGAAATGATTCATGCAAGCAGAACAACCCGAAATGGCGACATCAAAAAAGCCGCAATCGCCAACTGAGATTGCGGAACAAAAATGGGTCGAAGCCCAGTTGCGGAATGCCCCTGAACTCCGACCCACTCAAGTTGAACGTATCGCCACTATCCTTGGCGCCACACCACCTGTAGACGCTCGGGATTAAAGCGGTTGCTGCCCTTGGTGGCTGGCATCAAGACGATGGCCTCGAACATCTCAGCAGCGATGGCGTTCTTCTGCTCGACTTCTAGGTCTGGCCACGTCTCAGTCATGTTGGTTGACTTAGGTTTTGCGTTCTTCTTGGCGTAGGCCGCTCGCTCTTTGACGAGTGCGGCGATAGCAGCTTCTTTCTTTCGTACCTCCGGCCAGATGTGCGGCCCCATGTCTGGGTTGTCCTTGAACTGGGCCAACAGACCTGCTTTTGCCGTATTGAGGGCGACGAGTTCTTCCGCCTTCGGCCACGGTTGTGGTTCCACCTCGATGTGTTGCTCTTCCAGTCGAGCAAGAATGAGCTTGGTGACGATGGCATCAATGGCGATGCCGGAACCGCACGCCTTGCCGCATCCGCCGTCGTTGACTTTGCAGGCGTAGTCGAAGCGGTTGTTCGGCTTGGCGTTGCCTGAGATTTTGTTCCCACAGCTCCCGCACCGGATGATGCGCGACAACATGTACTTCAACTTTCCGATGTCCGCGTGTCCTTCCGGACGGTCGGGGCCTGCGAGGAGCGCCACAACTGAATGCCAGGTGTGCTCATCGAGAATGGCCTCGTGCTGCCCCTTGACCGGGTGGCCTTGGTCGTCGGTGAGATAGCGCGTGTGGTGCGGCTGATCCATCGGACCATAGACGCGGTACCCGACCATGCGCGGCGACGTCATCATGAGAACGAACGTCCTTCGAGACCACGGGTTGCCCTTGGTGGTGAGCTTCCCAGCCTTGTTCCACTTGCGGATGATGGTGGACGCCTTCACTCCGGCCAGGAGCAGACGCGCCGCCGCCCGGATCTGCCAGGCTTCGCGCGGAACGAGAGTGCGCTTGTCTTCCGCCCATCCGAACGCGCGGTTGCCGCCTACGGGGATGCCCCGCATGGCGCGTGAAAGATGGCTATCCCTTAACCGGCGCGATGTGTCAGTTGAGGAGCTGGCGCGGGCGTTCAGGACGTAGCGCGCCGCAGACCGGCCGTTGTCGGTCAGTAGGTCGAGCGAACCACGGATGTCGAGGATGGGGCGGTGGTAGTACTGCACTACCTCGATGGCGTCTTCTAGGTGGCGGTGGTCGCGGGTGAGGCGGTCGATGTCGTAGACGACCGAGCCGTCAACAGCCGTGGTCTTGTCGAACCCATCGGCCGGGGTGAAGTGCGCCGACTCAGTCGACCCCTTCTTGAGGTCGCTGAGCATCCCTTCAAACACAGGACGGATGACGCGGTAGATGTAGCTTCCGTCCTCCTGCTTGATGCGCTTCTTCTTCCACGCCGAGGTGTCGGGCTCGTCATAGGTGCCGACGTACGTTCCGCCGCGCGATTCGACGTACTTGCGACAGAACGCCTCTTGTTCATCGCGGTTGTTGATGTCCCCACCGGTCATCGGAGGACCGGACGTTTCACGGTCAGGGTGGGTTTCGAAGGAGAGCCGAACCAATCCGGCGATGTAAAGGCCGGTCAAGTCGCCCCGTTGGACGCGCTCTAGTGTGTTCGGTTGTGATTGCACTGCGTGATCTCCTGTTACTTATTGTAACAATGATCACATCGTTTGCAATACTGCTGCGGACAGCGGACCACGCTGTGGTGGGATCTGCCGCTGATCGACTCGTACCGGCTGACGCACCGGATGTACCGGGTGCCGGACGCGCGGTTCCGGGTGAATCTGGAGCGCTGTGTCGAACTCCTCGATCTGGCCGAGCTGCTGGCCGTACCCGTACGGCAGCTCTCGCTCGGCCAGCGGATGCGCGGCGATATCGCGGCGGCGCTGCTGCACGACCCGGAGGTCCTGTATCTGGACGAGCCGACGATCGGCCTCGATGTGATCTCCAAGGCCAAGGTCAGGGAGTTCCTGCGGGATCTGAACGCGGAGCGCGGTACGACGGTCCTGCTGACCACCCACGATCTGACCGATATCGAGCAGCTCTGCAAGCGGGTGATGGTCATCGACCACGGCCGGCTGCTGTACGACGGCGGGCTGGCCGGACTGCACGAGGTGGGGGAGAGCGAGCGGACACTCGTCGTCGACTTGGCGCGCGAACTTCCACCGATCGAGGTACAAGGGGCGCGGGTGGTGCGGGTGGAGGGGCCTCGGCAGTGGCTGGCCTTCCCCGCGGCGGAGTCCGCGGCGCCGCTCCTCGCGCGGATCGCGGCGGAGTATCCGCTGGTGGACCTGTCGGTGCGGGAGCCGGATATCGAGGCGGTGATCGCCAAGATGTATGCCGATCGATCAGCTGTGTGACGTGACCCCCACCGTTGACTAGTCTGCTCGTATGACGAGTGACCGGCCTCATCCGCCGACGAATCCGAGCCCTGACACGCGAGCCTCCGACGCCGAGCGGGAACGGGTCGCGGAGCGGCTGCGCGAGGCCATGGCCGAGGGCCGGCTCGATATGGAGGAGTTCGACGAGCGCCTGGAGGCGGCCTTCACGGCACGCACCCATGGCGAGTTGGCGCCACTGGTACGGGACCTCCCCGCGCCGGGGACGACCACGGACGTGGCGCTCGCAGCCGATACGTCCGTCGTCGGGCGCGGGGTGAGCGACCCGGCGGGCACGGGTGGGGTGAGCACCTGGCAGAGCCGGATCGGCCGGGAACCGGCCACCTCGAAGGGCGCCTTCGCGTTCTGGGGCGGGTTCCGCCGTAAGGGGACATGGACGGTGAGCCGTAAGTTCACGGCCGTCGTGTTCCAGGCGGGCGGCGAGATCGATCTGCGCGAGGCGCGGTTCGAGGACCGCGATGTGGTGATCCGCTGCGTCACGATCATGGGCGGGGTGCATGTGACCGTACCGCCGGACATGGACGTCGAGGTCAGGGGCTTCGGGCTGATGGGCGGCTTCGGCGAGGTGGGCGAGGGCACGGCGAGCCCGGGGTCGCCGCGGGTGATCGTCACGGGCTTCGCGCTGATGGGCGGGGTCGGGGTGGAGCGCAAGGTGCGGGAGTCGGAGAAGCGCCGGCTCAAGGAGGAGCGCAAGCGCCAGAAGCTGGAGAAGAAGGCGGACCGCAAGGAGCTGGACTGAGGGGCGGGGCGGAGGAGCTGGACTGAGGGGCCGGGCGGAGGAGCTGGATTGAGGGGCCGGGCGGAGGAGCTGGACTGAGGGGCCGGGCGGAGGAGCTGGACTGAGGGGCCGGGCGGAGGAGCTGGACTGAGGGGTGGGGCGGTGGTGACCGCCCCGGCAGTCCGCGGGCAGCTGTGGTGACGAGCTGTCACAGCCGGGCCGGGGCCCGGTCCTCCAGCAGCCGGGGGCTCAGGTAACGGCCCATGGCCCGGTACCCGGCGTCGCTCGGGTGCAGCCCGTCGCCCGAGTCGTACACCGGCCTGATCCGGTCGGGCGCGTACGGATCGCGTACCACCTTGTCGAAGTCCACGACCTCGTCGAAGACCCGGCCCGAGCGGATCTCCTCGTTGACCCGGTCGCGTACGGACTCGGTGGTGGCGTTGTACCCGCCGTACGCGCCGAACGGTGTCAGCGTCGACCCGATCACGCGCAGCCCGCGCGCCTTCGCCCGCTGGGCGAGTTCGCGCAGCCCGGCGGTGATCCTGGCGGGGTCGGTCTCGCGGCCCCGCAGGATGTCGTTGACGCCGAGGTCGATGACGACGACCTTGGCACCGGCCCGGTCGAGTACATCGCGCTGGAAGCGGGCGAGCCCGCTCGCGCCGTTGCCCAGCGATGACCCGTCACTCAGGACGCGGTTACCGCCGATGCCCTCGTTGAGTACGCCGACGCGCCGGTCGCGCAGGCGCGCGGCGAGCACATCGGGCCAGCGGCGGTTCGCGTCGTAGCCGGAGCCGACCCCGTCGGTGATCGAGTCACCGAAGGCGACGACCGCCCCCCGCGCCTCGCGGTTGAGGACATCGACGGCGGTGAGATAGCGCCAGATCCTGCGCGACGGGGCGTACGCGGTCGCGTCGAGGTCGCGCGTACGGTCGCCGTCGGCGAGATACGAGGTCTGGAGCGCGTGCCGGTGATAGGTGACGGGCCCCCCGGCGCGCGGGGTGTGGAGCGTGATCAGCAGATCGCTGTCGTACGGCACCCGAAGCGCCACGGGATCGCTGACAATCTGCCCGCCGGGCGGTACGGTCACCGCCGCCCGGCGGCCGAAGGTCAGCTGCCGCATGGTCCCGGCGACCGCCTCGGGACCGCCCCCGCCCTCGCCGACCGCGACCGAGGCGGTGCCTATCAGCAGTGGGGTGGGGCTGTAGAGGTTGGAGAGGGTGATCCGGACCTTGGTGCCGCCGATGCTGGTGTGTACGACGTTACGGATGGAACGCCCGGGATAACCGACCGGCGCCCCCGGCTCGGCGCCCGCCGGAGCGGCGGCCCAGGTGCCGGTCCAGTTGTCGGCGGAGGCGGGCGCGGCCGTCCCCATGGGGGTGCGCCCGCGCGTACGAGGGTCCCCGGAGGTGTCGGCGGAGCCGCCGGCGTCCGCGCCCGAGCCGCTGTCCAGTAGTCCGTACCCGGCGATGATGACGCCGCACACCAGCGCCACCACCGTGACCAACGCCCCGAACAGGGCGAATCCGCGATGTCTGGTCATAGCCCCCGAGTCCCCCGTGTCTCCCTCGTCACCACATCACCACGTACGGCACTCCGTACAGAACACATCATCCGACATCGCGCGGGAACTTGACGTGCGCCCCGGGAGTACCTCAGGCAGAGACAATGCGGTAGGGGCGGTGCGCGGGGCACGAGATCGGGAGCATGGAGCGTTGAGCCGAGTGCGTTGAGCATGGCGCCGGCGCTTACGCGGACGGGTGGATCGGGTGGAGCGGATGGAACGTACAGATCCGGAGAGAGCGGTGGGCGGCGACGGCAGCGGTGGTAGTGCTGGTCTGCCCGCCGGGTCTGGCGGCGGTCCGGGGGGATCCGGGGCGTCGGGCGGATCCGGGGTGCCTGGTGGGCCTGGGGCGCTCGGCGGTTCCGGTGGGTCCCGTGGGCCTGGTGTGCCTGGCGGGACTCGGCCGTCCGGGACCGGAAAGCGTTCGGCGCTCCCCGCCTTCACCTATACGGCCGCCGACGCGGAGAAGCTGCGTGGCGTCCGCCGGATGAAGACCACCGCCACCGGTCTGCTGCTGCTGGTGGCCCTGATCTATGTGCTCGCCACCTGGGCGAAGAACTCCGGCCTGGGCGGCTGGGCCGGCTTCGTCGCCGCGGCGGCCGAGGCGGGCATGGTGGGCGCGCTGGCCGACTGGTTCGCGGTGACGGCGCTCTTCCGGCACCCGCTCGGTCTGCCCATCCCGCACACCGCGATCATCCCGAACAAGAAGGACCAGCTGGGCACGTCGCTCGGCGCGTTCGTCGGGGAGAACTTCCTCTCGGCCGAGGTCGTGAGGAACAGGCTGAGAGCCCTCGGTATCGGCCGCCGGCTCGGCACCTGGCTCGCGGAGCCCGACCACGCGGACCGGGTCACCGCCGAGCTGTCCACGGCGCTGCGCGGCGCGCTGACCGTCCTGCGGGACTCGGACGTCCAGGCGGTCGTCGGCGAGGCGATCACCCGGCGCGCGGACGCGGTGGAGATCGCGCCGGGGCTCGGCAAGACCCTGGACACGGTCGTCGCCGACGGCGCCCACCACCGCGCGGTCGATCTGATCTGCGCCCGCGCGCACGACTGGCTGGTGGAGCACGGGGACTCGGTCATGGACGCGGTCCAGGGCGGGGCGCCGGGGTGGACGCCGCGCTTCGTCGACCGGAGGATCGGCGACCGCGTCTACAAGGAACTGCTCCGCTTCATCACCGAGATGCGCGACATGCCGGACCACCCGGCGCGCGGCGCCATCGACCGCTTCCTGCGCGACTTCGCGGCGGACCTCCAGTCGGACACGGACACCCGCGCCCGGGTCGAACGCCTGAAGTCGGAGCTGCTCGCCCGCCCCGAGGTGCAGGACATCATCGCCTCGGCCTGGGCCTCCGTACGGGCCATGATCATGTCGGCCGCGGAGGACGACCGGAGCGAACTGCGCCTGCGGGCGCGGGCCTCGCTGCTCTCCCTGGGCTCGCGGCTGGCGACGGACGCCCGGCTCCAGGCGAAGCTGGACGGCTGGATCGAGGACGCGGCGGCGTATGTGGTCTCCACGTACCGCGGCGAGATCACCTCCCTGATCTCGGACACGGTCGCGAGCTGGGACGCCGCCGACACCTCCAGGAAGATCGAGGCGCATATCGGCCGCGACCTCCAGTTCATCCGGATCAACGGCACGGTGGTGGGCGCGCTGGCGGGCCTGCTGATCTATACGGTGTCCCACCTGCTGGGCGCGTGACGAAGCGCTGGGCGCCCGGTGAAGCGCTGGGCGCGGGAAAAGCGCTGGGCGCGTGGTCCGGACCCTGTCGTCCGTTCACGCGCCCAGCCACCGTGGGGGAGTTGCTGTTGAGTACGGAGGGCGGGGCGGGACCGTTCAACGGAACGGGAAAGTGCCGCTGCTCGGTCATCCACCGGCGCGGCGGGTGACGGCCCGGGACGCGAGAAACGGGTGTGCCCCCGAGCGCGGTCCGTGGGACCGTCAGCGCATGGCGCGGACGACGGAGATGGTGACGAGCGAGGACGGGGTACGGCTGGCCTGTACCGACCATGGCATGGGCGAGGTGGGCGGGGGCCGGCCCGTGCTCCTGCTGCACGGGCTGGCCGGCCACGCGGCCGAATGGGAGCCGCTCGTACGGCTGCTCCGGCCCGCGCGCCGGGTGGTGGCGTACGACGCGCGCGGCCACGGCGCCAGTGAACGCCGCCCCGCGGACGTCTCGCGCGCGGCGCATGTACGCGATGTGGTGGCGGTGGCCGGACATCTGGCGCTCGATCGGCCCGTCCTCGTGGGCCAGTCCCTGGGCGGCCATACGGCCATGCTCGCCGCCGCGGCTCATCCGGAACTGTTCGGTGCCCTGGTACTGATCGAGGCGGGCCCCAGGGGCCCTGCCCCGGAGCTGCCCGCGCGTATCGGCGGCTGGCTGGACTCCTGGCCGGTCCCCTTCGCGTCCATGGAAGCGGCGACCGCGTTCTTCGGCGGCGGCCCGGCCGGCCGGGCGTGGGCGGCGGGCCTGGCGGCACACCCGGACGGCCTGCGCCCGCGCGTCGACCGGGAGGTGATGGTCGCCTGCGTCGCGGAGAACGCCCGCCGGTCGTTCTGGGACGAATGGGAACGGGTGCGCTGCCCCACGCTCGTGGTGCGCGGCGATACGGGCTCGATGCCGGAGGCGGAAGCCACGGAGATGCGGGTTCGCCGTCCGGGGACGGAGCTACGTGTGATTCCGTCGGCGGCCCACGATGTCCACCTGGACCAGCCGGGGGCGCTGCATGAGGCGGTCGAGGCGTTTCTGCGCCGGACCGACGGCTTGGCCGAGTCGTATAAGTCGGACCATATGTCTTGAACGCTACGGAGGACGCAAGAGATCGTCACAGCTCGCCGACGCGTGTCCACTTCAGGCCCGGTGTGGGCACGGAATCCCCATGCCTCGAACCACCGCCGCCGACGCGGCCATCGCCCAGCTGTCCCGTACGCAGCGGCGCCTGGCGACCACCCGCCAACTGCGCGCCACCGGCCTCGCCGCCGGCACCACCACGGCCCGCTGCGCACCGTCCGGCCCTTGGCAGCGCCCGCTGCCCGGCGTCGTCCTGATACAGACCGGCGCTCCTGATCCGCGCCAACGGCTGCTCGCCGCCGTCCTCTACGCGGACACGGAGACGGCCGTCCTCTCGGGCACGAAGTCCGTCCTGACCGGCGAGGCGGCGCTCGCGCTGTACGGGGTACGGGACGCGGGCACGGACCGCGCCGACGTACTGGTCGCCGCGCGCCGCGGTCTGCGCGACAGATCGTACGTACGCCTGCGCCGCACCAGCCGCTGGCCGCCGACGCTGCTGGTCGACGGCATCCCCTGCGTACACCCGGTCCGCGCGGCCTCCGACTTCGCGGCCCACGAGCCCTCGCCGGAACGGATCCGCGCGATCCTCGCGGCGACGGTCCAGCGGTGCAGCTGCCACCCGGAAGACCTCCGAGCCGAACTCCACGCCTCCCACGCCCTCCGCAACCCGGCCGTACGCACCGCCCTGGAAGAACTCCGCGCCGGCATCCGCTCCATCGCCGAGGCCCAGGCCCGAGACACCCTCCGCACCGCCGGCCTCCCGGACGCCCTCTGGAACCCAACCCTCCTCACCCCGAAGGGCACCTTCCTGGCCAAGCCGGACGCCTACTGGCCGTTCGCGGGGATGGCCCTGGAGGTCGACTCGGAGGAATACCACCTGGGCGCACCCCAATACCGCGCCACCCTCCGCCGCCGCCTGCTGATGGAGTCCCACGGCATCGACGTCACGAGCGCGGCCCCGGCCCTGATCCGCGACCACCCCGAAGAACTGGTAGCGGCGATCCGCACCAAACTCCGCCTGGCCAAATCCCGCCCGAACCGCCCGAACATCATCATCCGCCCCTACCTCTAGCCCCCCAACTGCCCCTCCCGCACCCCCAGAACAAACCGCCCCCAAGCCGTACCCCGGAAGACGCACGCCGTTGCGCTCCCGTCGCTGATCGGTGGTGTCATTGCGTGTGGAGACTCTAAGACCCTCTTCCCCTATGATTAATGCATGCCGCAGGAGAAGTTGGGAATAATTCTAAGCTCAGTCGCCAAGAGGATGCGGGCGGACTTCGAGCAATCAAGGGTTTTCAATCACAATGGAGAAGCAGGGACTTCGCGAGAGGTTTTGGTTCGCAACTTCCTTTCGTCATATCTGCCTGCCCATGTTCGAGCAGTGCACAATGTGGAGATCATTACCTCTTCCGGAAGTGTTTCGTCGCAGTGTGACGTAGCGATCGTGGATAAGGAAACGCTACCACTTACCTCTTTGGAGGGTTATCAAGTCATTCCCAATGAATGTACATATGGGATAGTGGAAGTGAAGACAAATCTAACTCGTGCGGAGCTGTTCAATGCTTGCGACAAGATCAGCAAAGTGCGCAAAATGGAAAAGACCGCCTATCGGAGGATCCCGAATACCATTGAGCGCACGACTGTAGCCTATGGGAATATGTATGATCATTTCCCGACGTCGGGTATTGTTGTTGCGTTCAATAGTGGGAACCTTGAAACTCTCGGGAATCACCTCATGGAGTGGTGCAGCACTCATCAAGTTCATGAGTGGCCCGATAGTGTTTGGGTCCTTGGTAAAGGGAATCTGCAGTGGCAGGGTAAAGCTAGTGGGCTCCTAGAGCGCACCCCCTCACCCGGGGCTTCTCTGGTGCAGATTGACTCGTGGGAGGATGATGACATTCTGCTGCCGTTGGCGCTCCATCTAAATATTCACTTCTCTGAGGCGTGGATGCATCCGCTCAATCTAGTTCCTTACGCGGGCTCGGCGCGGCTTGGAACTATATCGAGGGAGTGGCCTGCTCCGTAGGGGCGTTGGGTCAGGTTACGTCATTGAGATAAATTCACCGGTCTTCGCTTGGTATATTAGCGAAGTTTTGTGGTTGGCCAGAAGGGCCTCCAAGTCGACATCGGGACGCCCGGGTAGAAGGATGACAGACTTCGGTTCGTATTGCCGCCTGTCATGCCTCACATACCTGCGATAGTCGAGAAGCCGGCCGAGTGCGATTCTGACCGCGTCGCGGTCGCTTGATCCCTGAGCCTCATACAAGACATGGTCTGTTGCGTCAAAAAGATCGGTTCGCAAGGTCGTAGTTCTGCCCTCGATTCTGATCTGGAAAGACCCGACAGAGTGTCCCTGTGACTCAAGATGGTTTACATAGGATTCAATTAGTAGCGCCTTCCTGCGGCGGACAGTTGTTGCTGCAGAGGTCGCTCGCGCGAACTCTGCTACCTTCACCGCTTGAACCGGCATAAGCTTCCCACTCGCAGCAGCACCGAGTGCAGCAATATTAGTTGTGCTCCTCAAGTCGGTGGCTATGAATCCACCAGTCGTAACCGCCGCCGCTTGAAGCATGTCGATGGTAACTGCTCGGGGGACAAACTGGGCCGTGGTGTGTGGGGCCGGAGCTATCGCATCTCGCGCAGACCTTTCAAAGGTCCCCGTTGGGCGCAGACGGAAGACGATGGTAGTGCGGGGCGCACCGTCAGCTCCTATGCCCTGGCGTGGCACAAACGGTTGCTCCTCGTCCACGGCGAACTCGCCAATATACCGGTGTGTTCTCGTGGCGGTTCCCGGTTTTGTGCCCTCACGTACGAATAGGCGAAGTGCTCGCCCCTTCAATGCGTGCTGAAGTATCGCTGTGTTTCCCGAGCCTCCTGTGCCGGCGAACGATTGATCTCCCGATCCTCCGGCGCCGGTGTACTCGAAGATGGGCCCGAGAGCATCTTCCTCAGCGAGCCAGCCGTCGTGGTAGCCCAACTGCTCCGCAACCTCCGGATCCGAGTAGAGGACCACGTTCCGCATTTCCTTAGACGGGCAAATGCCGCCATACGGACTTCCGCCGAAGATGGGTCGGATCTGGGCTCGGGTACGGACATCGCCAGGGAGGATCGCGGGGCCACTTGTCATACTGTCAGTCTAGATGCTCACCTTGATCGCAAGCTTGTTGAGCAATCCGAGAACCCTGCAGAGGTGTTACGTATCTTCGCTTGCTCCGGTGAGATGTGAGTCGGCACGTCTACTGACCTACGCCGAGGGCGGAGTAGGTCAAGACGTCAGCGGGGAGCGGGAAGTGTAGCTTCCAGGTGATGCCCATCGGCTTGTTGCCCTCGTGGGAAACGTAGTCCGCAGGACCGAGCAGCATCCACGGCTGGGGACCGCCGATGTCCGTCTTCTTGTAGCGGCGGAGGAAGAGCATCACGTGTGTGCCCATGTCTTGGTGAGACCTGTAGCGGATTCCCGTAGATGAGGACTCGGACGTCTGGTTCTGCGACTCCCAATGAAAAAGGGTGTCGCTCATCGCGTAGTCCTTGTAGCGCGTTTGGGGAGAGAAGTCCTTGTCGTCCTTCTCGCGAGTGATCAGCAAAGCATCGACCTTCGGTTGCTCACACCAGCGAACGCCTTCTCGGAAATTTCCTGGCAGAAGGCCGCCAATGGTGGATTGACCGAGCGCGGTGAGGATTTCCTCGCGACTGTACGAAGCATGCAAGCGCAATGGCAGGTCGCTATGCGCGCCAGGCATGGGCGGTGTGACGTGGTCTAGATGGTTAAGGACGTGTGCGAGGATTTCGCGCAACTCGCTGCGTGCTGTGTGCTGGTGGTGTAGGGATGCGAGGCCAGCTTGGTAGGTATCGAATCCACCCAACGGCCAGAGTGTGAAGAAGAGCATGCGCGCGTAAGCGCGGTCGCCGTCGGATAGCTCGTCGTAGGAAGGGGCGTCGTCTTCTAGGAGGCGCGTATAGACCGCAGCGCGAGTTGTGTCGTCAACGTGGAGGAAGGCAGAAGCTCGCTTCAGCAGAGCCCCCTCGCCGTCAGGTGCTGGGGTAGTGAGAAGCTTGCTGCGGCGTAGCAAGGCCGTCCATGAGTGGTTGGACCCGCGGTAGAGTTCCTTGATCTCTCGTCCACTCTCTGCCAAATATGTCGAAAGGCGAGGCTCGCCGATTCGATGCACCTCGACAGCAAGTTGATTGACGTTCACGCTGATTTGCTGGCGGATGTTGTCGATGATCAACTCCTTGGCCTTTGACTCAAGGATGATCCGGCAATCCGAAGGAAGCTGGGGGAAATCGTGCTCTATCGCGGAGATGAGACGATTTCGGGTGAGGTTGGTGAGAGATCGGAACTGCTCTTCGAAGCGGAACTCCTTGCGATGCTGACCAATAAAGTCAAGCACGGTGAGGAAGTCCTTCCCCGTGGAGCGCCGCAGACCACGTCCGAGTTGCTGCAAGAAAACAGTGGCGCTCGATGTGGGGCGAAGTAGGAGCAAGGTGTCAACTTGGGGAATGTCCAGGCCCTCGTTGAAGAGGTCTACAGAGAAGATGACTTGCAGCTCTCCGGACCGAAGTGCATCGAGTGCTGCCTTGCGCTGCTCGCCGGGTACCTCACCAGATAGTGCGACGGCGTTGAGTCCTGCCTGCTGGAAGAACTTCGCCATGAACTGAGCATGGGCTACGGATACACAGAAGCCCAGCGCGCGCATACTCTGAGGGTCGGAGACCTTGTCTTCAATGGCGCTGACGACTAGTTGGGCGCGTTTATCATTCCCGGTGAAGACATCACTGAGAGCGGTGGGTTCGTATGATCCACGTTTCCACTGGATCGCCGACAGATCGGTGCTATCGGCGATACCGAAGTAGCGGAAAGGGGAGAGGAGAGCATTCTCCAAGGCTTCCCACAGGCGCATCTCTGCGGCGATTCGACCGTCGAAGAACTCATCCTGGATATTCAATCCATCCATGCGCTCCGGTGTTGCTGTAAGGCCGAGTAGTTCTTTCGGAATGAAATGGTCTACTATCTTTCGATAGGTCGGTGCTGTTCCGTGATGGAATTCGTCGATGACGACGACATCGAAATGTTCAGGGGTAAGATTCTCCAATGCGCGAGCATTGAGTGATTGAACGCTTGCGAAGACATGCTTCCAGGTGGATGGGATCTCACCGCCGACAAGTAGCTCGCCAAAGTTTTCGTCTTTCAGGACTCCTCGGTAGGTCTGAAGTGACTGTTCCAGGATCTCTTTGCGGTGGGCGATGAAGAGAATGCGTAGATCCTGACCGAGCCTCCGGCGTAGAGTCTTGTAGTCGAGCGCGGCCATGACCGTCTTGCCCGTACCGGTGGCGGCAACCAAGAGATTGCGATGCCGGTCATGGACATCCCGCTCTACTTCAAGACGCTCCAGCATGTCCTGTTGATGTGGATAAGGAGTTACTTCCGGCCCCGAGACGGTGATGGTCCGGCTGGTCGTACCGTCGGATTCCATACGGGCCTCTAGCAGAGCCGTCTCAAGTTGCTCCCCATGAACATCAGGGGCGTACAACTCAAAAGCTGCCTCGGTCCAGTAGGAATCGAAGGTGGCTTCAAGCTCCTGCATGGCGCCGGGCGTTGTGATGAAAGAGAATCGCACGTTCCGCTCGGGGCCAGCATGCGTCTCTGTCGCGGAGAGCTTCGAGCTTTCGACGTACGCCGTGTTGTATGTGGAGTTCCGCCTAAAGAGCCATACTTTCGTGTGCAGATGGGCAGAGCTTGGCTGGTAGTTCACCTTCACCTCGGCGCCAAACTCGTCGACCAGGCGATCCAGCGCATGCCGCTCAGTGGCGCCCAGGTGTGTCGTGGTGATGAACCGAATGGGAACTCCGCGCTCGTTTGCAGCGCGGAGTGCATACTCAAGGACGCTTAGTTCCTGCTGCTTTACGAAGTTGCTTATGACGTCGAATCGATCTGCAGTGGCCAACTCGGCGCGAAGCTCTGACCTGATGGCGTAGCCGGCGACAGCTTGTTGTTCTGGAATCGAGATGAGCTCGCTTTGTTCGTCGGCGACCAGGTCGATCCACTCTTGGGCGCCAGCGGACGTGCCGACGGATTCGAGGATGTGGTTCGCGGCATGGGCGCGTTCGGCAGCAGGAAGATTATGAAGGAACAGCCGGACGAACTCCGAAACATGACGAGCCAAGGTGCTTGGCGTTGATTCGATGCCGCCTTCGGCATCGATCGTTCGCCTACCCACGCCATCCAGCTGCTTGAGACGGTCTTCGAGCCGCAACGTAATCAGCT
Organism: Streptomyces sp. NPDC051662; assembly: GCF_040681655.1. Lineage (NCBI taxonomy): Bacteria > Bacillati > Actinomycetota > Actinomycetes > Kitasatosporales > Streptomycetaceae > Streptomyces > Streptomyces sp. NPDC051662. The sequence goes on from NZ_JBFAZD010000014.1 coordinate 29,179, forward strand.
GTTCGTAGAGTCCGACTTCCGGAGATCTGCTGTCCACAGCGTCCGTCATCCAAGGATCCCCTCATCGAAACCGCATGGCCGCTGGTGATTTTTGCAGCAACTACCTATATCTTGCGCTAGTTTGCGCCGTGGCAGTCCCTGTAGGCCTTTGTTGAGCCGCACCAGCAGGGGGCGTTGCGGGCTGGGGGCCAAGGGGTGGCTCGGCCTCGGGCTGCGAGGGTGGTGGCGTATTGGGGGAGCAGGTCCGTGTTGGACGGGGAGGACTGTTCCGAGGCCGCGAACGCCTCGTACGACGGGACCGTCGCCGTGACGATGCCCAGGTTGGGGGTGCCGGTGGCGGCGAGGTCGCGGAGGGAGGATTCGAGGTGGGACAGGTGGGTCTCGTGCGAGGGGTACTCGGTGGTCAGGGTCGGGTACGCGGCGAGGAGTTCGGCCAGTTCCGGGGCCGGCCAGTGGAGCATCGCCACCGGGAAGGGGCGGGACAGGGCCGTGCGGTACGAGCCGAGTTCGGCGCGGAGGCGGGTGATCTCGGCCTGGAGTTCGGCGGGGTTGTCGGAACCCAGGGACCAGAGGCGTTTGGGGTCGTGGAGTTCGTCGAGGGTGACCGAGGCGGGGTTGACGCGGTCCGCCAGGCCGTCCCAGTCGTCGTGGTCCAGGGCCAGCAGGCGGCGGACGCGGTGGCGGCCGATCAGCAGGTTGTGGACCGGGTAGGGGACCTCTTCGCCGGGGGTGAGCAGTGTGTTGAGCGCCGAGGTGAAGGTGTCGTGGGCCGCTTCGAGTTCGTCGTGGGACTCCAGGGTCTCGGCGACGATCTCCCAGGGGCCCGGGTCCAGCGGGGCCGCGGCGCGCAGGCCGTCGATGATCGCGCGGGCCTCCGCCTCGTGGCCGTACTCCCAGAGGTTGGCTGCCTGGAGCGCCTTCACCAGATGGGGGTGGTCGGGGGAGGTCGCGAGGAGGGTGTCGTAGAGGCCGGTCGCGCGATCACGGTCGCCGGCCAGTTCCAGATGGGCCGCGGCACGGAGGAGCAGGGGCTCGTGATCCTCGGGGTACTGGGCAGCGGTGCGCAGCAGGCGCTCGGCTTCCGTGGTGTGGTCGGCAGGCATGTCGGGGCGCATGACGGACACCGTACTGCCGTGCGGGTCGGGAGCGGAGGGCGGTGGCCGGTCGTGCCTCGTCTAAGGTCCTGACGTGCTTCGACACCGTCCTCATCTGCTCTGGCTGCTGGTTCCCTTCGTGCTGTTCCTGGTGGCGCTGCCCTGGGTGAACCGGGTGGAGCCCGTGATCCTCGGGCTGCCGTTCCTGTCCTTGTGGCTGCTCGGCGCGACCGTGCTGACGCCCGTCGCCGTGGCGCTGGCCTGGCGCGGGGATCAGCGGCTGCGCCGCCGGGAGGGAGCGGAGTGAACGCCGCTGTCGCCACCACGATCTTCGCCGTCTTCATGGTCGGGACGGTCGGCCTCGGGCTGCTCGCCGTCCGCCGGCGTACGGGCGGCGGGATCGCCGAGTGGTCCGTCGGGGGACGCAGTCTCGGCGCCGTCTTCATCTGGGTGCTGATGGCCGGCGAGAGCTATACGAGTTTCAGCTATCTGGGCGCCGCGGGCTGGGGCTACAACTACGGTGCCCCGGTCCTTTATGTGGTCGCCTATATGTCCTGCGGTTACGCCATCGGCTATGTGGTCGGCCCCATGTTGTGGGGCTATGCGCGCCGCCATGATCTTGTGGGTATCACGGACATACTCGCCCACCGCTTCGGACGGCCCTGGGTCGGCGCCCTGACGGCGGTGCTCGCGACCGTCTTCCTGTTGCCGTACATCCAGCTTCAGATCACCGGCATGGGCGTCGTCGTCTCGACCATCTCGTACGGGGCGATAAGCCTCAACTGGGGCTATTTCATTGCCTTCGCGGTCACCACCGGATTTGTGGTGGTGAGCGGACTGCGGGGGAGTGCCTGGGTCTCGGTGCTCAAGGACGTACTGGTGATCGGCACCCTGGGGTTCCTCGCCGTCTATGTGCCGCTGCACTACTTCGACGGCTACGGGCCGCTCCTCGACCGGCTGGTGGCGCAGAAGGGGGAGTGGCTGACCCTGCCAGGACACGGCGGTCGCGGAGCGGGCGGCAGCGGGCTGGGCACCGCCTGGTTCATCACCACCTCCCTGCTCAACGCACTCACCGTCGTCATCTTCCCCACCACCGTCGCGGGCTATCTGGGCGCCCGCAGCGCCGACGCGCTGCGCCGCAACGCGATCTGGCTGCCCGCCTACAACGTGCTCCTCTTCATCCCGATGCTGCTCGGCATGGCCGCGCTCTTCGTCGTCCCCGGGCTGACCGGCGCCGACTCCAACCTCGCGCTCTTCCGGCTCGTGGTCGACTCGCTGCCCGCCTGGGCGGTCGGGATCATCGGCGTGGCCGCGGCCCTTTCCTCCATCGTGCCGATGGCCGTGTTCATGCTGGTGATCGGGACGATGTGGGGGCGCAGCGTGCTCTCGCTCGTACCGCGCTGGCGGGCCAGGCAGAAGGGCGCCGCGCAGGTGGTCGTCGTGGCGGCGGGAGCGGGCGCGCTGGTGCTGACGTACGCCGCGCCCAACACGCTCGTACGGCTCTCCCTCATCTCCTACGAGGGAATGGCGCAGCTGCTCCCCATGGTGCTGCTGGGGCTGGTGTGGCGTCGGCTGACTCTGGCGGGCGGGTTGAGCGGGCTCGCGGTGGGGGTGGGGACGGTGTGCGCGCTGGTCTTCACCGGTCACGATCCGGTGTGGGGGGTGAACGCGGGGATCGTCGCGCTCGCCGTCAATCTTGTCGTCGCGCTGGTGGTGACCTTCGCGACGAGGGCCGACGTCGACCCTCGGCCGGATGTGGACGTGCTCGCGCGCGATTCGCTTGATTCACGCGATTCATCGGGTGTGCCGGGTGTATCGGGTGTGCCGGGCCCGTCCGGTTCATCCGATTCGGGTGATTCGCTCGGTGCCATGTCTTCGGCCTCGGACCGTGCCTCCGCGGTTACGCCTTCGGACGGCGCTCCCGCGGCGCCGGCACCGCCGCCGCGCCCAGCGCCGTGAACCCCGCCGACACCAGGATCGCCAGGTCAGCGCCGTGCGCCGGGTCGGCGACAGAGGCGGCCACCGCGATGATCAGCGCGACACCCGCCGACGAACCGATGTAACGGGCCGTGTTGTTGGCGCCCGAACCCATCGCCGCGCGTGGCGGTCGGGTGGAGGGTCGGGTCGAGGCCGCGGCGGGGGTGCGGCGGGGGTGCGCGCGTCGGTGTCCCGTGGCGCGCGCCCGCTTCCCGCGTCGGTACGTAGTGGTCGCCGGGCTGGTCGTCGGGCTGCCCATGGCTCTGGGCAAGGGCTACGCGACACAGCAGTGCTCGATCGCCCGTGCGCTGGAGATCGTCGGCGAGCGCTGGACGCTCCTCGTCGTGCGCGACGCCTTCTACGGGGTGCGCCGGTACCACGATTTCCTCGTCCACCTCGGTCTGCCCCGCGCCGTCCTCGCCTCCCGCCTCCAGGCGCTGGAGCGGGCCGGTGTGCTGGAGAAGCGGCGACTCAGCGTCTGGGGCATCGGGCAGGTCGACGGCGCCGCCGGACAGAGGGACGGCGCCGGGCGGGTCGACGGCGCCGGGCGGGCGGGCGGTGCGAAGCCGCTGCGGGTCTTCACGCACGCCGCCTGCGGTACGGAACTGTGCTCGTACGGCGAATGCCCGGCCTGCTGCGTCCCCGTACCACCGGCGGACGTCGAGATGCTGCCGGGCCCGGGGCTCGATCCGGACCCGCGGGATCCGGTACGCCGGGCCCTGCTCCGGCCCCGTCGGCTCCTTCAGCCACTGGAGACCGATCGTGTATAACGGCTGAAGAGACGTTTGTCGCGAGAACGAGTAACGAGAACGACCAGAACGAGAGGGGCAGGCCATGGTCCGCAGCGCGCTGCGGCTGCTGCGCCCCGCCGGGCTGCTGCTCTTCCTCGTCGCCGAAGTCCTGCTCCTCGACGCCGGTGGCCTCTCCGCCGCCGTCGCGCTCGCCGCCACCGCCACGGCCGCCGCGGGCTCCGCCCTCGTCGTCTGCGCCCTGATCAGCGCGCGCTCCGTACCCGCTCACCCGCGACACCGGGTACGTACGGCCATCCGCGACCGTGAGCAACGTACGGCCTTCCTGCCCCAACGGGACCCCGACGCCTCGGGCCGCACCCGGCCCCGAGCACCGGGCCGTCTTCTTCCGACGGCCGCGTAGCAGGGGTACGCAGAACAGGGACACGCAGGACAGGGACACGCACGACAACCACCCTCTCCACACCCCCGCGCGGGTCGTCATGCCGAGCTGCATCTCATCCGGCACGACGAGACCCACGGAGGGCTCACCATGTCCGTTTTCGCCAATCTGGTCGGACAACTCGCCAATCTGCTCCAGCCGCTCTTCAGCGCGGGCGCCGCCGCCGCGGCGATCATCCTCTTCACCGCCTGCGTACGGCTGGCGATCCATCCCCTCTCCCGCGCGGCGGCCCGCGGTCAGAAGGCACGTACCAAACTCGCCCCGCAGATCGCCGAACTGCGCAAGAAACACGGCAAGAACCCCGAGCGCATGCAGAAGGCGCTCATGGAACTGCACGCCAAGGAGAAGGTCTCACCGCTCTCGGGCTGTCTGCCGAGCCTGCTCCAGATGCCCGCGTTCTTCCTCATGTACCACCTCTTCTCCAACACCACGATCGGCGGCGAGCGGAACGAACTGCTCGGCCACTCCCTCTTCGCCGCGCCCCTCGGCGACCGCTGGACGGACGCGCTCGCGCACGGCGGCCTGCTGGGCGGCGCGGGGCTGGTGTATCTGGGCCTCTTCGCGATCGTCGCCGGCGTCGCCACCTTCAACTTCCGCCGGACGAAGATCCAGATGGCGCACGCTCCCGCGATGCCGGCGGGGCCCGACGGACAGCAGATGCCGGGCATGGGCGCGATGACGAAGATGATGCCCCTGCTGTCCTTCGCGACGCTCTTCACCGTCGCCGTGGTGCCGCTGGCCGCCGCGCTGTACGTGGTGACGAGTACGACATGGACGGCGGCCGAACGCTACTTCCTCTACCGGGACATGTATCCGGCGGGCGGCGCGCTGGCCACCGCCACCTCCTGACGCCCAAGAGGTCACCTCCTGACGCCCAAGAGGTGAGGGCGGTCCAAGAGGTGAGGGCGGTCCAGCGGTTGAACTGGGTCTTGCAGAGTGATCGGATGTCTTGGAGGATCGGCCAATCCCCTCCGGTGGCCGCATCCATCGGCCGGGTCAGGTTCGACCAGAGGAGACAGACATGAAGCTGCTGCGTGTCGGTACGGCGGGGGCCGAGCGCCCCGCGCTGCTTGACCAGGACGGGACGACCCTCAGGGACCTGTCCGGGCTGGTCACGGACATCGACGGCGCGCTGCTCGCCGATGACACCGCGCTGGACCGGATCCGGGCAGCCGCCGCGGCGGGCGAACTGCCCGTACTCGACGGACCCGGTCAGCGCGTCGGACCGCCGCTCGCCCGGATCGGCAAGATCGTGTGCATCGGGCTGAACTACCACGACCACGCGGCGGAGACCGGAGCGGAGATTCCGGCCGAGCCGATCATCTTCTTCAAGGCCCCGGACACCGTGGTCGGCCCCGACGACACCGTCCTCGTGCCCCGGGGCAGCGTCAAGACGGACTGGGAGGTCGAACTCGCGGTCGTCATCGGCCGTACCGCCCGCTATCTGGACTCCGCGGCGGAGGGGCTGGCGCATGTCGCCGGGTACGCCGTCTCGCACGATGTCTCCGAGCGCGAGTTCCAGATCGAGCGTGGCGGCACCTGGGACAAGGGCAAGAACTGCGAGACGTTCAACCCGCTCGGCCCCTGGCTGGTGACCGCGGACGAGGTGCCGGACCCGCAGGCCCTGGCGCTCAGGCTCCGCGTCAACGGCGAGCTGAAGCAGGACGGCACGACCGCCGAGCAGATCTTCGGGGTGGGTGAAGTCGTGCGGTACGTCAGCCAGTTCATGACGCTCTACCCGGGTGATGTCATCAACACCGGGACGCCCGCCGGCGTGGCGCTGGGCAAGCCGGAGCCCAAGCCGTATCTGCGCGCGGGTGATGTGGTGGAGCTGGAGATCGAGGGACTGGGGCGGCAGCGCCAGGAGCTCAAGGACGCCTGACGCGGGAGGCGGCCGGGGTACGGAAACGAGGCAGGAGGGTACGGAAGCGAGGCGGCCGGGGTACGGAACGGCCGCCCGTTCCGTACCCGCCTGCCCGCTCCAACTCCTCAGCCGCGGTCGCGGTCGCGCAGTCGCTCCAGCGCCCGCACCACCATGGCGTGGTCCTCCGCCTGCGGCAGGCCCGAGACCGTCACCGTACCGATGACGCCCGCGCCCTCCACCGCGATCGGGAACGAGCCGCCGTGCGCCGCGTACAGGTCCGGGTCCAGACGCGAGGATTCCTCGAAGGTGGTGCCCTTGGCGCGGAAGCGGGCGCCCACGAGGAACGAGCCGGCGCCGTATCGCTCCACCACCCGGCGCTTGCGGTCGATCCACGCGTCGTTGTCCGCCGTCGAGCCCGGCAGGGCGCAGTGGAACAGCTGCTGCGCGCCCCGGCGGATGTCGATCGCCACCGGCGCGCTCCGCTCGCGCGCCAGCTCGACCAGCAGACAGCCCAGCGCCCACGCGTCGTCGTAGGTGAAGTGGCGCAGGATCAGCCGGGCTTCCTGCGCTTCGAGTTCGGCCACCGTGGGGGCCGTGGGGACAGGGGCTTCGGGTGCGGGGGCTTCTGGAACGGAGGCGTTGGGCGCAGGGGTTTCGGGTGCGGGGGCGTGGGGAAGCGGGGCGCTCATGAGCGGACCTCCAGCGTGACCGCGGTGCCCTCGCGGGCCGAGCGCCGCGCCGCCTCCAGTACGTCGAGCGCCGCCGCCGCCTCGTGCGCCGTCACCGGTGGCGCGGTGCCCTCGCGCAGCGCGGTGGCGATCCCCGCGTAGTACGCCGGATAGTCGCCCGGTTCGGTCTCCACGGGGTGGCCCCCGCCCGTCAGTGGCGACTCCCCGGCCCCGATCCGGCCCCAGAGCGACTCGGGCTCCACACCCCAGCCGGTCCCCCTGCCCGGCCGCCTGCCCTCGCGCAGATCCGCCTCCTGAGGGTCGAGCCCGTACTTCACATAGCCGGCCGTCGAGCCGAGCACCCGGAAGCGCGGGCCCAGTTGGGCGGTGGTGGCGCTGGCGTAGAGATGGGAGCGCACGCCGTTCGCGTGGGTGATCGCGATGAAGGTGTCGTCGTCGGCCTCGGCGCCGGGGCGGCGTGCGTCCGCCTCCGCGTACACCCGTACCGCCGGGCCGAACAGCACCAGCGCCTGGTCGACGACATGGCTCCCGAGGTCGTACAGCAGACCTCCGATCTCCTCCGCCGCGCCCGACTCGCGCCAGCCGCCCTTGAGCTGCGGGCGCCACCGCTCGAAGCGGGACTCGAAGCGCTGTACGTCGCCCAGCTCGCCCGCCGCGACAAGACGGGTGAGCGTGAGGAAGTCGTTGTCCCAGCGGCGGTTCTGGAAGACGGAGAGCAGCAGCCCGCGCTCCTCGGCGAGCGCGGCCAGCTCTCGCGCCTCGGCCGCGCTGCCGGCGACCGGCTTGTCCACGACGACCGGCAGACCGGCCTTGAGCGCGGCTGTCGCGATCGGGACATGGGTCTTGTTGGGGGAGGCGATGACGATGAGGTCGAGGCTGTCCGCCCGCTGCCACAGTTCGTCCGGCGAGGCCGCGAACCGTACGCCGGGGAACTCGGCGCGCGCCTGTGCCCGGCGCTCCTGGCTGGAGGTGACGACCGTGTCGAGTACGAGCCCGTCGGTGGCGGCGATCAGCGGGGCGTGGAAGACGGAGCCCGCGAGGCCGTAGCCCACGAGTCCGACGCGCGTTGGGGTGCCGGTACCAGTCATGCGTCCACTTAAGCAACGGTGTTTCCAAAGTGCAAGCAGGAGAGACAATGACGGATGTGACGGATGTGAACACGGGGAACGGCAGAGGAAACGGCACAGGAAATGGCAGAGAGAGCGCGGGCGCCAATCTGCCGACGCTGCGCGGCCATAACGCGGCGCTGGTGCTCGACCTGCTGCGTACGGCGGGTGAGGGCGGGATCAGCCGGCTGGAACTGGCCGAGCGCACCGGCCTCACCCCGCAGGCGGTCAGCAAGATCACGGCCAGGCTGCGTACGGAGGGCATGGCGGCGGAGGCCGGGCGCCGCGCCTCCACGGGCGGCAAGCCCAGGACCGTACTGCGGCTCGTCCCCTCGGCCGGTTACGCCGTGGGCCTGCATCTGGACCGCGACGAACTGACGGCGGTCCTGGTCGACCTGGCCGGCACGCCGGTGGCGGTACGCAGGGTTCCGTTCGACCTCGGGGCGGGGGCGGAACAGGTGATCGAGACGGCGGCGGTCCAGGTGGACGCGGTACGGGCGGAGGCCGGCCGCGCCGGGACCGAGCGGGTCGGAGGCGAGTGGGACGGGACCGGGCGGGTCGGAGGCCGTGCCGGGGAACTGCTCGGTGTCGGTGTCGCGATGCCCGGGCCGCTCGATCACGCCACCGGCGTACCCCGGCGCGTCACCGGCTTTCCGCAGTGGGACGGTTTCCCGCTGCGCGACGCCCTCGCCGCGCGCCTCCAACTCCCCGTCGTCCTCGACAAGGACACCAACGCCGCCGCTCTCGGACTCGCGCCGCGCGGGCCCGGCGACTCGTTCGTGTACCTCCATCTCGGTACGGGCCTGGGCGCCGGGCTCGTCCTCGGCGGCACGCTTCACCGCGGCGCACGCACCGGCGCGGGCGAGTTCGGCCACCAGGTCATCCAGCTCGACGGGCCCCTGTGCGAGTGCGGAAACCGCGGCTGTATCGAGGCGCTCTGCTTGGCGGCGGTCGACCGCGGCGATCTGGCGGAGGCCGCGCGGGTGCTCGGCGCCGGGGCGGCGAACCTCGTGGGACTGCTCGACATCGACCGCGTACTGCTCGGCGGCCGGACGATCGCCGCGCACGAGGAGCGTTTCGTACGGGGAGTGGCCGCCGCCGTCACCGAACGCGCCCGGGGCGCGGGCATCTCCGTGGCGGCGGCGCAAGGGGGCGCGCATCCGGTCGCGGAGGGCGCCGCGCAGTTGGTCCTGGCGCCGGTGTTCAGGCACCGCCGAAGTGCGGAACTGGGCTGATCGAGTTCATTTGTTCGATTGATCATCCATTTGGGGGTACAGCGTTCGGGCCGGGCCTCCGGCACATGACAGCGTCAGGGATGCGGGGCCGGGACTCGTTCGTCCAGCTCGTTCGTCCAGTGGCGGCCGACCGGCCGGCCGGGCAACTGTGCCCCGACCGCCACGCGATCAGCAAAGGCCGTGCGACCCATGCCCTTCATACGACCCAAGCCGTTGATACGACCCAAGCCGTCCATACGACCCCGGCTGTCCATACGACCCCTACAACCCGAGCCGTTCATACGCCCCGGGCTGTCCATGCGCCCCGGGCTGTCCCCTCTCCGCAAGCCCCTCGCGAGGTTCCGGCGCGCCCTCGCCCTCGGGGTCACCGCGGCCACCGCCCTCGCGCCGACCGTAGTGCCCACGCTGCCCGCGCTCACCCAGGAGGCGCGGGCCGAGCAGGCGACGGCTGTCCGGACGGCGGCCTCCGCCGGCGCCCGTGAGGCGACGCGCGAGCCCCGCTGCGGCGATGTCTTCGATCGTGACTTCCCGATCGAGGCCCGTATCCATGGTGGGCCCACCGGTTTCCGGCCCGGCGGCGGCCCCGGGGCCTGGTTTCTCGATCTGACCAACACCACGGACGCGGACTGCCGGTACATCCATCCCGTGGTCGTCCTCGCCGACCGGGACCGGACGCTGGCCGTCTCCCAGGTCACGCTCCAGATCAGGCCGGCGACGTCCGGCGACGGTGGGCGGTGGCGCACGCTGTCGCTGGAGAAGACCGACGAGGACGAGATCGTCGGTGTCCTCAACGACGGCTTCCCGGGTTTCGTCGTCCCGGAGGGCCGGACCGTGACCGTCAGCGCGCGGCTGGCCTTCGCCGCGGACACACGCCCGAACAGGGTCGTGATGAGCGCCGCGACCGTGCAGCGCCGCGGACGTGACGGTGACTGGGTGGGGGAGTCCAACACGTACGACTTCGCCGTCGGCTCGGGCGGGCTGAACGGCGACAAGGTGAACGGTGACAGGGCGAACAGCGACAACGAGAAGGGCTACAGGGAGGAGGGCTACAGGGAGAAGGGCCGCAGGGAGGAGCGCCACAAGGAGCAGCGGGCGGACGAGCGGCCCGAACTCGCCCGTGCCGGAGCCGGCAACGACCTCGTCGGCCGTGTCGCCGCCGCCATGGCCCTGCTCACGGCCGGAGTCATGCTGGTCGCCGGCGTACGGCGGCTGCGGGCCGGGCGCCCCTGACCGGCCGGGCCCGGGCGCCCGGGCCCGGGCGCCCCATGCGAATATCCCCAGGTGGACTACCCGAACGACCAGGCACCAGGCGCCCCCGTCCGCTCCGGCATTCCGGAGCACGGCCGCATCCCCAAGTACTACGCGGTCAAGGCGCGGGTCGCCGTCCTGATCGAGGAGTTGGGCGAAGGGGGGCTGCTCCCCACCGAACGCGATCTCGCCGTACGGTACGAGGTCTCCCGCGAGACCGTGCGCCAGGCCCTCCGCGAGCTCCTGCTGGAGGGCCGGCTGCGCAGACAGGGTCGGGGAACGGTCGTCGCGGGCCCCAAACTGGAGCAGCCGCTCTCGCTCGCCAGCTATACCGAGGGCGTACGCAGGCAGGGCCGCCGGCCGGGCCGTAACCTCATCTCCCTCGACCGCTTCGCCTGCCCGCCCTCGCTGGCCGCCGCGACGGGGGTGGCGCTCGGTGAGCAGATCTGGCACATGGAGCGGGTGCTGCTTGCCGACGACGAGCGGGTGGGGCTGGAGAGCACCTATGTCTCCGTCGCCCGCGTGCCTTCCCTGGCCACGGAGTTCGACCCCGACTCGTCCTTCTACGCCTATCTCCATGATGAGCTCGGCATCTCCTTCGGGGACGCGGACGAACGGATCGAGACGGTGCTCGCCACCCCGCGCGAGGCGCTGCTGATCGGTACCCCGCCGGCCCTGCCCATGCTGCTGATCCACCGTGTCTCGCGCGATACGACGGGCAACCCGCTGGAGCGCGTGCGCACCCTCTACCGCGGAGACCGATTCAGCTTCACCACCCACCTGGGCGGGGTTCGCGGCTGACGGTTCCGCGACTGTCGGCTCGTGCCGTGTCCGAGGGAACACGAGAACTCACGATTGGCGACCAGCCGCCACGGCGGTCGTGACTATCTCGCTCGATTACGGAAAGATAACGGGTCTGGTCCAAACTTGAGGGCCCGTTCACCGTCCGGTTGCCGACCGGACGGCTCCGGGCCACTACCCGCGAGGAGCGTTGCCGTCGTGAGAGTCATCGTCGTAGGAGCCGGCGTGGTGGGAACCATGCACGCCTGGCACGCAGTGAACCGCGGCCACGAGGTCGTACAGATCGAGCGCGAGACCGAGGCGCGAGGGGCCTCTCTCCGTAATTTCGGGCAGATTTGGGTGAGTGGCCGCGCGGGCGGCGAGGAGCTGGAGACGGCGCTGCGGGCCCGCGAGCTGTGGGAGGACATCGGCCGTCGCGTCCCCGACCTCGGCTTCCGGGCCAACGGTTCGCTGACCCCCGTACGTACCGAGCTGGAGCTCGCCGTCGCCGAGGCGGCGGCCTCCCGCCCCGACGCCGCCGCCCGCGGCTATCGACTGCTCACCGCCGCCGAGGCGCGGGTGGTCAACCCGGCGCTGCTGGGCGACTTCACGGCCGCTCTGTGGTGCGAGCGGGACGCGGCCGTCGAGCCGCGTACGGCCCAACTCGCCCTCAAGCGGGAGCTGCTGGCCTCCGGGCGGTACACCTACCTCGGCGGGCGCGAGGTCCGCGAGGTCATCGGTGAGCACGCCGTCCGCGACGACCACGGCGAGACGCACTCCGGCGACGCCGTCATCCTCTGCACGGGCGCCGCGCTGAGCGGGCTCGTCCGTGAGCTGGTGCCCGATCTGCCCGTGCGCCGCGTGCGGCTCCAGATGATGCAGACCGATCCCCTCGGTGAGGATCTCACCACCTCCGTCGCGGACGCCGACAGCTTCCGCTACTACCCGGCCTACGCGAGCGCGGCGCTCGACGCGCTCAACACGGGCCAGGCACAGGACCCCGTCGCCGCCGAGCACCGGATGCAACTGCTCATGGTGCAGCGCCGGGACGGTGGGCTGACCATCGGCGACACCCATGAGTACGCGCACCCCTTCGCCTTCGACCTGCTGGACGACCCGTACGCGCATCTCTCCGCCGTCGTCGAGTCCTTCCTCGGCCGACCGCTGCCGCGGATCAGGCGCCGCTGGGCCGGGGTGTACGCGCAGTGCGTCGACACCACCCGGGTCGTGCACCGGGAGCGGGTGCGGGACGGGGTGTGGCTGGTGACGGGGCCGGGCGGGCGCGGGATGACCTGCTCGCCCGCCATCGCCGAGACGACCGCGAACGAACTGGGCTGGTGAGCAGGGTGAAGGAAGCGAGCAAGGTGACTGAGGTGAGCAGAGTGGCTGACGTGAGCCAGATGACTGACGTGAGCCAGGTGGCTGACGTAAGCAAGGTGAACGAGCCGAACGTGCCGGGGAAACCGACGATCAAGCTGGTCGTGCTGGACATGGCGGGCACCACGGTCGCCGACGGCGGACTCGTCGAGCGCGCGTTCTCGGTCGCGGTGCGTCGCATGGGCGCCGAGCCGGAGTCGATGCTCGCTCATGTGCGCGCCACCATGGGCGAGTCCAAGATCTCCGTCTTCCGGCATCTCTTCGGGGACGAGGCGAAGGCCCAGCAGGCGAACACGGCCTTCGAGGCGGCCTACGGAGAGCTGGTCGCCGCCGGGCACATCGCGCCCGTACCCGGTGCGCGCGAAGCCATCGAGGAGCTGCGCGCCCAAGGCCGGACGGTAGTGCTGACCACGGGCTTCGCCCGCGTCACCCAGGACGCGATCCTCGCCGCGCTGGGCTGGCGGGAGCTGGTGGAACTCACCCTCTGCCCGGCCGACGCGGGCGGGCGCGGGCGTCCGTACCCGGACATGGTGCTGGCGGCCTTCCTGCGCACCGGCGCGGCCGACGGGGTCCGGGAGATCGCGGTCGTCGGCGACACGTCGTACGACATGCTCAGCGGGGTTCGGTCCGGCGCGCGCGTCGTCGCGGGCGTGCTCACCGGCGCCCATGACCGGGACGCGCTGGAGGCGAACGGCGCGACGCATGTCCTCGCGTCGGTCGCCGCTCTGCCTGCCGCTCTCGCCGCGGCGGAGGCGGAGTGATGACCGGCCCCGCGGTCAGGAACACCACGCCTGAAACCGGCCCCTCGCTCACGTTCTCGCCCTCGCCGCACTCGCCCCCGCCCTCGCGCAGTGGCATCCGCTTCGACGGTGTGTCGGTCGCGTACGGCCGGACCACCGTCCTCGACTCCCTCGATCTGACCGTCGGGCCGGGGGAGTTCATGGCGCTCCTCGGCCCCTCGGGCTCCGGCAAGACGACCGCGCTGCGCGCCGTCGCCGGATTCGTCAGGCCGGCCGCCGGGCGGGTGCTCATCGGCGGCCGGGACGTCACCGACCTCCCGCCGTACCGGCGCGGCATCGGGATGGTCGTCCAGCAGTACGCGCTCTTCCCGCATCTGCGGGTCGAGGAGAACGTCGCCTTCGGACTCAAGGCGCAGCGGGACCCGAAGGTCCCCAGGAGCGAGATCCCCGGCCGGGTCGCCGAGGCGCTGGGGCTGACGGGCATGGCCGCGTACGCCCGGCGCTACCCGCGCGAACTCTCCGGCGGTCAGCAGCAGCGCGTCGCCATCGCCCGCGCGCTCGCCATCCGCCCCCGGGTGCTGCTCCTCGACGAGCCGCTCTCCGCGCTCGACGCACGGCTGCGTTCCGGAATGCTCACCGAACTGGCCCGGCTGCACCGCGAGTTGCCCGATGTGTCCATCCTGTACGTCACCCATGACCAGGTCGAGGCGCTCACCCTGGCGGACCGGATCGCCGTCATGGACCGGGCGCGGCTGACGGACTGCGGCACCCCGCGCGAGCTGTACCGCAGTCCCCGATCCGAGTTCACGGCGTCGTTCGTCGGCAACGCGAATCTGCTGCCCGTCACGGTCGGTACGGCCGGGGTCGCCTTCGCGGGTACGGAGATCGAGGTCGCGACCGGCGATGTGGCGCGGGGGGCCACGGCGACCCTCTGCGTGCGCCCGCATCTCGTCGGTCTCGGCGCCGGGCCCAACACCCTGCGCGGCACGGTCGCCGAGGTGCAGTGGCGCGGCTCCACCCACCGGTTGTACGTGGAGGTGGCCGGGCACCGGCTCAAGGCGGACGTTCGGGAGCTGCGCGAGGCCCCGGCCCTCGGCGACGAGGTGACCGTGCACTTCGCGCCCGAGGACGCGGTGCTGCTGCCCGCGGGCGCGGGGATCGGTGGCCCCGATGTCTAGTGCCGTGTCCGGTGAGGTGGCGGAGCGGCAGTCCGTACGGCCACCCGGGACGGGGAAGGACCCCGAAACGCGGGAGACCCGTGGGGCCCGGCGCGACCGAAGGCTTCTGTGGGCCCTGCCTCCTGTCGCCGCCCTCGCTCTCTTCTTCCTCTATCCGCTCGCCCTGGTCGTCAAGCAGTCCTTCTCACCCGACACGGGCGGCACCTCGATCGAGCCGTACACCGAGGTCTTCGCCTCCGAGGCCTTCCGCGAGGCGCTCACCACCACGGTCTGGCTGGCGGTCGGTTCGACCGCCGGATGTCTGGTCCTCGGCTTCGCACTCGCCCTCGTCATCGCCTTCGTACCGTTCCCCGGCAGCCGGGCGGTCGCCCGCTTCATCGATGTCTTCCTCTCCTTCCCGTCCTTCCTGATCACGCTCGCGCTGCTGTTCATCTACGGCACGGTCGGCATGGTCAACGGCGCCTGGACGGACGTCACCGGCGCGGCGTCGGGGCCGGTGCGGTTTCTGACCACCCCCTGGGGCGTGCTCCTCGCGGAGATCACGTACTTCACGCCCTTCGTGATGCGCCCGCTGCTCGCCGCCTTCTCCCAACTCGACACCGCGCAGATCGAGGTGGCGTCCTCGCTGGGTGCCAGGCCGGCCAGGATCGTACGGCGGGTGATCCTGCCCGAGGCGCTGTCCGCGCTCGCCGCCGGCGGCAGTCTCGTCCTCGTTCTCTGCCTCAACGAGTTCGGGATCGTGCTCTTCACCGGGGCCAAGGGCGTCACGACCCTGCCGACGCTCGTCTACAGCAAGGCGATCCTCGAATCCGACTATCCGGCCGCCTGTGTGGTCGCCGTCGTCAATGTCGCGCTCTCCGTCGGGCTGTACGCCGTCTACCGAATGGTGGCTTGCCGTGCTGGTGCATAGCCGTACGGGACGGTGGGCCGCCTGGGGCGGCTTCCTCGTTCTCTTCCTTCCGCTCTTCGCGCTGCCGCTGCTCGTCGTGGTCGCCGCGTCGTTCTCCACCAACTGGTCGGGCGCGCTTCCCTCCGGGCCGACCGCCGGGCACTACGGCGCCGCCGTACGCGGGGAATCCCTCCAGGCCCTGCTGACCAGTCTGATCACGGCCGTCACCGCCAGTCTGCTGGCGCTGACCATCGGTACCTGGGCCGCGCTGGCCGGTGCCGCGCTGGGAAGGCGCGGACGTCGCGTCCTCGAAGCGCTGTTCATGCTGCCCGTCGCCGTGCCGTCGGTGGTCGTGGGGCTCGCCGTACTGGTCGCGTTCAGCCAACCGCCGCTGCTGCTGAACGGCACGCGCTGGATCGTGATCCTGGCGCACACCGTGCTGGTCACGGCGTTCGCCCACCAGTCGGTGTCGGCGGCCCTCCGGCGGCTCGACCCGATGTACGAACAGGCGGCGGCGTCGCTCGGCGCCCGCCCCTCGTATGTGCTGTGGCGGGTGCGGATACCGCTCCTGCTGCCATCGCTCAACGCGGCGGCCGGCCTCTGCTTCGCCCTGTCCATGGGCGAGTTGAGCGCCACGATGATGCTCTATCCGCCCGACTGGATGCCACTGCCGGTACGGATCTTCACCGCCACCGACCGCGGCTCCCTCTTCACCGGCTCGGCCGTCGCCGTCGTTCTGATGGGCACGACGCTGCTGGTGCTGCTCGCCCTCTCCCGTATCCGTACCAAAGCCACTTTTCGCTAGGAGAAGACCACGTTATGCGCGCCTTCACTCGCCAGCCGCTCCCCGCCCCGCGGACGACCGCCCCAGGGACACCCACCGTGCGGAAGTCCGCCCCAGGGACACCCACCGTGCGGAAGTCCGCCCTGCGGGGATCCGCCCTGCCCCTGATCGCGGGCGGTCTCGTCCTCGCGCTCTCCCTCACCGGCTGCGGCGGCTCCTCCACCGCCTCGGACGAGAAGTCCGTCACCGTCTACAGCGCCGACGGACTCAAGGGCGAGAACGGCGACGGCTGGTACGACCAGGTCTTCAAGGACTTCGAGAAGGAAACCGGCATCAAGGTCAACTACGTCGAGGGCGGATCCGGCGAGGTCGTGCAGCGCGCCGTCCGCGAGAAGTCCAACACCCAGGCCGATGTCCTCGTCACGCTCCCGCCGTTCATCCAGCAGGCCGACGCCAAGGGGCTGCTCCAGCCGTACGAACCGAGCGGCGCCGAGCACCTCGACGCGGCCGGCAAGTCCGCCGACTCCACCTGGACCACGGTCGTCAACAACTACTTCGGCTTCATCCGGAACACCAAGGAGCTGAAGCAGGCGCCCACGACCTGGGAGGACCTGCTCGACCCGGCGTACAAGAACAAGCTCCAGTACTCCACGCCCGGCGTCGCGGGCGACGGTACGGCCGTGGTCATCAAGGCCATGCACGACTTCGGCGGAAAGGAGCCGGCGATGGCCTATCTCAAGAAGCTCCAGGCCAACAACGTCGGCCCGTCGTCCTCCACCTCCAAGCTCGCGCCCAAGGTCGACAAGGGCGAGATCCTGGTGGCCAACGGCGACGTCCAGATGAACTTCGCGCAGGCCAGGTCCATGCCGAACCTGGGCATCTGGTTCCCCGCGAAGGACGGCGGCAAGCCCACCACCTTCGCTCTGCCCTACGCGG
Organism: Streptomyces sp. NPDC051662; assembly: GCF_040681655.1. Taxonomy (NCBI): domain Bacteria; kingdom Bacillati; phylum Actinomycetota; class Actinomycetes; order Kitasatosporales; family Streptomycetaceae; genus Streptomyces; species Streptomyces sp. NPDC051662. The sequence goes on from NZ_JBFAZD010000014.1 coordinate 46,267, forward strand.
CCGGACTGGTCAGCAAGGCCCCGCACAGCGAGAACGGCAAGAAGCTCCTCGACTTCATGCTGGCCGAGCGGGCGCAGCGGCAGGTCAGCGAGATCGGCGGCGGCTTCCCGGCCCGTACGGACATCAAGCCCACCGACGCGAACGCCGTCGCGCTCACGAAGCTGGTCGACGGCGTGGAGATCTTCGAGCCGGACTGGCAGGACATCGAGAAGAACCTCGACGGGTACATAGACGCCTGGAAGTCGGCCACCGGCAGCTGACGGACCTCCACCGGCAGCTGCCGGACCTCCCCCGGCCGGGCCGCCACCCCGGCCCCACCTTGATCGCTTGTGCGGTGGACGGGACCCCGTGCCGTCCACCGCACGCGCTGGTTAGGCTGAGCGTGTCGGACCGTGCATTATTGGCCACCGCAGAGCGGAGAACAGTCCAGTGGCAGAGCGCAAGCCGATCGAGTCCTGGCTCACCGACATGGACGGCGTCCTCATCCATGAGGGGGTCCCGATCCCCGGCGCCGCCGAGTTCATCAAGCGACTGCGGGAGTCGGGCAAGCCGTTCCTCGTCCTCACCAACAACTCCATCTACACCCCGCGCGATCTCCAGGCCCGGCTGGCCCGGATGGGGCTCGATGTGCCCGTGGACAACATCTGGACCTCGGCGCTCGCCACCGCCAAGTTCCTGGAGGACCAGCGGCCCGGCGGTACGGCCTATGTCATCGGCGAGGCCGGGATGACCACGGCTCTGCATGACATCGGCTATATCCTCACCGACCACGAGCCGGACTATGTGGTGCTCGGCGAGACCCGTACGTACAGCTTCGAGGCGCTGACCCGGGCGATCCGGCTGATCAACGGCGGAGCGCGGTTCATCTGCACCAACCCCGACGAGACCGGCCCTTCGACCGAGGGCCCGCTGCCCGCGACCGGCGCCGTCGCCGCGCTGATCACCAAGGCCACGGGCAAGGCCCCGTACTTCGCGGGCAAGCCCAACCCCCTGATGATGCGGACCGGGCTCAACGCCATCGGCGCGCACTCCGAGACCAGCGCGATGATCGGTGACCGGATGGACACCGATGTGCTGGCCGGACTGGAGGCCGGGATGGAGACCTTCCTGGTGCTGACCGGCGTGACGACCCCCAACGATGTGGACCGCTATCCGTTCCGTCCGTCGCGGATCGTCGACTCGATCGCCGATCTGATCGACCGCGTCTGAGTGTGTCCGTGCGGCGTATGAGCGAGTGACCGCGCGCTGCGGATGCGAAATCCGGCGGCGCGCGTGAGTCTGTCGTGTACCAGGAGGTTCACGATGCGTTCAGGGTTGCTCGCTCTCCGTGCCGCGGGGGTGGTCGCCGTACTGATGGCCGCGCCCGCCCTCGGCGCCGACGCCGCGCGGGCCCATGACTCCGTACGGGTCATGGTCACGCCGTCCGCGGTCGCCCCGGGTGGCGAGATCGAGATCAGAGCCGAGGGCTGCGCGAGCGGTTCGGGTGCCGCCGTGTCGCGGGTCTTCGTCGCCGACGCGGCACTGAAAGGCGGCGCGGGCGGCGCGGATAGCACGGGTGGCGCGGGCGGTGCGGATGGCGCGTTGACCGGATCCGCCGTCATCGGATCCTCCGTCAAGGAGGGCAGATACGAGATCGATGTGCGCTGCGACGGTCATGGCCACGCGGGCGCGGGCGGCTTCGATGTCGTCGCCCCTGCCGGGCACGACAAGCCCGGTCACCACGCCAGTCCCGTGGCACCGGTCCGCGCGGGCGGCGGTGGCGCTGCGCCCCTGGCCGGGGGCGCGGGCGACGTACCTGGGACACGGGACGTGCGCGACGCGGAAGACGCGGATGAGGTGGATACGGACTCACGGTCCGCCGCCGAGGCCACCGGGCCCGGTATGCCGCACGCGGTGATCGGCCTGGTCCTGGCGGGCGTCGCCGCGGTCGCCGTGGCCCTCAGGAGCGCACGGCGCTCGCGCCACTCCGAGCGGGACTCGGACTGAGATGTCCGGCCGGAGCGCCGCCCCGGGCATCGGCAGACTGCTGGCCGGAGTGACCTGGGCCGTCCTGCTGCTGGGGCTCTGGCTCTGGGGACGTGACATCGGCGAAGGGCCCGGCGGATGGTCCGCGCTCACCACCGGCGATGTGGCGGCGGTCGGCCGCCCGCTGAGGGTGGCGCTGCCACCGGCCCGTACCCCGCTGGAGCCGGCCGAGCCGCGGCGGGTGGAGGTACCGGCGATGGGGATCGACGCGCCCGTCGTGGCCCGCGGGCTCGATGACACCGGGGCGGTCGATCCACCGCCGTACGCGACACCGCGCGCGGTCGGCTGGTACGGCGGCGGGGTCCGGCCCGGCGCGCAGGGCGCCGCGCTCCTCGTCGGCCATGCCGACACCGAGACGAAACCGGCGGTGTTCCACGGGCTGAGCGCGGCCCGGCGCGGCGCGAAGATCCGGGTGACCGGGGTGGACGGGAAGATCGCCGAGTTCACCATCGACGACGTACGGGTCTTCGGCACGGACCGCTTCGACGCGAACAAGGCCTATGGGCCGCACCGAAGTTCCCGTGCCGAGCTGCGGCTGATCACCTGCGGTGGAACCTTCGACCGCGCGACGGGGTCCTACACGGCGAACGTGGTGGTCTCGGCATATCTGACGGGAGTGAGCGAGCCGCGCGAGAGCTGACGGACCCCGGCCCGGCGCGGGGCCGGTATGCCAGGATTGGCGACGACCGGGCCGGCTCGGTCGGGGCGGCCGGGGGAGAGCGGCCCCGGACCCCGGACACAGTGATGGTGCACCAAGGGGGAGTGAATGTACGGCAGTTATTCCGGTCGCGACCGCGGCGCCGGGCCCGGACGCGTACGGGCCGGTGTGGCGGCGGCGGGGGCGGTGCTGCTGCTCGCGGGCTGTTCGTCCGACGGCGACGGTGACGACGGCGACGGTGGTACGAAGGCGGCGCCGATCGGCCAGCGGCCCAGGGCGGAAGCGCCGTACTGGGTCAACCCCGAGGGCAGGGCGGCCCGTCAGGTCGCCGCGTACGACAGCGCGGGCGCCATCGAGAACGCCGCGCTGATCCGGAGGATCGCCGAACAGCCGGTGGCCGAGTGGATCGGGCCCGACACCCCCGAGGCACAGACCAAGGGCTTCACGGAGGCGGCGAAGAAGGCCGACCGCGACGCGCTGCTCGTCCTCTACAACATCCCGCACCGCGACTGCGGCCAGTTCTCCAAGGGCGGCGCCTCGGACGGCAACGCCTACCGCACATGGGTCGACCAGGTCGCGAAGGGCATCGGCGACCGCCGCGCGACCGTGATCCTGGAACCCGACGCCCTCCTGCACCTGGTGGACGGCTGCACTCCCGGCCAGTTCCACGAGGAGCGCTACGACCTGCTCAAGGGCGCCATCCAGCGGCTCAAGCAGCAGCCGGCGACCTCGGTCTACCTGGACGCGGGCAACGCCGGCTGGCAGACGCCCGACGCGCTGTTCGAACCGCTCCAGCGGGCGGGCATCGCCGACGCGGACGGCTTCTCGGTCAATGTGTCCAACTTCTACCCGACCGCGGCGAGCAAGGACTTCGGCAAGCGGCTCTCCGCGAAGGTCGGTGGCAAGCCCTTCGTGATCGACACCAGCCGCAACGGCAACGGCCCTTACACCCAGGGCGATCCGGGCGAGAACTGGTGCAACCCGCCCGGCCGCGCGCTCGGCGAACAACCGACCACGAAGACCGGGGATCCACTGGTCAAGGCATACCTGTGGATCAAGCGCCCGGGAGAGTCGGACGGCGACTGCAAGGGCGGCCCCAAGGCGGGGGACTGGTACCCGAACTACGCCCTGGACCTCGCGCGCAACAGCCGGGGGTAGCCGAGGTGACCCGGAGCCGGTCATGGCGGTGGGGGCCGCCTCTGACCTTTGAGTCTCGCGGTTCCGGGTCGGGCGTCAAGGGCGCTCCTTCGTCGCGTCGGCAAGCCGATGACCTGCGGTCACCCTTGACTCCCAACCCTCCACCGCAAGTGCAGCTTTGTGGGGGGCGGCCCGGGGGAGGGGTCCCCGGGGGGCTGGTTTCGTGGTGCCGCTCTGTTCCCGGCCTGCGGCCCGGTGGGCCCTGCGGGGCTGCGCGGCAGTGGAGTGGGGCGGCCCGGCCCCGGCTCAGCGGGCAGGTGTGGGTGGGTAGTTGGGATTCATGCCCCGCTGTGAGGGTCCGTTGTCGGGTGGCACCTGTTGGCTGGGGGCGGACGGACCCGCAACCTGCCCCCTATGTCCCAGTTTAGCGGGGGCTTTGGGGAGTCCTTGGGCGGGTGATGCGTCCTGAGGTCGGTTAACCCGTCCCCACGACACATCACCGCCCCCGACCGGCCCACTCGGCGCCCCATGTGTCACACCCGTCCCGCCACCCACACACCCTCACCAGCGGGGCATGAGTTCCGGCCGCTTCCCGACCGTCAGACGCTTTGCCGGGGCCGGGTCGCCCCACTCCACTCCCGCGCAGACCACCCACCCACCCGGAAGTCGGGAACAAACCCTTGGACATGCGAGCTTCCTGGCCGGAGCGTGGTGTCGTGGGGCTCCCATCCCGACCACCTTCGGCCGAGGCAAAGCCGAGCAGTCGCGGCCCAGGGCGTCAAGGTCGTTCGTACCGTGACGCGCCCCACCTTGGTGCCCTGAACCACGCCCGCTCCACAGTGTGTAGGTCGAAGGCAGACGGGATGGGTGCCGGGGTGAGAGGTGGGTGAGGGGAGTCGGGGCGATGCATAATCGGGAGGGTCTAGCAATCATGCATTTGGAGGAGGTAGATGGCCTCCGAGTGCTTCTCTGGCCCTACTGATGAACTGCTCCCTAAGAGCAGCCCGTCGCTCAGAGAAGTCCAGAAAGTCGTCACTGAGCAAGACGTTGAGAGGACGAACGTCAGAGCCTGCCCCATCGGTGAGACAATCCCATTCCTCAGCAGCAAGGCCGCAGAGCGAGCGAGCTGCCTCAGCGACATCAAGCGCACCCTCCAACAGCACGACGGGGAGCACCTTCCATAGCTCATCCACCGAGTCACTCATCCGTGCATCATGATCCGGACTGAGGGACGAGGGGGACTGAATCCAAACGGCCGTCATAAGATGATCTTTCTGCATGGCTAGGTCGAGAGAGCGAACATAAGCGTCCCGGCGGGCCTCTCGATGCCGAGTGGCTCGCTGCTCGATTCGGTCTTCACGAGCCCGTTTTGCCTGTTCGCTAGCCCCCCTGACGGATGCTCCAAAAAGCGAACCCGCCCGTGATCGCACCGGCAGACAAGGTAGAGACTGCTGTGATCAAGGCGAAGCTACGGTGTCTTTCACAGCCGCCAGTCTGCCGTGTTGGTGCGCGGTCTACCGAACGAACGCCTTACGTCTCTGAGCTTGTGCGTACGGCTGCTGTACAGCAGGAAAGTACAGCAACCACGGCAGCCGACCGCCACTGTCCCAAGACGGTTGCCCAACCTGCCTTGTGGACTTCAGCCCTCCACCTGCTCGTAGTTCGCGTCGAGGGCTCCAGCGTGGAGGGCGACCCGCCGAACGCTAAGGCAATGAAGTGCTACAACAGCGACGTGCCGCGACAGCCGCCTCCACCCCGCACTACGTCTTTGGAACCAGCAGCGGACGGGGCGACGTCGCCAGGCACCGGCCTCTCCACGAAGCTTGCCGATGGCTACCCACAACGGCCGACTAGGCCTCATCATGATGGGGTGTCTTGATCGGGCATGCTGCTGCAAGCGTGGGGGGAAAGTCATGTACTTCAGCGAGCTCTTTCAGATCGAATATAAGGCAGAGTTTGATTGGTTTGATCCGATTCTCGAAAACGATACTCTGCTCTTCGTCGATCCCTTTTTGGTCTTCGCGGACTCGGATTCTAATTGGCGGCAAGCTTACGGTGAGATGATGGCGTACTTCCAGTCCGCTTTTACCCTTCTGGCCAGTAGTAAGCTCAATCCTAAGCATCAGTACTACAGGCGTACGCTATCACTGATGGAATTCCCCGAGCCTCGGGAGTTCCGGCTGGGTTTTGCGGGTAAAAGTAGTGCGGGTTCTGGATCTGGTCCCGGACTTGCGAGGAAAGTCGTAGAAGCCATGACGCAAGCCATTCAGCGCGGAATCAAGGACATAGAACACTTTGAAGAGCTAGGAATCCTCGTTTCGGGGATTAACAAGGATCGAATATCGGACATCACTTGCAATCTCCTTAAGTCGCAGTTGATTCAATACACTCAGGAAATCTGCCATTCTCTCAACGTCCCCATGGAAGTTCGCAAAATTCGGCACAGCGCCTATGACGAGATGCGCTCCCGTTGGATGGATGCCGAGCACCTCACGCCAGTCGATCCCGAGTCAAACACGCCTATCCTCCTAGTGCCAAAGCGTTTTTTGCGTGAACTCCCGACCCTTTCTTCAGACAACTGGAGTGAATTCCTTGATACTTCCCTCAGGGATGACCTGAACATCAAGATCTCGCAAGGGATGAAGAAGGAAGATTTCATCGCTCTCGCCCGCAGTCATCCTGCCGTTCTTCGTCAATGGATTCAGTATTCCGAGGAGCGCGGTTCCAACCCCTACGACGTTGACTCAGACCCTATGCTTCACGTCAACTGGCAACGCCTTGCCCGTGAAGCCATTAGCGCGGAGCCGGTCAGGGAGACCCCTCGCATCTCTAACGCGGACGACCTTCTAAATTTCGCACATTCGGCCATCGAGCACTTCCGTAGATGGGTCGAGAAAAAGGGCGGATGGCGAGCATTTTGGCGGGATCTTAAAGGTCTAAAGTCTATCCCCGAAACCAATATGCAGCTCCTCTTCCTTGGGGTCCTAGACCACTATTGTGAACAAGCTGGCGTAATTCTTGATCGCGAGGTGGAGACGGGGCGCGGGCCGGTAGATTTCACCTTCACATCGGCGGGAAATTTTAGGGTGTTGCTGGAAATGAAGAAACTTACGCACGGAGAATTTTGGCACGGCCTTCACACGCAGACCCCGATCTATATGGATAGTCAGGGTGTCGACCATGCGATCTTTCTCTCTGTTCGCGACTCTACGAGCAGACCGATGAACGAGCGCTGGATGAAGCTGGATCTGGAAGCGGCTGCGGCTGGCGAAGCTAACTCTTGCAGGATCGAAGTGGCTCGCATCGATATCATGCCGAAGGAATCAGCAAGTAATTCTTGATCGAACCTTAGGTCGCCGCTACTAAACACAACAAGATGGCAGAACTCCCCAAGTGGTGGCCTGCGTTGCACAACAGTGGAGTGCAGTAACCAGCCCGACCGACGTTGACCGTGCGCCCATGAGTGCCTTCAGCCAGTTCGGCGGCTCCTAGCGACCGCCCCGCCTGTAGGTCGCTTCAAGGGGCAGTCTGACATCCATAGGTGACATCAACGACGGCGCACAACAGCAACATCGGACGGTCACCAGCAGCTCCAAAGGCCGCCGCAGGAGTCCGGTTGGCAGTCGCCCAGCCGAACTCCTAATGCGGTGGTCAGCCTCGCCCCTTCGGGCCGATACCAGTAGTGCCACGCCTGATTGGTTCCCGCGCCGTGACTCCACCGTCCTCCGATGCACCGTCGTACCCGCACTGCGGAAGCATCCTTTGGGTTTCGCGCGGTGCGGGGACAAGTCGGGGGCTCCTCCGGACCCCGCCGCCTATGGATTCTCTGGTGCCGGCCGGATGCTGCTGTAAAGCAGCGAAGTCTAGGAGCGCGGTGGCGCCACGTCGCGCGTGAGTTGCGGTGTTTTCCAGCGTGCGGTGCTTTGGCGGATTGGCCCTGATGGTTACCGCAAGCCCTCCGTGGTACCCCCTACGATCTGGGCGGCGGGGTTGACCCCTCGATGCGACTACCGGCAGGACAGTCGTTCAGGTCTGCTGAGCCGGTCAGCCAGCCGCTGGGGGCTGCTTAACGTTGCCAGCGGTCGACGCGGTTGCTGTAGTTCCATATGCCGGTTGTGGCTGGACAAGGCCGGAAGTCCCGGTAGCGTGCGCTGCACGCGCTAGCGGGAACGGGCCCTTCCAGCCTCGGTGTCCGCTGGCACGACCTGTGGGGGGTCAGTTGAAGAAAATTGCCGTGGGGCTGTTGGTGGGCTTGGCACTGGTGGGGTGCTCCAGCACGTCGTCAGAGACTGGCGCAGCGGATACCGAAAGCGTCCAGGAGACGCCCGAGGAGGCGCAGGAACCGGTCACTTCGGAAGCCCCGCCCGCCGTGACCGTGGAGATCACCTGCTCAATGGAGTACTACTCCTCGTTCGAGGAGGCGTGGTCGGCCGAGCACGACATGTGCGAAGGTGACGCCACTGACGGGGAGATGACGGACGTCGAGAACCGGGCGGTCAAGGCTGCCTACGACGAAGAGGGATACGTGAGCGGCCTCGGCGTGTTGTACGGCATCTGCGCCCAGAATGGCCCCGACAGCTTCTCCTACTTGGACACGGCGGGTTCGCCCGAGCAGATCACAGAGATCAAGGGAGCATTGACGCTCTGCCCTGAGCACCCCAAGAAAGCGCAGATCAACAAGGCGCTCGCCGGAGCCGGGAAGCGCAACGGTCTTGAGGCCGAGGGGAAGATCTTCGGCGCTGGTGTGTTCCTGGTCGGTGACGAGATCAAGGCCGACACCTACTACGCGACCGACGTCGAGGGCTGCTACTGGGAACGCACCGACTCGAACGGCGAGCCCATCGACAACTACTTCACCAACGCAGCGAAGCGGGTACAGGTGACCATTCGGTCGAGCGACTACTCGTTCAACAGTGAAAGCTGCGGGCAGTGGCGGCCCGTCGGAAGCTGAAGGAGCGAGCGCACGAGGGCGAGGCACAACCACGGCATACCTGGACTGCGTGGACGACACGTGGACGCCGGGTTCGCACACAGCGTGCGCTGCACGCTCCGCGGGTTTCCAGCGTCTGGCTGATCAGCCGAACAGACCTCGGAGCTTCCCGCCTGAAGTTCGCATGGAGGGGCAGAGGGCACGTTTGTATCGCCTTCCGAAGGAGATGCGATCCCGCCAGACGTCTCCCGCTTAACTGCCGTTCAACCGGCCTCGCACCATCTGGCCGCCGTCACGCGGGCCAGCATTGCCACCTCGCGCGCGGTCGCCGCCGATAACTCCAGGCGTACGACCCCCGAGCCGTTCGGATCCGTTGCGGCCCGGAGCTTGGTCCCCGACGTGTCCACGCCCGCGGCTGTCAGTGCGTCGCCCAGTTCTGCCGCTGCCTGCGTGGCGTCCCGCCAGCCGGTTAGGTAGTCCACGCCGCGTGCCCACAGCATCGCGCCGAGGTCCAGGTCCTCACGGTTGAATCCGCCGTCCCCGATGCCGTCCATTCTCTCAAGTCCCTTTCCCCGCAGGCTGGCTGAACACTGACCTTGCCGGGCCGCGCCGTAGGAGGACACGACGAAGGCCCCGGTACCTTCGGCACCGGGGTTCGTGATCGTTTGTGCCGGTCCCCAACTGGACCACCCCGCGCCTGCCAGGGTTTGAGGGGTGGTCCGGTGTTATGTCAGCGGTTTTTGTGGGTGGAGCTCGTAGGCCGGGGAGAGATCAGAATCGTTGTCGGCCGCCGGGATATTGGATGGGCTTGCGGCAGTCCGGCGCATTGTCGGGCGTGGGTTCGCCGTCGAGTGCATAGCAGAGCGAGGCGTGTAGTTGCTCGGCCTCAGCCACGGTCAGCAGCAGCGATGAAGTGGCGACGTGCTTACCGAGGTGGACGACCTGGAGCGGCAGTGTCAGTTGGCCATTCTGGTCGCGACTGAGTGACTGGCCCGATACCGGTCCAATCTGCCATTCAGGCGTCTTGCGGGTGGGCCGGTTCATGCGGGCGTCTCCTCGGAGGGTGACGTGATGTCGTTCGGGCCGTTGTTGCCGTCATCGACCGGTTCGATGTCGTCGTCGGGTTCAGGGAGTCGGTCGCCGCGGCTCTCGGCCACCCGCAGGGCGTCGCTCAGTGCTTCGTACAGCCGGGCGCTCAGGTAGCGGAGTTCCCAGGCTTTGACGTTCTCGTCCTTGAGCATGCCGGCCGCGTGGCCGAGGAGGACGTCACCAGCTTGGAGCTGCACCTCTTCCATCTGGTCGGCGAGCCGGGACAGATGGCTCCGACCGTCGTCCGTCACGAGGTACGAGCGTTGTCCGGCAGGGCCGAGCCACGGCAGGAGACGGGGGTTCTTGCTCACTGTGCCACCGCCGTCCAGTGGGCGGTGCAGACCAGGCCCATGCGGCAGCCGCAAGCCGGACCGGGGCGTGTGCGACGCTCGTGCGCGATGACGTACGGGCGGACGAGGTGGACGTCTTCGCCACGGATCGCGCGCCAGATGTACGGGTCGGGAACGCGCGGCAGGCTCATCGTCGGTGTGTCCACACAGCGAACGACAGGGCTGGTTTTGGCCGCGCGATGATGGCCTGGGGCGGGAAATAGCAGTCTCAGCAGCGACGCGAAAATCCTGCCGATAGGGTTCCGCATGTCTACCTGCTTTCTCAGGTGGGCCATGCCCCGGGGTGCCGCTACGCACCGCCGGGGTGTCTTGTCTCGACAGTCAACGACCGTCTTTGGCCATGCGGCAGCGTTCACATGGGGGTTCACGTACACACGAGGGTTCACGAATTTCGGGTACGGGGGTTCACGGTGAACCCCCTTACTCGAAACTGCTGTGACAGGATGAGCACTTGGCGTGACGCCGGGGGTGCCAGCAGAACGTGAGCAGAGAGCCGAATCATCAGTTGGCCGCCGTCATGGCGGAGGCAGGATCCTCGAACAAGGGATTGGCCAAGCGGGTTCGTGAGGTCGCGGAGCGGCACGGTGAGCGCTTGGGGACCACGCACGTCGCTGTTCAACGATGGAGGGACGGTGCCGGAATCCAGCGGCAGACCGCCGCGTTCGTCGCCGAGGCACTGAGCGACAAGTTACGACGGCGGATCACCCCGAAAGACCTCGGTTTCCCCGGGGCAGCGCCGGCCCCCGCCTCCACGGTCGGTATGCCGTACGCCGGTTCCCTGGCCGAGACGCTGAACACCCTGGACAGCCTCACGCACCAGCGCCCGGAGGACGGGCCGGAGGATGACCCTCCCCTTCCTGACAGCGATGTCCACTCCGCCGCCCTTGCCTGGCTGGTGTCCCGCCCGGACGGTGTTCCTACGGACGCCTCCGCCACGCGTCGAGTCGGCATGCGCGACGTCGCAGCCATCCGGACCGCCGCCGGCTTCTTCATGCAGCTCGACTTCCAGTTCGGCGGCGGACACGCGCACAAGGCGTTCCGGCACTACTTCCGCGAAGACGCCCTGCCTCTCCTCGGCGCCGGCTACAGCGCCAAGGTGAGAGAAGCACTGTTCGCGGCAGCGTCGGAGATGTCGCAGCTCCTTGCCTGGAGCGCGTACGACAGCGGAAACCACACCCTTGCGGACCGCTACATGATGTCGACGCTGCGTCTGACCCAGGTGTCCGGGGACCGCATGATGGGTGCGCGCATCCTCACCAACATGAGTCACCAGGCGAACTACTTGGGCCGAGTGCCCAGGGCCGTCATGCTCGCCCGCGCATCGGTGGAGGGAGGGAAGGGCAGTTCGACACCACGAGCTATGGCGCTCTTCTCCGCCCACGAGGCCCGCGCGCTGTCCACATCTCAGGACCACAAGGGCGCCGCCCGCGCGATGAATGACGCGGAGAAGTTCTTCGAGCGAGCCGACGGCGCTGACGATCCCGAATGGCTCGCCTACATGGACGAGGCCGAACTGATCGGCGAGTTCTGCCACTGCTTCCGGGACCTGAAGCAAGGCCCCGAAGCCGTCCGGTTCGCCGAGCGCGCCGTAGCACTCACCGACCCCAAGTACGCGCGCACGCTCGGGTTCTGCCGCATGGTGCTCGCACAGAGTCAGCTACTCAACGGGGACCTTGACGCCGCCGTGACAACGGCCGGTCTCGCTGTCGAAGCGGGAGACGCCCTCCAGTCCGCCCGGTTCCAGCGGTACGTGGGCGACTTCCAACGCGAGGTTTCGGTTCACGGGACGCTTCCGATCGTCCAGCAGTTCAACGGGCAGGTACGGGACGCGATGGAGCGCTTGGACGACGAGTAGCCGGACTCAGCCCGGGTTCCAGTCGCGCGGCGCGTCGTCGTTCCGCAGCGAGGAGATCCGACGGGCGTACTCCGCCGCTGTCTCGGAACTCTCGGAGACGTTCTGCATCAGCCACGTCGTCATGTTGAATTCCTGCACTGCCCGCAGGGTGGAGAACCCGGACCAGGTACGGAGATCCCGCCCGTACGCGCCGACGAAGGCGCCGTACTCCTCCGGGGTCTGCCACCCCAGGCTGTGATGCTCGGTGGCCGTAACCATGAGATCCCACTCGGGAAAGTCGAAGCTGAACCTCTCCAGATCAATCAGGATCACCTGACAGTTCTTATCCACCATGAGGTTCTGCACATGGGCATCCCCGTGCACGGGACCCTTCTCGGACTCGAACCGAAGGTCTCCCACCCGATCCCGCAGCTCACGCGCACGCTTGCGCAGGAACGCGCGATCGTCCTCCGGTATGTCCACCGCCGCGTTGATCCGCCGGTCCGTCCGGTCCAGGACCGGGTACGGGGGCAGCGTCAACGTGTCCGGCAGGCTGATCGAGTGCAGGTCACGCAGAACCGCGCCCAGCTCCCCGTACGTCGGCTTCCGGTCACTCTCCTCGATCAGGTGCCAGAACGTCACGGGATGACCCTCAACGATCACTGGCTGTTCCAGATCATCGACCACCCGCGTGACCGGGAACCCCTCACCCGCCAGCCAGCGCGACACCTGAACCTCACCCCGCGCCGAGTCCAGATACTCCATCGATCGTGCGATCCGTACCACCACGGGGTGCGCGGCGAGGCGGAACAGAGCGTTCTCTCCCAGCCGGACCAGACGCGCGCCGTCACCGTCGAGACCCGCGCGTCGGCACGCCGCCGCCATCACCCGTGTGGCGCTCGTCGACGTGAACCCCTTTCCCGTACTCTCCGCTGCACCAGACGGCATGCCCGTACCCACCCCTTAGATACCGCCGCGGCGACCGGCGGCCGGCAACAGACGTCTATGCGACGCTACCCACGGGCAGCGAGGACAGACGATTCCGGGGCGTGACGATCGGCCATCCTCGGAGACATGGATCACTCGACCCTGAGGCATGGCCTCTGGCCTGCTGGTATGCGACAGAGTGGAAGAGGACTACGAATAACGCTTGACATGGATCAAGCCGTCTTTCTTGTGGATGATGCACCGCTGCGGCTGGGGCAGGCACCCAAGAGGATCAGACGTCCGTGCTGGCCGTGTCGATCGCCCAGGACGGGAAGGAGTCGGCTCTGGCGTATGCCTGTTTGTCGCACTACCACCGCGCCTCGCACCGGCGCTCTGGAAGCGCGAGTTGAAGCGCTCTCCTGCGCGCGTGCAGGGGACCCCGCTCGCCCACACGATCCACGCCCAAGTGCGGGAGGGGGAGTTGGAAGCCGCCCGGCACTTGCTTTCCCGCGAACGCCTCTACCCCGTGGACGACGGACTCCCGGCTCACCTGCGAGAGTGAACCGAGCACCAGCCGGGATGTCCTCTGCCGATCTTCCAGGCTCATGCCCGTGATCGAGTCGTTCCTCCAGAGGCATGGCCGCTACGGGATCTCCACCCACACGCCCTCCGACGGCGTTCCGTCCTTGTCCGTGACGAACACCATGTACCAGCCCGGCGGGACCAGCGCGCTGTTCTTCGGGATCGTGACCTCGATGCCGTCCGCCGTCTTCTTCATGTCCAGCGCCACCGACCGCTGTTCGACATCGGTGACATGCGTGACCGCGCTCGGTCGCATCAGTTTCGCCGTCTTGACCGACGACGGATCCTTCGTCCTGAAGGCGGCCGTGTCACCGCGCTCGACGGTCTTGGGGCCGTCCGACAGCGTGGGGCGTGAGTCGCGGAAGAGGTACGGCGGGGTGTAGATCTCGATCCGCTGCTCGAACACGCCCGGCTTGGTGTTGGCCTTGTCGGCGTAGAGCGAGTCCGAACCGAAGATCATGACGCGGCCGTCGGGCAGCAGTACCGAGCCCGAGTGGTAGTTGCGGCCCACCGCCGGATCGGCCACCCGCTTGTACGTGGATGACTTCGGGTCGTACATCCGGGCCTGGAGGACGTCCGAGCCACCGCGCCCCCGGTAGTCCTCCGAGCCGCCGGTGACCAGCACGCTGTCGTCGGGGAGCAGCGAGGCGCTCGGGTAGCGGGTGCCCTTCTCCAGCGTCGGGCCGTCCGTGAAGCGGGGGTCGGGGTCCTTCAGATCGACCAGCCGGGACTTGTCGCTGGACTTCTCGGACTCGCCGACTCCGCCGCCGCCGATGACCATGAACTTCTGGTCCTGCGCTGGCGGCAGCATGACCGTCGCCGAGGTCTCCATCCGGTCCGGGTCGCTCAGTCCGGGGATCTTGTCGAACTTGTTCGTCTCCAGATCCCAGATGCCCGGGTCACGGCCGACATCGGCCGGCCCGTAACCCGCGTTGGAACCGCTGTAGAACAGCTTGCCGTTGTCCATCAGGAAGACCGCCGGGTAGGTGGGGAACTTCCGGATGATCCCGGTGTACTCCCAGCTCCTGGTCTCCGGGTCGTAGATCTCGTCCTTGCCCGGGACGATCTGGCCGATCTCGTCAAGGCCGGACATCGCCAGGACCTTGCCGTCCTTGAGCGTGGTCAGCGTCGGGTACCAGCGGGCCTCGTTCATCGGGTCGACCTTGATGTACTTCTCCGCGACCGGATCGAACTCGAACGCTTCCCTGATGCCCTGGAAGTCCTTCTTGTCGAGCGCGAGCTTCTGCGCGATGCCGTAGACATTGCGGGCGTCGGAGCCCTTCATGCCGTGCACGCGGTAGTTGTCCTCGGTGCCGGTCTCGTACTTCTTCCCGGACTCACGGGCCTCGACGTAGATACGGCCAAGACCCGGCTCGGTCCGCAGGAACGCGCCCGTCTCCTTGTCGAAGACCTTCGTCGCCTTCTCGACCAGGACGGGGTCCTTGGAGACGAAGGTCTTGCCGTTCCCCTTGCCGGTGAAGACCGTGCCCGCGGGCAGGGTGATCGGCTTGTCCGGGTCCTCGTTATGGACGATCATCAGGCCGCCGGCCTTGGTGACATCGCCCTTGAGCTTCTCGTACCGCTTCGTACCGCCCGCCACCAGCAGGTTCCCGTCGGGCAGCTGGGTGTGCCCGGAGCAGAACATGTCCTTGGGCGTCGGGATCATCTTGTACTTGTTGGTCTCCGGGTCCCAGAGCACCGACTCGAACTTGCCCGCGTCGAAGTTCTTCTGGTTGTTCCCGGAGCCGGCTATCAGCAGCACCTTGCCGGTGTGCAGCAAGGAGGCGTGGATCGAATTGATCTTGAAGTCGGCCGGTATGTCGAGGAAGTCCCAGTGGCCGTTCTCCGCCTTGTACTCGGGGCGGTTGATCTTGTACTCGTGGTACTGCTCGGAGCCGAACCGGTAGAGCGCGGGTCCGTTGAAGCCGGCCACCGCGACGACCACCGCCGCGCCTATCGCTATCCGACGGGCGCGGTTCTTGCGGTGGTTGGGCCGGAGGGGAGTCGCGCTCATTTCTTATGTCCCCCAAGGGAAATCCGTACGGTCTGATCGGTGGCCGCGGCCCCAGGGGGCGCCGGGTGCGTACCGGCCGGGTCCGTAACGGACTGCTGTGGCACGGCCTGCTGCGGCACGGTCGGCTGCGGCACGGTCGGTGGTGCCTCGCCCGCCGGCCGCGCGTGACCGCCGCCACCACCTCGGTGCGTACCCCGCTGCCCCCGTCGCTTCTTCTTCTCCTCGCGCATCCCCAGGCGCCAGGCGATGATCGGCGCCGCCGTGATCAGCATGGCCAGTGTCGCCCAGGTGATCATCGCCGGATGGTCGTGCCCGAAGTAGAAGGACGAGACCAGCGATCCGCCGAAGATCAGGATGAAGAAGAGATGGATCCGGAACGTGCCGAAGAGCGTGTCCGGGCTGGACGAGTCGCCCTTGGGCGTCACCACGAAGCTGCTCTTGCGCCGCAGGACCGCGTCCATCAGGGACCGGGCGTACAGCGGCGCCGACATCGCGGACATCGCCATCCCGGCCAGCCCGCCGGAGCCCTCGGGCTCGTGCGGCGAGACATTGTGCCGACGGTTCCAGATGTAGAGACCGATCTGGAGGGCCGAGGCGTTGCCGTACAGCATCATCCAGATCGCCGGGTCGATCTGCACACCCGAGGCGCCCATCCCCAGGAACAGCGCGCAACTCAGCGCGGCGAGGATCCAGTTGAGCGCCGACATCGGGTAGAAGATGATCATCATCGTGTAGTTGAAGAGCTTGCCGGGCGGCAGCGTGCCGTACCCGCGCCAGTACTGCTTGAGGATCGTTTCGTACGTCCCCCGGGACCAGCGCAGCTGCTGGGTGAAGAAGTCGGTCCAGGCGGTCGGGCCCTCGCCCACGGCCAGTACGTCCGGGGTGTAGACCGAGCGCCACTTCTTGCCGGTCCGCGGGTTTCTGGCGCGGTGCATCTCGAAGCCCGTCGCCATGTCCTCGGTGATCGAGTCGTACAGACCGCCGATCTGCTTGAGCGCCCTGATCCGGACGGCGTTGCTCGTCCCGACGAACATGGGGGCGCCGTAGCGGTTGCCCGCGCGCTGGATGAGCGCGTGGAAGAGGAACTGCTGCGACTCGGCGGCCTTGGTGACGAATGTGTCGTAGTTGCCGTAGACCTGCGGGCCGATGACGAAGCCGACGTCCGGGTCGCGGAAGTAACCGAGCATCCGCTCCAGGTAGTTGGGCATCGGTACGTGGTCGGTGTCGACGGAGGCGAAGAACTCGTAGTCGTCGCCGTGCGCGTCCAGCCAGGCGTTGTAGTTGCCGTGCTTGGTCTTCGCGCGGTGCGCTCCCTTGGCCTGGTTCCACTTCGCCACGCCCTTGCGGGAGAAGTGATACACGCCGAGGCGGGCGCAGACCTCCTTGACGGCGGGGTCGTCTCCCTCGTCGAGCAGCCATACGTGCATCGTGCCGCGGTGCCGGATCCTCACGGCGGCCTCCAGCGTCTTCGTCACCATCTCCAGGGGCTCCTTGCCCGGTACGAAGGAGGTGAGGAAGGCCACGCGGGTATTGGCCTCGGGCACGACCGGGATCGGGTCGCGCGCCACCAGCGTCGCGTGCGCGTTCGAGAGGACATTCATCGTACGGAACAGCTCGATCAGTCCGATCGAGACGAGCATCACGATGTCGAGGACGAGCAGGAGATCGTTCTTGAGGTTCGGGTCACGCTCCGTCCAGTGCTGCGGCTGCATCAGCCAGACGAAGAGCCCGAGGGAGAGCAGCGGCGCCGCGCCGAGGAGCAGGGCGGCGCGGATACGGTGCGGCTCCTGGGAGAGCAGCGAACGGTACTGGACCCGGTACGGCTTGGTCGGGTCGGGCCTGGTGAGGGGCCCGGCGAGCCGGCTGTAGTGCTCGTAGTCGTACTTCGGCAGGACGTCCTTCTTCGGACGTGGCCGGCCCCCGCCCCTTCTGAGATGCGAGGGGATCCGGAGCTGGGTGGTCCGGGAAACGTCGTCGTTCCGCTGGTCGCCGTCTGGCGTCGACGTCATGAGTCATCCCCCCGCACGCGTGCTTGCGCGTGATCGGTCGATCGATTCATCCGGAGTGGCTCCTCTCGACCATCGCCCCGGACGCGTGAATTGCGCTCCCGTCCTCATGGAGAGGAAACAGTGGCCTTCCGGTTGCATGACGCCGGTCACGGCCACTCGGCACGGACGGGGCCCCCGCCCCCGCCGGACCCGCCGTTGGGACATCCCCTCGTGCCGCGTCCAACTGTTCGGACCGCATGCCCCATTGGCGTTCACAGGCTCAGTCTGATCGTGTGAAGAACCTTGGGGCATCTGCCCCGGAGGGAATCGTATCGTGAGCGGCGCGGTGCGGGGTGTCACCGTATTGTTTCGGGGAACTTCCCAGCTCAGGCGGTATTTCACAGGCCCGTGAGGCGCTCGGGGCTTCGGGGGTTCACGCGGTGCGTGACGTGAAGACACTGTGTAGTTGACCGGCCAAGTGTCCGAATGCGCCGACGCGTAACGGATGGGTGGGCGAGTGGGGGCGGTCGAGGGTGGGCGGGTGACACAACGAGCGAGGCCCCCTCACCTGAAGTGAGAGGGCCTCGACTGTGCGTGCGCCGCCAGGGACTCGAACCCCGGACCCGCTGATTAAGAGTCAGCTGCTCTAACCAACTGAGCTAGCGGCGCCTGCTGACCTGGCCAACTCTACCCGATCGGCTTGGGTGGCCCCGACCATTTGATGGGTGTTGCGGCCTGTCGGATTGTCCTTTCTTCCCTTTGATCCGTCAAAATGCGATTTGTTTGGACAGTTGACGCATTGGCACTCTTGTGGCAGCGCCCAAGGATTTTGATGAGTGTGGAGGGGATCGCATGACCATCCCGGTCTTCGAGGAGTACGAACCCGCTCCCGACTGCCCCTGTGCGGGATGCGCCGAGCACCGGCGCGATCTGGCCAGAGGGCTGCCGGTGCGGGCCGGTGGTCATCCGGCGGCGCACGGTGCCCGGCGCGCGCTGGTGCTGGCGACCGCCGCGGGGGTCGCCCTGGGCGCGGCGGGTACGGGAGCCGACACTGCTTGGGCCGTCGCGCCGGCCGGTACGGCGACGACCGGAACCTCCGTCGATCCGAATCCCGCCACCCCGCAGGGCGGCAGCGGCCCCCTGCACGGGCGGCCACTGCCCGGCCCCGGGGCCGGTAAGCCACCGGGCGAGCTGCGCGCGACCACCCGGGCCGACATCATCAACCGCGCCAAGCGGTGGGTGCGGGAGCAGGTGCCGTACAGCATGGAGAAGTACTGGTCGGACGGGTACCGCCAGGACTGCTCCGGCTATGTGTCGATGGCCTGGAACCTCTCCGACAACGAATGGACGGGCAGCCTGGCCGATTTCGGCGTGCGGATCGCGCCCGACGAGATGGAGCCCGGGGACATGCTGCTCTTCCACAATCCGGCCGACCCCAACAAGGGGTCGCATGTCACGCTCTTCGGCGGCTGGACCGATTACACCCACTCCTACTACGTGGCCTACGAGCAGACCAAGCCGCATGCGCGTACGCAGGCCACGCCGGTGGGGTACTGGAACAATCCCGACCGCTATGTGCCCTATCGCTACAAAGGGCTGACCGAGGTATCGGAAGGCAAGGGCTCGAACTCGGCCACGGGCAACGGGGCCGGGACGTCGGCGGCGTATCCGGGGGCGCGTTCCTTCGGGCCCGGCGCCCGCAACGCGCATGTCACCCGGCTCGGCACGTTGCTGATCCAGCGGGGTGGCAAGCGCTTCTACAGCCAGGGCCCGGGACCCGAGTGGGGCGAGGCGGACCAGCGGGCCACTCAGGCGTTCCAGCTCGCGCAGGGCTGGCGCGGCGCGGAGGCGGACGGCCGGCCGGGGCCGGGGACCTGGCGCCTGCTGGTGCGGGGCCTGGGCAAGAACATCCCGGCCGGGGACCCGGGCGTGCGCCCCGGTGCCTCCGCCGGCGGGGGCGGCTCCGTCGGTGGCTCCGTCGGTGGCGGTGGCGGTGGCGGTGGGAACGGACATGTGGCCGGAAATGGAGCCGGGAACGGGCACGGTACGGGGAAGCCGGGGGCGTTTCCGGGCGTCGAGTTCTTCCGGCCGGGCCAGTCCAGCGCCTCTGTGGAGCAACTCGGTAAGCAGCTGGTGAGGAAGGGCTTCGGAAAGCACTACACCTCGGGTCCCGGCAGGCTCTGGACCGAGGCCGACCGGCGCAACGTCGAGGCGTTCCAGCGCGCCCAGGGCTGGCGCGGCAGCGCGGCCAACGGCTACCCCGGTCCGGAAACCTGGCGGCGACTCTTCGCATGACGGAGGCACGGATGACGACGACCTGGCGGCCGAACAATGACGAGGACGAACTGAGGGGGGTGTTCACGGTACGGCGCACACCGCCCCCGGTTGAGCACGTATCGGAGCCCGAGCCCGAGCCGCAGCCCGAGCCCCAGCAGCGGCCCGACCCGCGCCCCGACCCGCGCCCCGACCCCCAGGCCGAGTACCGGCCGGAGTCCGAGCAACTGCCCGAGCCGTCGGTCGAGCCGTCGGTCGAGCCATCGGTCGAGGACACGGCGGAGCTCGTACCGGAGAGCCCGGCCCCCGACGACTTCGGTGGCGACGGGGGTGGTGACGGCGGAAGCGAACGCGCCCGCTGCCCGGAGCCGGTGTTCTTCGGGAAAGGTGAACCCGCTCATGACGAACCCGCTCATGACGAACCCGTTCACGACGGACCCGTTCACGACGGACCCGTTCACGACGGACCCGCTCACAACGGCGCCGTGAGCGTGCCCATGGCGACCGGTCCCGCCGCCGGCCCTCTCGGAGAGGACACGCCCGGCGGCCGACCGGTCCTCGCGGCCTTCGGCGCCCAACTGCCCGCCGCGGGCGCCGCCCCGTTCGTACGTACCGCCGGGCACCCCCGGTGGAGCCCGCTCATCGTGGGTGACAGCACCCAGGAGATCCCCGTCCATCTCCTCTTCCGCGACGAGGCCGACGAGCTCGAAGCCGCCGGACACCCTGCGGGACAAGCGGCCGGACCCCCCGTCAGGCCCACCGTCGTCGGACGCCGGTGGGGGACCGGGGAGCAGCCCCGGGTCCGCCGCGTACCCGGGCCCGCGCCGATGCCCGCCGCACTGACGCGTACGGCGCCGCCCGCGGACCCCAGGCTCGTCGAACGGCCGGGGCCGGTCCTGCCCGGCTGGGCCGCGGCCCTCGTCGGGAGCGTGGCGCTCATCGCCTGCGCGGTGGTGGTGTGGACGACCGGTGCCGTACCGGACACGGCGTCCAGGGTGATCGGGCTGCCGTGGCGCCCGTACCACGGCATCGGGCTCGGCCAGTGGGCCCTGCTCGTGCTGGGGGTGACGGTCGTGCTCTTCACCTTCGGCGGGCTCGGCCGGGGCCGGGTCGGCCAGGCGTGGGTGCTGACGCTCTTCGGTGACTACCGGGGCAGTGTGCGCCGCACGGGACTGCTGTGGGTGAGCCCGTTGCTGCTGCGCCGCGGAGTGGACGTACGGCTGCGGCACTGGCGCAGCGAGCCGATGCCGGCGGTCGACGCGAACGGCACCGCGCTGCGGGTCGTCGTGCTGGTGGTCTGGCGGGTCCGGGACACCGTACGCGCGGCGCTCGGCGTCCCCGACCATGAGGCGTATCTGCGCGAGCAGGTGGAGGCGGCGATGGCTCGGGTCCTCTCCCAGCTGCCCGCCGACGCGTTCCACGACGAGGCGCCGACGCTGCGCGACGTCGAGGCTGTCGGCGACTCGCTGACCAGGATGCTGTCGGCGGAGTGCCGGCCGGTCGGCGTCGATGTCTTCTCCGCGCAGCCGACCCGGATCGAGTACGCGCCGGAGATCGCGGAGGCGATGCAGCGCAGCCGGATCGCGGCGATCGACGCCAAGCACCGGGACACCGTGCTGACCTCGGTGGTCGACGCGGTGCATGACACCGTGAACCGGCTCACCTCTCGGGGCCTTGTGGAGCTGGACGACTACGAGCGCAAGGCGTTGGTCAAGGACCTCACCGTCGCGTTCTACACGGGACGCCAGGGGGCCGCGGAGAAATGGTGACCGTGTGGTGGTGACCGCGTGGTGGTGACGGTGAAGTGGTGACAGGGAGACGGCGCCGGCGAAGTGGGGACGGAGAGACGGTGCCGGCGACGTGGGGCCAATGAGGTGGTGACAGCGAGACCGTGACCGGTCGGCGTCGATTGGTCTGGACCTTGTTCGTACTTGTTATGGACACGGTCAAGTTCTGTCCATACTCTAGGACTTGGTCTAGACCGCAGATGTGCTCACCCTGCACGCGCGCAGCACGGCTCACCGAACTCCCCACGTTCTCTGGAGCGAAGCATGCGAAAGAAGATTGGCGCGGCCGTGGTCGGCCTCGCGGTCGCGGGCGTCTCCCTGCTCGCCACCGGCAGCGCCAGCAGCCACGGCTACACCGACTCCCCCATCAGCCGCCAGAAGCTCTGTGCCAATGGCACCGTGACCAACTGCGGCAACATCCAGTGGGAACCGCAGAGCGTCGAGGGGCCCAAGGGCTTCCCGGCCGGCGGTCCCGCCGACGGCAAGATCTGCTCCGGCGGTCTCGGCCAGTTCGCGCAGCTCGATGACCCGCGCGGCGGTGCCTGGCCCACCACCAAGGTATCGAGCGGCCAGAGCTACAACTTCCGCTGGCAGTTCACCGCCCGGCACGCCACGACCGACTTCAAGTACTACATCACCAAGAACGGATGGAACTCGAACGCACCGGTCACCCGTGCGGCTCTCGACTCCCAGCCGTTCCTGACGGTGCCGTACAACAACCAGCAGCCGCCCGCGACGCTGTCGCACTCGGGCACGCTGCCCTCGAAGTCGGGCCGGCACCTGATCGTGGCTGTCTGGACCATCGCTGACACGTCGAACGCGTTCTACGCCTGCTCCGACGTCCAGTTCTGAGGCATGCCTCAGCAGCAGTAACCAGAAGTAACCAGTAGGACCTCGGGGAGCGCGGCTCCTCACGGTCCGCCGTCGTGCGGTCCGCGCTCCCCGAGGCTCGTGTCACTCACGCGCGCCCGCGTACTCCACCGGCCGCCCGCGCAGGGAGAGCGCGGCCGGGATCACCGCGGAGACCGTGGCGAGCACCGCGCACGCGCCCGCCGCCGCGCCGAGCGCGTGCCACGGCAGTACGAGCGGGGACGCCGCGTGCAGAACACCCAGTGCGCCCCACAACCCGGCCAGACCGACCCCCGCTACCAGCGTGCCGAGCACGGTCCCGACCGCCACGACCAGCAGCGCCTCCGCCGCGACGAGCCGTAGCACCTGAGGCGCCGTGGCGCCCGCGAGCCGGAGCGCGGCCAGCTCCCGCACTCGGTCGGACCCCGCCATGACCAGGGTGTTCACCAAGGAGATCCCGGTGTAGAGCAGTGCGATGCCGAGGACCAGCAGAAACCCCGCCCGTGTTCTGCCGTCGGTCTCGGGGTAACTGGCCGCCACCCACGCCTCCTTGGTGAACACCTGGCCGCCCGAGCGCCCGGTCGCCGCGCGCAGACCGGCCGCCACGGCGCTCGCGTCGGCGCCCTCCGCGAGCGTCACGTCGATCCGGTCGACGGACGCGCCCGGCGCGTTGCGCGGCGTCACGTACACCCCGTTGCCGCCGGTTCCGACGCGCATGACGGCGGCGATCCGCAGCGTGGTCCGCGTACCGTCCGCCCGCCATACGTCCACGGACTCGCCGACCGTACGCCGCTCCCACTCCTCGTTGACGATGATCGAGCGGTCGTCCAGATCGGTCACCCGGCCCGCGGCGAGCGGCAGTCGGGCCGTCTCCGCGAGCGCCGCCGGATCGGCCGCGCGGGCGTCGGACCGGATCAGCGCCACCCCGTCCTCCCGTACATGGACGGCGCTCGCGGCGGTGGGGGAGACCACGGTGCCGGGGACCCGCCGTATTCGCTCCACCGTCGCGGCGTCGAAACCCGGTCCGGCCTGGTCCCGCCCGGCCGCGGCCGCCCCGCCCGGCGCGGAGATCACGAAATCCGCCGTGGTCCGCTGCCGGATCTCCTCGGCCTTCGCCCCGTCGAGCGTCGCCGTGGCCCCGAGCAGGGAGCCCGTCAGCGCGACCGTCACCAGCACGGGCGCGGCGACGGCCGCGGTGCGCCGTACCCCGGCCGACGCGTTCTCCCGTACCAACAGGCCGGTCGCGCCCGGCAGCCGGGCGGGCAGCCAGGCAAGCAGCCGGGCGAGCGGAGGCACCAGAACCGGCGCGAGCAGCGCGCACGCGACGATCAGCGGCATCGGCCCGCTCGTGTACGACTTACGGCCGAGCAGACCGCCCGGTTCGGTCAGCAGGGCGTGGACCGGCACCCCGATCCCCACCAGCAGCAGCCCCGCGCCGAAGAGCCACCGGCCCCGGGTCATGGTCCCGGTGTCCACCGCCGCGTCACGCAGCGCCTCCATGGGCCCCGTCCTCCCGGCCCGCCGCGACGCGGCCACCGCACCCGAGAGCGCCACGAACAGCCCGGTCCAGAAAGCCAGTTGATATGGCCAGGTGGCGGACCCGATGGCGAACCAGCGCGGCGCGAGCCCGCCGTCCACCAGCCACGCCGCCAGCAGGGGCGCCCCCCGCGCCCCCAGCGCGCAGCCCGCCGCCGAGGCCATCACCCCCACCACCATCGCCTCGACCAGCACCATGTGCCGGATCTGCCCCGGGGTGGCGCCCGCCGTGCGCAGCAGCCCGAACTCCCGGCGCCGCTGCGCGACCGCGAAGGCGAACGTCGACGCCACCACGAAGACCGAGACGAAGCCGGTGACCCCGGCCGCCGTGCCGAGCATCGCGTTCACCGTGACCAGCGCCTCGCTGTCGCGCTCCGGATCGGCGTCCGCGTCCTTCCTGCCGGCGCCCGTGAGTACCCGTACGCCCGCCGCGTCCGCCGAGCCCGCCACCGTCTCCCGTACCGCCCGGGGATCGGCGTCCACCACCAACTGATCCACTCGCGGCGACAGTTGGGCGGCGCGAGCGTCCGTGTAGAAGAGCGCCCGCTCGAAGCCGAGATCCCGGACGGTACCGACGATCGTCACCGTCCCCCGGTCGGTACGCACTCGTTGGCCCGGCGCGGTCCAGTCGCCGGTGGCCACGGCCTCGTCCGCCGCCCTCGGCGCCCGGCCGGTGTCGACGCGGTACGGCGCGAAGGCGGCCGTGGACCAGGGGTGACCCACCAGTCCGGGCGGCCCGCCCTCGGCCCGTACCGCGAACGTACGGTCCTCGACCGTACGGCCCAGGGCCGCCAACTCCTCTGCCAGGGACGGCGGTACGGGACGAGGGCTGTCCAGCTTCGCGACTCGGTCCCCGATCCGGGTCGGTACGCGCAGGGTGTCCGCGCCCTTGACCACGACCGGGGCCCCGGCGAAGCGCTCGGGGCGGCGCTCGGGCGCGTCCAGACTCGCGGCCAGGGCGAGCCCCATCGTCGCGATCAGCCCGACCCCCAAGGAGAGCGCGACGAAACTGCCCACGAAGGTGGTCCAGCGGCTGCGCAGCGTACGCAGGGCGACGCTCAGCACGGCACGGCCTCCAGCGTGGTCATCCGGGCGGCGATCGACTCGGCGGACGGCGCCGACAGCTCGCCGCTGACCCGTCCGTCGACCAGGAAGACGACGCGATCGGCGTACGAGGCGGCGACCGGGTCATGGGTGACCATCACGATCGTGCCGCCGTCCCGGTCGACCAGGGAGCGCAGCATGGCCAGCACCTCACGGCTGGTCCGCGAGTCCAGCGCCCCGGTCGGCTCGTCGGCGAACAGCACCTCGGGGCGGGTGATCAGGGCGCGGGCGAGCGCGACCCGCTGCTGCTGGCCGCCGGACAGCTCGGAGGGCCGGTGCTTCGCGCGGCCGGCCAGGCCGACGCGGTCCAGTACGTCCCGTACCCGGGCCCGCGAGACCCCGCGCCCGGCGAGCCGCAGCGGCAGCGCCACATTCTGCTCGGCCGTCAGCGAGGGCAGCAGATTGAAGGACTGGAAGACGAAGCCGACACGGTCGCGGCGCAGCAGGGTCAGTCTCCTCTCGGTCAGCTCCGTCAGTTCGGTACCGCCGATGGACACGGAACCCGAGGTGGGCCGGTCGAGACCGGCCGCGCACTGGAGGAGTGTCGACTTGCCGGAGCCGGAGGGACCCATCACGGCGGTGAAGGTGGCGCGGGGGAAGGAGAGGGAGACCTCGTCGAGGGCGGCGACAGCGCTGTCCCCCGATCCGTGGATCCTGCGTACGGAGCGCAGTCGAATCGCGTCACGGTGCGCCTCGCCGAGCGCGCCGCGGTACGTGTCACCGAGCGCGCCGCGGTCCGCGTCACCGTGCACATCGCGGTGCGCGTCGCGTCTGTCGCGATGTGTGTCGTCGGCCATGTCGTGGGTCATGGGCCAATTCCACCGTCGCGTGACGCCCAGCACACCAGTGCAGGACATAGTCCTGGGGTAGGGCAGGCACTACCCCGGATACTCCGGCCGCATGGATGGCCCGTACTCCGGTTCGCCTTCTACGGTCCTCCCATGCACTCCCGCTCCCGTACCCGCTCCCGCACCCTGTGGCAGGCCCTGGCCCGGCCGGACTTCCCGCTCTCGCCCTGGCCGTGGCGCGCGGCGGCGTATCTGCTCAGCGGCGTACCGGTCGGGATCGCCGTGCTGGTGGTGGCGGTGGCCGTCCTCGCCGTCGGCGGGGTGCTCTCCCTCGTACTGATCGGGTTGCCGCTTCTCGCCCTGGCGGCGCTCGGCGGACTGCCGGTGGCCCGGCTGGAGCGGTTCAGGACACGGCTGATCGATGAGCGGCCCGCCGCCGATCCGCACGGCCGGCCGGCCGAACCGGGGCTGTGGCCCTGGCTGCGGACCCGCTTCCAGGAGCGGTCGACCTGGCGGGAGCTGGGATACGCCGTGCTCCTCGCCCTGGTGCTGTGGCCGCTCGACGCGATCGCCGTCGTCCTCTGTCTGCTGCTGCCGCTCGCCATGGTCGCCACACCGGTGCTGCTGGCCACCGTGGGGGACGGCGAGGAGGTGAAGGTCGTCAAGGTGTGGACGGTCACGTCCTGGCCCATGGCGTACACGTTCGCCGTGCTCGGGCTGCTCTTCCTCGCGGTCTGCTGTTACGCGCTGGGCGTGCTGGCCGGCGCCCGCGCCGGACTGACCCGGATCCTGATAGCGCCCCGGGAGACCGCGCTCGGTCAGCGGGTCACCGAACTGAGCCGCTCCCGGGTGCGGTTGGTGGACGCCTTCGAGGCGGAGCGGCGCCGGATCGAACGAGATCTGCACGACGGTGCCCAGCAGCGACTGGTCGCGCTGACCATGACGCTCGGTCTGGCCAGGCTGGACGCCCCGCCCGGCCCGGTCGCCGACCGTATCGACGCGGCGCACCAGGAGGCCGGCGAGGCGCTGGCGGAGCTGCGCGAACTGATCAGGGGCATACACCCCAAGGTCCTCACCGACTACGGACTCGCGGCGGCCGTCGCGGATGTGGCCGACCGCTCCGCGCTGCCGGTGGACGTACGGATCGAGGGGGCCCGGCGGTTCTCCGACGCGGTGGAGGCCACCGCGTACTTCGTGGTGTGCGAGGCGCTGGCGAACGCGGGCAGGCACAGCGGGGCGAGCCAGGTCACCGTCTCCGGCCGGTACGGCGACGGGCGGCTGGTGCTGGAGATCGAGGACGACGGCGACGGCGGCGCCCGCGCGGGCGGGGGAAGCGGACTGACCGGACTGGCCGACCGTGTCTCCGTACTGGACGGCAGGCTCTCGCTGTCCAGCCCGGCCGGTGGCCCGACCGTCCTGCGGGTCGAAATCCCCTGCCCGGTCAAGGGAGTCGACGAGTAGTCGTCCAGACGGCTGGTCGGGCGTCCCGTCCGTCCCAGCGGCCGGGCGCAGATCGGTCATCGGGGGACGGATGCGTCAACTGAACGCCGTCAGCCGGGAGTTCGTCGCCCAAGGGGTTTGCCGACGCCGGGATTTGGGGGACCATTCCCGCGTCGGTCATCGCGCGTAGATCCCTGCGACAGCCGCGCCGCTCACTCTGTGGACGCTCCGTGCCCACCCGGGCGCGGAGCGTCTGTCCCCCCATGTCCCCCCATACCTCGCCCGGAGGATCACCGTCATGCGTCGACGTCTGGCACTTCCGCTCGCCTCAGCCGTACTCGCCCTCGCCGCCTCCCTGGTGACGGCCTCTCAGGCCGCCGCCGCCCCGGCCGACAAGCCGCAGGTCCTCAGCGGCTGGACCCAGGAGTCCGCCGCCAGCTACAACTCCTGGGTCGCCGCCCGGGGTAACCAGGGCGCATGGTCGGCCTATGGCTTCGACTGGTCCACGGACTACTGCTCGTCCTCCCCGGACAACCCCTTCGGCTTCCCGTTCCAGACCGCCTGTGCCCGTCACGACTTCGGCTACCGCAACTACAAGGCGGCCGGTCAGTTCCCGGCGAACAAGGCGCGCCTCGACTCCGCGTTCTACGCGGACCTGAAGCGGGTGTGCTCGGGCTACTCGGGCGCGACGAAGACGTCCTGCGACGCGCTGGCGTGGACGTACTACCACGCGGTCGACATCTTCGGCGTGAGCCCGATGGTGGACGGTTCGAGGTCCGTGGTCTGAAGATCCTGAAAGAAGGAAGGCCCCCCGCTTTCGCGAGGGGCCTTCCCCTGTCTGTGCGCCGCCAGGGACTCGAACCCCGGACCCGCTGATTAAGAGTCAGCTGCTCTAACCAACTGAGCTAGCGGCGCCTGCTGACTCGAAAATAATACCCGGTGGTCCGGGGTGCTCAGGACCACCACCCGATGGAGCGCCGGAGTAGTCGGAGCAGGCCCTAGATCGTCAGCGAGAGGGCGAGCGGCGCCGCCCCGCGGTTCAGGGTCTCCGCCGCCACCCGTAGCCGATGGGCGTGCTCGACCGGCAGTGACAGCGCCAGACAGCCCACGGTGGAGCCCGCCGTCAGCGGGACCGCGGCGCAGACCGTCCCCAGCGCGTACTCCTGAAGATCGAGCACCGGCACCGTCGGCGCCTGGCTGTCGAGCCGGGAGAACAGCAGCCGCTCGCTGGTGATCGTCCGGGAGGTGAACCGGGCGATCTTGTGGCGGTCCAGATGGTCCCGGCGGCCGTCCCTGTCCAGCTGGGTCAGCAGACACTTGCCGATCGCGCTGGCGTGGGCGGTGGCGCGGAAGTCCACATACTCATTGACCGCGGGCGTCAGCGGGCCGTCGGCGACCTGGGTGACCTTGATCTCACCGTCGATGTAGCGGCTGAGGTAGACGGCCGCCCCGACCGAGTCGCGCAGCTCGTCCAGCGTGTTCTGGAGCCTGTCCGCCAGGGCCCGCTGCCGGGCCGCGCCGGAGCCGAGCAGCGCCAGCGAGTCGCCGATCACATACGCGCCGTCCGCGACCTGCTCCACGTATCCCTCGCGCCGCAGCATGGAGAGCAGGGGAGCCAGATGACCGGTCGGCAGCCCGCTCTCCCTGGCTATCCGGGCCTCGGTCACCCCGCCGCCATACCTGGACACGGCCTCCAGCACGCGCAGCACATACCGCACCGAATGGAACGGCGCGGTCGGCTCCGGCTTCAGCACCACGGTTCCCCCCAGCAGGTTGTGACCGCAAGCTCCCGCACCACGATAGCCGTCAAGAGCCTTCGCCGGGGCGGTGGTTGCCCATAAGGGGCGGGCGGACCGGCGCTCTGGGCTGGGCCGTATCGCTCCGGCATATGCCATGGGTATACTTGTCAGCGCGGATACGAGGTCAGAGCACCGCGCCCAGGAACTCGCGCGTACGTTCGTGCTCCGGCTCGGAGAAGATCTTCTCCGGTGGCCCCGATTCGATGACCTTGCCCGCGTCGAACATCAGGACGTCGTCGGAGATGTCCCTGGCGAAGTTCATCTCGTGGGTCACACAGAGCATCGTGATGTCCGTGGTGCGCGCGATGTCCCGGAGCACGTCGAGTACGCCCGCGACCAGTTCGGGGTCGAGCGCCGAGGTGACCTCGTCGAGCAGCAGGATCTTCGGCCGCATCGCCAGCGCGCGGGCGATCGCCACCCGCTGCTGCTGGCCGCCCGAGAGCTGGGTCGGCTTCGCCCCGCAGCGGTCGCCGAGGCCGACCAGATCGAGCAGCTCACGGCCGCGTTCCTCCGCCTCGTCCTTGCTCAGCCCCAGCACCTTCACCGGGGCCTCGGTGACATTGCGCAGGACGTTCATGTTGGGGAAGAGATTGAACTGCTGGAAGACCATGCCGATGCTCTTGCGCACTTCACGGACATGCTTGTTGTCGGCGGGGAAGAGTCTGTCGCCATTGATGGTGATGACACCCTCGTCCGGTTTGACGAGAGTCATCAGCAGCCGCAGGATCGTCGTCTTTCCGGAGCCGGACGGGCCGATCAGGGTCACATGTTTCCCGGGCCGCACGGAGAAACAGAGATCGTCCAGCACGGTGTTCTTTCCGAACCGCTTGGTGACCTTCTCGAAACGGATCAGCTCACCCGCCGGATCGGTGATTTCGGTGGTGGATATGTCAGCGGACAAGACGACGCTCCAGGGCTCGCATGAGAAGAGAAGCCGGGTAGGCGATGAGAATGAAGGCGACACCGACCACGGTCAGCGGTTCGGTGTACTGGAAGGTGGTCGCGCTCTCCAGCCGGGACTGCTGGAGCATTTCCAGCACACTGATTCCGGCGAGCAGGGGCGTGTCCTTCAGCATCGAGATGACGTAATTGCCCAGCGCGGGCACGATCCGCCGGATCGCCTGCGGCAGGATCACCGCCATCCAGGTACGGCCGGCCGGCAGGCTGAGCGCGGTGGCCGCCTCCCACTGCCCGACCGGCACCGCGTCGATTCCGGCGCGGTAGACCTGGGCGGTGTACGTCGAATAGTGCAGACCGATCGCGATCGTGCCGGTGGTCATCCCGGAGAACTGCACACCCCATTCGGGCAGCACGAAGAAGAAGAAGAACAGCTGCACGAGCAGCGGGGTGTTCCGGATGAACTCGGTGATGACATTGACCGGCCACCGGACGAAACGTGTCGGCGCTCGGAAACCGATCGCCCAGACCAGACCGAGCGTGAAGGAGAGCAGCGAGCCGAGCACCAGCACCTGAAGGGTGAGGAGCAGACCGTCCCAGAAGCGTGGCATGAAGTCCGCGACGGCGGACCAGTCCCAATTGTTCATCGGGTGCCTCCCGGTGTCGCCGTGATGCCGATCCCGGCCTTGGTCCTGCGCTCAAGTGCCTTCATTCCACGGGCCAGGACAAACGCGAGTACGAAATAGATCACCAGCGTCACCGAGTAGATCTGCGCGCTCTCCTGGGTGGCCAGTCGCACCAGATAGGCGGCGAACGACACATCGGCGACGCCGAGCAGGGAGACCAGCGCGGTGCCCTTCAGCAACTCGATGAGGAGATTGCAGAACGGCGGGATCATCTCCGGGATCGCCTGGGGAAGCAGGATCAGCCGCATGCGCTGCCAGGGCGAGAAGTTCAGGGCGATGCCCGCCTCGCGCTGCGCGGGCGCCACGGAGTTCAGGGCGCCGCGTACGACCTCGGCGCCGTACGCCCCGTACGACAGGCCCAGCGCCAGCACGGCGGCCCACATCGGGACCAGGGCCCAGCCGAACAGGCCCGGCATGACGAAGAACAGCCAGAACATCAGCACCAGCGCCGAGGTGCCCCGGAAGATCTCGGTGTAGAGGCCCGCGAGGAAGCGGACGAAGCGCGAGCTGTGCGTACGCGCCGTACCGACGGTGAAGGCCACGGCGGTGGCGAGCGCGGCGCTGTACAGCGTGAGCTGGATCGTGATCCAGATACCGGGCAGCACCCAGTTGGTCCAGAGGCCGGCTGTCATGCGCACAGCTCCTCTGCGGTCAGGGTGGTCATCTCCGCCTCCGTGAAGCCGAACGGCTTGAGGACGCGGAGCAGCTCGCCGCTCTTCTTCATCTTGTGGATCTCGACATTGAAGGCGTCCCGGAGAGCGGAATCCGTGGGGCGGAAGGCGAACCCGCCACCGTCGATCTTCTTCTCGCCGTCCACGATCGGCGCGAACGGCTTGGTGGCTTCCGCCTTGTCGCTCTTCTTCACCACATCGCGCCCGGTGAGCGCGGTGCCCGCGAATACGTCGACCCGGCCGGACTCGACCGCGTTCAGCCCCGCGACCGGGTCCTGGAGGATGACGAGTTCCTTTTCGGGGACCCCGGCGGATATCGCATAGTCGATTTCCGCGTAGCCGGTGCCGGTGGCGATCTTCGCTTTGGTCCGCACCACGTCCTGGTACGAGTGCAGCCCTTTGGGGTTGCCCTTGCGCACGATGAACGAGTCGAGCATCTGGTATTCGGGATCGGCGAAGATGACCTGCGCGCAGCGCTCCTTGTTGATGTACATCCCGGCCGAGACGACATCGAACTGCTGCGAATTGAGGCCGGGGATCAGCGACGAGAAATCGGTGGCCACGGGCTGTACGGCGCCGACCCCGAGCCGCTTGAAGATCACCTTCGCCAGCTCCACCGCCTCACCGGTGAAATCGCCCTGTTCGTTGATGAATCCGTAGGGTGCCTCGCCCGCGATACCGAGCCGCACCGTGCGCTGCGATTTCAGCCGGGCGAGCGTGTCACCGGAGGGAATCCTGCCGCAGCCGGCGGCGCCGAGCGCCCCCGCGGCACCCAGCGCCGCCGTGCCCAGCAGAAGGGACCGGCGGCCCAGGGCTCGACGGCCCGGTGACGGGCGGCCTATGGGGCGTTCCGCGGTTCTTTCCATGTCGTGTTCTGGTGGTGAAGCCATGGGCGCGCGGCTACCCGACTCCATACGGGTTATGCACATCGATTCGAGCCGGTCCTGAGATCATCCCGTGCGCGGTCGGGTGGCCTTGACTCAGTGGATCAGATGAGGACCATGAGGACATGGCCGACCGATTTGTAACTGTGTCGCTCGACAAGCGCGGGGTGCGCTGCACCGCGAAACTCCTGGATGACCGGGCCCCGGTGACCTGCGCGGCGGTGTGGGAGGCGCTGCCGCTGGGCTCGGACGTGTACCACGCGAAGTACGCCCGCAATGAGATCTACGCGCTCTTCCCGGCCTTCGCCGCCGAGGAACCGCCACTGGAGAACCCGACCGTGACCCCGATCCCCGGGGACCTCTGCTACTTCACCTTCTCCGACACGGAGCTGGGCACGTCGTCCTACGGCTACGACGAGAAGGCGGTGCGCGGCCGGCGCACCGTCGTGGACCTGGCGCTCTTCTACGAGCGCAACAATCTCCTGATCAACGGGGACATGGGCTGGATCCCGGGCATCGTCTGGGGGACGGTGGTGGACGGCCTCGACCGGATGGCCGAGGCCTGCCAGGACCTGTGGCGCGCGGGCGCCATCGGCGAGACGCTCAGCTTCCGACGGGAGTAGCCCCCGGGCCGGGAGAGCCGGACGACCCCGGGCCGGGAAGACCGGACGACCCCGGGCCGGGAAGGCCGGGCGCGGCCCCCGACGCGTACAGCGCGTGCGCGGCGCGCAGCACCAGCGCGTCCGCGTGCCGGGCCGCGACCAGCTGCACGCCGATCGGCAGCCCGTCCTCGTCCACCCCGCACGGGACGCTCGCGGCGGGCTGCTGCGTCAGATTGAACGGGTAGGTGAACGGCGTCCACCCCGTCCAGCGCCGCTGCCCCGACCCGCGCGGTGTCTCCCGGCCCGCCTCGAACGCGGTGATCGGCAGCGTCGGTGTGACGAGCAGGTCGTACGACTCGTGGAACCGGCCGAACCGCCGGCCCAGCTCCATCCGCGCGTCGACCGCCGCCAGATAGTCCAGCGCGCTGTAGCGCTCACCGACCGCGACGATCTCCCGCAGCCCCGGATCGAGCAGCTCCCGCTGCTCCGCCCCGAACGGCTCCACCAGCCGGGCCGCGCCGCTGAACCACAGCGTGTGGAAGGCTTCCACCGGATCCGTGACGTCCGGATCGGCCTCCTCGATATACGCTCCCAGCTCGGCGAGCCGGCCCACCGCGCGCCGTACGGCCGAGGCCACCGCCGGGCGCACCGGGACCTGATTGCCGAAGGTCGGGGAGTACGCGATCCGCAGCCCCTTGACGCCGCCCGCGCCCTCCGCCCCCGTACTCCCCGTCAGCGCGGCGGAGAGGCCCGGCGACGGGGCGAGCTGCGACCAGTCGCGCCAGTCGGCGCCGCTGATCACATCCATCAGCAGCGCGGCATCCGCCGCGTCCCGGGTCATCGGCCCGGCGTGCGCGAGCGTGCCGAACGGGCTGGACGGATAGAGCGGCACCCGGCCGTACGTCGGTTTGAACCCGAAGATCCCGCAGAAGGAGGCGGGGATACGGACCGAGCCGCCGCCGTCCGTGCCGATGGAGAGCGGGCCCGCGCCCAGCGCCACGGCCGCCGCGCTGCCGCCGCTGGACCCGCCCGACGTCCGGGAGGGATCGTACGGATTACGGGTCACCCCGCTCAGCGGTGAGTCGGTGACCCCCTTCCAGCCGAACTCCGGCGTGGTGGTCTTGCCGACGAGGACCGCGCCGTGTTCCCGCAGCCGCGCCACCGCCGGCGCGTCCTCGTCCCAGGCGCCCTCGGCCCGTACGGTCCGGGAGCCGCGCAGGGTGGGGCTCCCGCGCTGGAGGAAGAGGTCCTTCACCGAGACCGGGACCCCGTCGAGCAGCCCCCGCGGTTCCCTGCCGCGCCAGCGGGCGGTGGACGCCTCCGCCTGGGCGAGCGCCGCCTCGGCGTCCACCCGTACGAAGGCGTTGACCAGCGGCTGCACCACCTCGATCCGGTCCAGTACGGCACGGGTCGCGTCGAGTGGCGAGAAGTCGCCCCTCTCGTAGCCGGCCAGCAGCTGACGCGCGGTGAGGTCGGTGAGGCGCGTGGGGTCGGTCGTGAGATCAGTCATGCATGGGGACGTACCCACGTTTCTTGTCCACCACGTTCGGCAGGGGCTTTCCGGCCGCCCAAAGTTCATAAAGTTCCACGAACTGCTCACCCAGCCGGTCGCGCCAGCCGACGGTGTCCCCGCTCATATGCGGGGAGATGATCAGACCGGGTACGTCCCAGAGCCTGTCGTCCGCGTCCAGCGGCTCCCGCGCGAAGACATCGAGCGCCGCGCCCGCGATCCACCGCTTCGACACCGCCGCGACGAGATCGTCCTCCACCACGAGCTGACCTCGGCCCACATTGATGAAGCGGGCGGAAGGCTGCATCAGGCCGAAGAGCCGCGCGTCGAACATGCCCCGAGTGGCGTCCGTGAGCGGCGCCGCGGAGATCACCCAGTCGGCCCGGATCACCAGCCGGTCCAACTGGTCGGCGGCGTGCACGCCGGGGCGCGCCGTACGGCCGGTGACGGCCACCGTCACGCCCAGCGCCCGCAGTGTGTCGGCCACGGCCCGGCCGATCGGGCCCGCGCCGATCACGACCGCCCGGCTGCCCGCGACCTGAAGGCCCTCGCGATGGCGCCAGCGGCGCTGGCGCTGGAGCTCCAGCGTGCCGGGGAGATCCTTCGCCATGGCGAGCACCAGACCTGCCACATACTCCGCGATCGGCGCCTCGAAGATGCCCCGGGCATTGGTCACGACCGTGTCGGAGGCGACCAGCTCGGGGCAGAGCAGCCGGTCCACCCCGGCGCTCGCGGTGTGTACCCAGCCGGGCCGCGGCCCCTCACCCGGCCAGGCGTTCCGTACCGCGTCGGAGGTGAAGTCCCAGACCAGCAGGGCGTCCGCGTGCGGGAGTTCGGCCGCGAGAGCGGTCTCGTCGACGGAGCGGATCCGTGCCTTTCCGGTGAGCCGGCCCAACCGTGGCGGAGGGTCCGCCTCCAGGACGAGGAGGGTGGGTGCTGGCATGAGGAGGAGCCCTTCTGCCGGGGCCGGACCGTCGGCGGGTTCGCCGAGCGGCTGGAGGGGAGCCGCCGAGAACGGCGGGAATCCGCCGAGGATCGGGCCGGGCGGGGTTCCCTCGGGATTTCCCTCGGGAAAATTCCGTGCAACGTCTGAGATGGGCTGATTGACCACGCTCGCACCTTGCTCCTACCGTCGTCAACAAGAGCCTGATACCCGACAAGGGGGCATGCCATGGAAGTCTCCTTTCTGGGTGGTCCGGAGCCGCAGCGTGGTGTTGGAGTCGTGGCTCCCTTCGATTTCGCACTCGACCGTGAACTGTGGCGGTGGGTGCCGGACGACATCTCGCTGCGGGTCACCCGCACGCCCTACGTGCCGGTCGAGGTCTCCCTCGACCTCGCCCGGCTGGTCAGCGAGCACGAGACCCTGGGCGAGGCGGTCAGGGCGCTCGGCGCCTCGGAGCCCGAGGTCATCGCCTACGCCTGCACCTCCGGCAGTTTTGTCGGCGGAGCGGCGGGCGAGCGCGCCATGTGCGAGGCGATGACCCGCGCCGGTGAGGTGCCCTCGCTCACCACCTCGGGCGCCCTGGTCGAGGCGCTGACGGAGCTGGGCGTCGGCCGTATCGCGCTGGTCACGCCCTATACGGAGTCGGTCACCCAGTCGCTGGAGGAGTATCTGGGTGAGGTCGGGGTAACTGTGACGGGTCGCGCTTTTCTGGGGCTGACCCGGCACATCTGGAAGGTGCCGTACCGCTCGGTCGTGGACATGGCGCGACAGGCCGTTGTCGGGGCGGCCGACGCGCTCTTCATCAGCTGTACGAATCTGCCGACCTACGACGCGATTCCGCAGCTGGAGGCCGAGCTGAGGATGCCCGTCCTGTCCGCCAACCAGGTGACGATGTGGGCGGCACTGCGCAGGCTCGGAGCACACGCCGTCGGTCCGTACCAGGCGCTGCTGCTCGATCGGCCCTCGACGCACGAGGTCCCGACGCTGCCGCCGGTGGAGCCCTTGCCACCGGTCGCGCCCGTGTCACCGGCAGCGCCGATCGGGCCGGTCGGCCCGGTCGGGGTCGCCCCGCAGGGGCAGACCGCCCCGTCGGCGGAGCCGCTGCCGGAAGATACGGAAGGATGGACATGACCACCGTCGGACTCCTCTACCCCGGGCATTCGGCCGAGGACGACTACCCCCGCATCGAGATGATGTTCGGCAGCGACATCAGACTGCCGGTCGTTCACACCGATATCGGCGAGGATGCCCACCGCGTCGACGCGCTGCTCCGGATGGGTGCGGACGCACGGCTCGCCGAGGGGGTGGAAGAGCTGCGCCTCGCCGGTGCCGAGTCCGTGGTCTGGGCCTGTACCAGCGGAAGCTTCATCTACGGGTGGGAGGGCGCCCATAAGCAGACCCGAGCCCTGGCCACCGCCGCCGGACTGCCGGCGTCGAGCACGTCGTTCGCCTTCGCCCACGCCGTACGCGCGCTGGGCGCCTCCCGGGTCGCCATCGCCGCCACCTATCCGGCGGATGTCACCGCGTATTTCGCCGCCTTCCTCAAGGCCGCCGCGATCGAGGTCGTCTCGGACCGGGCGAGCGGCATCATCACCGCGGCCGAGGTCGGCACCTGGGAGCGGGAGCAGGTCCTCGAACTGGCCCGCGCGGGCGATCACCCGGACGCGGAGGTCGTCCTGCTCCCGGACACGGCCCTGCACACGATCGCGTATCTGCCCGAGTTGGAGGAGATCCTCGGCAAGCCGGTCCTCACCGCGAACCAGGTGACGGTCTGGGAGGGACTGCGGCTCGCGCGGCGCAGGGCGTGGGGGCCCCGGCTGGGGAAGCTGTTCGAAGGCCGGGAGTACGAGGCCCCGCACAAATGAGAAACCCGGCCCGGGAATAAACGGAGAGACCCTCCTGTTGTCGTACCTCTGTACGTATTCGCTACGCAGGAGGGTCTGACCGGTGGACGACGCGAGCCGAGGCACGACGGACGGCATCAGGGGCACGGCACACGGCACCGCACCCGTACCCCTCTCGGTACTGGATCTGGTCACCGTGGGCAGAGGCTCCACGGCCACCCGGTCGCTCCGGACGAGCGTCGCGCTCGCGAAGCTCGCCGAGCGCAGGGGATACCACCGGCACTGGGTCGCCGAGCACCACTCCATGCCGGGCGTCGCCTCGTCCTCCCCGGCCGTGATCCTCGCGCATCTCGCCGCCCACACCGAGCGCATCCGGCTCGGCTCCGGCGGCGTGATGCTGCCCAACCACGCTCCGCTGGTGATTGCCGAGCAGTTCGGCACGGTGGAGGCGCTCGCCCCTGGCCGGGTCGATCTGGGCCTCGGCCGCGCGCCCGGCACCGATGGGGCGACGGCCGCCGCGCTGCGCCGCTCCGAGCGGCTGAACGAAGGCGCCGACGACTTCCCGCAGCAGCTCGCCGAGCTGACCCGGTTCCTGGACGACGACTTCCCGGACGGCCACCCGTACTCCCGTATCCACGCGGTGCCGGGCCGGGTCCAGGGCCCCGTGGGCCGGCCGCCGATCTGGCTGCTCGGCTCCTCCGGCTTCAGCGCCAGGCTGGCCGGGGTGCTGGGGCTGCCCTTCGCCTTCGCCCACCACTTCTCGGCGCAGAACACCGTCCCGGCGCTCGATCTGTACCGGGAGTCGTTCCGCCCCTCCGCCGTCCTCGACGCCCCCTACGCGCTGATCGGCGTCTCGGCCCTGGCCGCGGACGACGAGCGCGAGGCCCGCCGCCAGGTCATGACCGGCGCCCTCTCCATGGTCCAGCTGCGCACCGGCCGACCGGGGCTCGTGCCGACACCGGAAGAGGCCGAGGCGTACCGGTTCAGCGCGATGGAGCAGGAGTTCGTGGACAACTGGCTGGTCAATATCGTGCACGGCACCTCGGACGCGGTCCGCGACGGCCTCAACGACCTTCAGAAGCGCACGGGCGCCGATGAGTTGATGCTCACCACCCACGCGCACAGCGGCGAGGAGCGGCTGCGCAGCTATGAGCTGATCGCGGACGCCTACGGCCTGCCCGCCTGACGGCCGGGACCGGACTCCCTCCGCGGAATGGCCCCGGAGTCACGGGGACGGTCACCGGGGCACCGGGGACTGTCCCGGAGTCATGAGGACGGTCCCGGAGCCACCCCTACGACTCGTCCGCCCTCGGCGTCAGCACCCCGGCCGGGGTATGGAGCCACGCTGTCTGACGGCCGTCGGGCGTGACGGTCAGACCGAAGCGCTCCGGGCCCGGACTGCCGGCCCGGAGCCACCATCGGTATGTGGCCTCGACCTCGTCCCACAGCCGACGCGGGCCGTACTGCCAGACCGTGAGCCGCTTGTCCGTCCGGCCGTCCCAGTCGACGGCCGCCCAGGACGTGGTGTCGGTGGTGGCGAGCCAGAGCCGGGACGCCACGCCATGCACATCCGGGTTGTCGTGCCAGGCGCGCCAGATGTCCGGGAGCCGCAGGCCGATGGCGAAGCGCGCGGCCGGGTCGTCGCCCGCCACGGCCCAGGGGCACAGCTCCGTGGCGGACCGCTCGGGTATCTGGTCGTCCTCCACGACATCGCGGTAGATCCGCAGGTCCGTGCGCTGGTTGCGGATGAGCATGAACGCGGAGTGCGGGGAGAACCGGCCGGACGCGCTGCCGTCGTCCCCGACGGTGAGCCGCAGCAACCCGAAGCAGAACCAGGGCGATTCCCAGGGCGTCAGGATCACCCCGCCCGGCCGGGTCTGCGCCAGCCAGGCGCGCGGTACCCGCCGTACGGAGCAGGTGGCGACGACCCGGTCGTACGGGGCGCCGGGCGCGTACCCCGCCGAGCCGTCACCGGTGACGAGCCTGGGCTCCAGGCCGGCCTTGCGAAGGTGATGTGCGGCCCGCGCGCTGAGCAGGGGATCCAGCTCGACGGTGGTCACGCGCTCGCCGCCCAGCCGGTGCGCCAGCAGCCCGGCGTTCCAGCCGGTCCCGGTGCCGATCTCCAGCACGCGATGCCCGTCCTCCACCGCCAGCAGGCGCAGCATACGGAAGACGATCGACGGCGCCGAC
Organism: Streptomyces sp. NPDC051662; assembly: GCF_040681655.1. Taxonomy (NCBI): domain Bacteria; kingdom Bacillati; phylum Actinomycetota; class Actinomycetes; order Kitasatosporales; family Streptomycetaceae; genus Streptomyces; species Streptomyces sp. NPDC051662. Next base: position 85,605 of record NZ_JBFAZD010000014.1, read on the forward strand.
GCCGAGGACGAGGCCCGGCGCTCGCCGTCGCCCGGATCCCGGCCGTCATTGATCTGCGTCACCACCGGCCCGTTCGCGTACGCGGCGCGGAGCCAGTGGTCCGGCGCCGCGCCTCGGCTGCAGGCCGTCAGATCGTCGTCGACCCAGACCCTCTCCGGCAGGAACCGGTGGCGCGGAACCGCCCAGAAGGCACGCTCCCACTCCGGCGCGAGCGGCCCGGCCAGGGCACCGCGCAACCCGTCGAGCAGCCCCCGCATCGCGGCCCGCTCGGCGGCGCCTGTACGGGGCACGTCCGGCCCGGCAGCCGTCACCGCGCTACTTGCCGTGCTTCGGTCCGGGCCTGGGCTGAGCCGTGTCCGGCGACGGCTTCGCCGTACCGGGATCCTTGCCGCCCGCGTGCTTGCCCTCGCCCCCGCCGCCGGTCCTGCCCGTTACCCAGCCCATGTCTCGCGCCCCCGTGGTCTCCGCCGCTGTCGTGGTCTCACGCCCCGGCGGGACACCGGCGGGAAAGACACCGGGACGCCCTTCCACGATCACCCAGCGCCCGGATCACCGGCAAGGCCGCCCGAACGAATGGCGAGTCCCCGCCAGCCAAGGGCCCATCCGTTCGGATATGGCCCTCACGTACGGGAGTCGCATACCTCCCGTACGGGATCACGTACGGGAGTCACACAGGGGGCGTGAGCGGCCGTCACCTGCCGCGCGGGCTGACCGCGACCATCTCCGCGATCCGTTCCGGCGCCACCGGACGGGAGAAGAGCCAGCCCTGCCCCGTGTCACAGCCGATCCGCTGGAGCCGGGCCGCCTGGCCCGAGGTCTCCACGCACTCCGCGGTGACCGTCAGCCCCAGCCGGTGCGCGAGCTGGATCAGGGCCTCCACGATCGTCTCGTCGGCCGGGCTCGGATGGACGCCCTCGTCGTAGCGGAAACCGCGGACGAACGAGCCGTCCAGCTTGAGGACCGACACGGGCAGCCGGCTGAGATACGCGAGGTTCGAGTAGCCGGTGCCGAAGTCGTCGATGGCGATCCGTACGCCCATGTCGCTCAGCGCCTGGAGCGCCTGGAGGGGTCGGCCCGCCGAGCCCATCACGGCGGACTCCGTCAGCTCCAGTTGCAGCAGTTGCGGCGCGAGACCGGTCTCCGCGAGGATCTCCGCCACGTCCGCGACCAGGTCGGAGTCCCAGACCTGGCGTACGGCGACATTGACGCTGACGAAGAGCGGCCGGGTGTGCGGGTGGTCCAGCTGCCACCGTCTCGCCTGCCGGCACGCCGTACGCAGCACCCAGCGACCGAGCTGCACGATCGAGCCGTCCTCCTCGGCGATCCCGATGAACCGATTCGGCGCCAGAGTCCCGAACTGCGGGTGGTTCCAGCGCACCAGCGCCTCCACCCCGCGTACGACCCCGTCGGCCATCCCCACCAGCGGCTGGTACTGGAGCACGAACTCCTCGCGCTCCACGGCCGGCCGCAGCGTCGAGGTCAGCGCCTGTCGCGTCATCCGGTGGGCGTTGCGCTCCGGGTCGAAGAGGGTCCAGCGAGCCTTGCCGTCGGCCTTCGCCCAGTACAGCGTGGTGTCGGCGGCCTGCATCAGACCGGTCGGGGTGGTGCCGTCCGCGGCCCGCTCCACGACCCCGATCGACGCCGAGACCGAGAGCCGCTGCCCGGCCAGATCGAAGGGGCGCTGGAGCGCGGTGAGCACGGAGCGGGCCAGATCGGCGAGTTGTTCCGTACCGGTGGAGTCCTCGACGAGGATCGCGAACTCGTCCCCGCCGAGCCTGGCGACCAGATGGCCGCCGCTGCGGGTGTAGCCGTCCTGGTCGGCGCACTCGGTGAGCCGGGTCGCGACGGCGGCGAGCAGCCGGTCGCCGGTGCGGTGGCCGAGCGTGTCGTTGACGGCCTTGAAGCCGTCGAGGTCGAGGTAGCACAGCCCGATCCGCCCTGTTCTGCCATCGCCGTACGGCCGGCGGTCCGGATGGACCGGGGACACGCCGTACGCCACGCCGTCGTACGTCGAGGCCTCCAGCGCGGAGGAGAGCCGTTCGAAGAACAGGGTGCGGTTGGGCAGCCGGGTCACCGGATCGTGCATCTGGAGATGGCGCAGACGCGCCTGGAGCTCGCGCCGGTCGCTGATGTCCGCGATCGACAGCAGCGCACCGCGGCTCTCCGGTACGGGGACGACGGTGACCTCCGCCCAGAGGGTCCGCCCGTCGGGGTGCTTGAGCCGGCGGGTGCAGCGGAAGCGGGCGCGCCGGCGTTCGAGCACCGCGCTGTAGGCGTCCCAGGTGCGGCTGTCGGAGGCGAGGTCGACGAGATCGGCCGCGGACCGGCCGGTGAGCGCGGCGGGCTCGGTGTCGAGGAGTACGGCGAGCGCGTCGTTGGCGCTGATGACCGTGCCCTCGTGGTCGATCACGGCCATGGCGAGTTCGGCGGCCCGGAAGGCGCCGCGGAAATCCGGCGCGTCGCCTGCCGCGTGGGTGTCGCCCGCCGCGTGTGTATCGCCTGTCGTGTGTGTATCGCCCGCGGCGTGTGTATCGCCCGCGGCGTGCGCGCCGCCCGGTCTGTACGCGCCGCCCCGTGTGTGTGCGTCACGTCCGTCCGACGGCTCGGCGGCTGTTCTGCCGAAGGTATGACGCTCCGTGACGGGTGGCCGTACGATGCCGGCCGCCGCGACCGCCGCTGGACGCGGCCCTTCGGAGGTTCCGCTCACGGCTCGCTCCCGCGGTGCAGTCGTGTCGTACAGAGTGGTCGGGACGGGTCTGCCAGGGAAAGTGTGCCGATCATAGAGGCAGGCCGGGCGGCCATTCCAGCTCCGGGACGGCGAAGAGGCGGCGTAATCCCGCCGGCTTGCCGACGCGCGATCGTTTCTGCACGTCTGTGGCACCGGAAGAGCCCGCCGTGATCGCTTGTGACTTTCCGTGACGCGTCGGGGTGTCGGGTCGTCGACGCCCTGATCACAGGTCTCCTCACCCATCTGGTGCAGCGGAACAGGGCGGAGTCGTACAAAACGGCCCAAGGTGGGAGTGGTGTCCCCCAATCCGGAAACGGAGGTCGATGTGGAGCGTCCGCAGCCACCCGGGGGAGTGGAACGGCCCCGCCTGCGCAGGACCGCGGCCGCCGTAACCTCCCTCGTGGCGCTCGCCGCCACATCGCTGATCGCGGGGCCCGCGGGGGCCTCGGCCCCCGAAGGGCCCTGCGCTCTGCCGCGTACCGGCGCTCACCACTCGCTCGGCCTCGACACCTGGAACGCCGCCTATCCGCGCCCTGACCGCGTCCTCGACGCGGTCATGATCTTTCTCTCCTTTCCCGACTCGGCGCCGCTGGCCGACCCCGCCGACCTGGCGGCCGATCACTTCCCGGCCACCAGCCGCTTCTACGAGCAGGCCTCGTACGGGAAGTTCGCGCTGCGCGCCCACCCCCAGCTCCAGTGGTTCCGGATGCCGCACGCCTCGACCGACTACGGGATACGGCGTGACTGGGAGCCCGCCCGGCGCACGGCCTATCTGCGGGACGCGCTGGCCACGGCCGATCCGGCGGTCGACTTCTCGCGCTACGACGTCGTGTATCTGGTCGCCGATCCGGACGCGCCCGGTGTCGACTCCGATGCCACGAAAGTGGTCAACTTCGACCGGCCGATGCGGGCGGACGGCACGGACATCCGGCGTATCGTCACCGTCTTCGAGCGGCACCCGCCGGACCGCAATGTGCTGGCCCACGAGACCGGACATGTCTTCGATCTGGCGGACCTGTACCACCGGCCCACGGACGGCAAGGGCGACTGGGACACCTATGTCGGCGACTGGGATGTGATGGGGAGCCAGTTCGGGATGGCGCCCGATCTCTTCGGCTGGCACAAGTGGAAGCTCGGCTGGCTCGACCAGCGGCAGGTGCGGTGCGTGCCGCCGACGGGCACGAGCCTGCTCACCCTGGAGCCGATCGCCGCGGCGCCCACCCCCGGCGGGAGCGTCGGGACCCGGCTCGCGGTCGTCAGGACCGGCCGGAACACCGCGCTGGCCATCGAGGCGCGCGCCGCGACCGGCAATGATCTGCACACCTGCACCGAGGGGGTGCTGATCTACCGGGTACGCGGCGAGACGGCGTCGGGCGGCGGCCCGGTCGAGGTGGTGGACACCCATCCGGACGGCGAGGCCTGCTGGGACCGGTCGGTGTATCCGCCGCTGGCCGACGCGCCGCTGGGGGTCGGCGAGACCTTCACGGTGGAGGGGGAGCGCACGCGGGTACAGGTGGCGGACCGTACGCCCACGGGGGCCTGGACCGTCAAGATCACCCCGGAGGTCAAGTCCTAGAGCTGAGGAAAACGAAGGAGCCCCTCGCTCGCGCGAGGGGCTCCTTCATGTCTGTGCGCCGCCAGGGACTCGAACCCCGGACCCGCTGATTAAGAGTCAGCTGCTCTAACCAACTGAGCTAGCGGCGCCTGCTGACGTCGTAGACCTTAGCACCCGGATCGACGCGAAGAAAAATCGATATACCCGGACCCGTCCAGGAGGCGTTTCCTGTGGTCAGGAGCGCGTCCGTGGCAGCCGGGCGACCGCTTCGGCCGATGGTTCCGGCGCCGTCCTGGGGCGCGGTACGGAACCGGCCCCGGACGCCGCCTGGTCGCGGGCCGCCCGTACGCAGGCCCAGAGCAGCACATCGGGCCCCGGCAGCCAGGGGTGGCGGGTGTCGGGCGCGACCAGCCAGCGCGGCCCCGACGCGGATCCCGGCGTCAGCGGCGGTACGGTCACCGCGTCACCGGTGCCGTGGCAGAGCAGGGGAGGCGGCGCCGCCTCCCGCCCGTCGGGCCCCGAGCCGCCCCACTCCTCCCAGGAGAGCAGGGACGGCAGCCGCTGGGCGGTGCCCGGCGCGGCGAACAGGAGCGTACGGCCGCGATACGCGGCGACCGGCCCCGAGCCGGGACCGTCCGACCAGAGCCGGTCCAGCATGCGCCGGCCGAAGATCGCGGGGGCGTTCACCACATCGAAGGCGGAGCCGCAGGGCAGCACCGCGGGAGCGGTCGGACGGGCAGTCCAGTGGGAGAGCGTCGAGCGGGAGTACGGTCCGGCGGAGGCGAGCCACTCCGCGCCGGCGGGGGTGACCCGCGCGGTGTGATGGCGGCCCTCGTCATGGAGAAGGCCGAAGATGTCGGTGCGGCGTTCGTCGTCGCTCATGCCGGGGCTCAGCGGGGATTCATCTCGTAGCCATACGCTCATGGCAGTCAGATCTACCGGGAGTAATGAACCCGTTCCCGAGAGTTCGCGAAAGACGGGACAGGGTGGCGGGGGGAGGCGTAACCTGCGCTCCGCATATGCCAAACGGGTTACTCACCTGCCCCATCCGGCTCGCGGACGCCACCCCTCCCGTCGACGCCACCCGCCCCGCGAGCTGCCGCCCCGCGAGCTGCCGCCCCGCGAGCTGCCGATCCGCCGGCGCCGCCCGCCCCGCGCGGTGCTCACTGGCTCGCTATGCCCTCGCCGCTCAGCAGGTCCCGGCCGAACTCGACCATCTTCTTCGCGTAGTCCTCGGTCCACTGCCCGCGCAGCGCGATGTCCGCCGTCGTCAGCCGGTCGAACCGGCGGGGATCCGCGAGCTGCGCGGCGGCGATCGCCTGGAACTCGACGGCCCGGTCGGTCGCCGCCCGGAACGCGAGAGTCAGCTCCGTGGCTCTGGCCAGCAGATCGGCGGGGTCGTCGATGGATTCGAGATCGAAGAAGTGCTCGGGGTCGGCGACCGCCTCCGAGGGCTCGAAGAGCAGCGGTGCCGGCCGCAGCCGCCGCTCGCTCCGCTCGGGATCCGGCATCGGTTCTCCTCCTGCTCGTGCGTTGTCCGGCCTCTCGGCCACCGTCCATTGTCCCGCCCGGCGCAAGGGGGCCTCGTATGGTGCCCGGTTTCAGGGCCGTGGCCGGCCGCGACCGGGTGCCACGGCCAACGTGCCGTGCCCGGGCAGCGCCCGCCCATGCCCCTTCCGGGCGCTGCTCCGAACCGGGACCGTTCGGCTTCCCAAGGTCATGCCGGCCGAGGAACTCCTTGCGTACGTCGTCCCACAGCATGTGGGGCCCGTACCGCTCCACCTGGTGGGTGGAGTCGGTTCAAGGACGCCAGCTCACCCGGTGCTCCGAGAGCCGGGCCAGGACCGAGTGGTTCGCCTCCCAGCCGTCCGGGAACTTCACCGTCACTCCCAGCTGGACCGGTTCCGTCGACGGATGTTCGTCCAGCAGGTCCGCCACGCCCGCGCGGCACACCACGACACACGCGTGCCGGTGCCGGGAGGCCAGGACGCACAGGCGGCCCGTCTCCAGGTGGAACGCGGTGGCGTCCGGTCGGCCGGAGAGCGGGTGGAGCACCACCGTGACATCGAACTCACGGCCCTGGAGCCGGTTCGCGGTGTCCACGGCCACGCCGCTCACCCCCAGCTCCGCGAGGGCCGCGCGGACCGCCGCCGCCTGGTCGCGGTGGGCGGTGCCGACCGCGATCCGGTCAGCCGTGACCGGCACCGGCTCGGGGGAGCGCTCGCTGGTGGCCGCGCCGCCGCGGTCCAGCACCCTGCGCACGACCAGCGCCACGGCCCGTACGGCCTCCGGGTCCGTACGGGGCGTACGCCGGGCGGGCAGCTCCAGCAGGCCCCAGCCGGACTCGGCCGCCTCGTCGAGCACCCGGTCGGGGCCCGAGCCGTCGGACGGCACCCCGAACGCGAGCCCCCGGTCGCCGTGGCCCGTACCGCTGCGGAACGGGGTGTACGGATAGAACGCGTCCGACACGAGCGGCGCCGCGGACGCGGGGAGCCGCCATGACACGGGCAGCCGGTGCTGGGGCAGCTCGGGGTTGTGCGCGAGGAGCGTGGAGACCGCGCTCGCGGACGGGTCGTACGACAGCCCCGCCCACTGGTCGGCGCCCACCACGCTGAACGGATCCAGCTGGCCGGGGTCGCCGACGAACAGGGCGCGTTCGAAGAGCCCGGCGACGGCGAGGAGCGCGTCCGAACGCATCTGGTACGCCTCGTCCACGATGGCGTGCCGCCAGGGCTCGACGCCCTGCACATGCGCCCACTTCGCCGCCGTCGAGATCACGACATCGAGCCCCGCCAGCTCCGCGGCCTTCGCGGACTTGCGGACATTCGGCAACGCGTCCAGGGCCTTGTCGTACGGGTCGGGGTCATTGCTGTGCAGCCGGCCGACCGGCAGCTCGGGATCCTTCTCGGCGAGCCGTGCGACCAGGTCGTCCACCTGCGCGTTGGTCTGCGCGACCACCATCAACGGCCGCCCGGCGGCGGCTAGTTCCCGAGCCGCCCTGACCACGAGCGTCGACTTGCCCGCGCCGGGCGGCGAGTCGACCACCACACCGCGGTGGCTGCCGTGCAGCGTGTCCCGCAGGATCGCGTCCGTGGCACGCGTGGCGGCGGCGCCCGGGTCGAAGGCCACATGCTCGGGACGGTGGCGACCGTCGGGACGACAGGGATCGGAAGTGGCGGGACCCGACGCCGCGGTGTCCGTCACAGGAAGTCCTCCTCGGTGATCGGGTCCGGAGCCTCGGGCAGGGTCCGGGCCGGGGTCGCGTCCTCCGCTCCCGGGGGCCCGCCGTGGGTCCACGGGGTCTCCTCCGGGTCCGGCAGTTTCGGGCCACCGCGCGGGTCGTGCTCGAAGAGCGTCCAGGCGATCCGGTCGCCCTTCTCCGGCACGGAACCGGGAACGGGCTCCTTGCCGCGGCCCATCCGGTCGGTCAGCCGCAGCACCAGCACACCGCCGCCGCTGTCGGTCCCGGCCGCGCCGTCGGCGTCGTCGGCGTCGTCGGTGGACGACCGTACGAACTCCGCCGACTGCGGTCTGCCGTCCAGCGAGCGGAACACCTTCGTACCCGCCTCCAGCTGCGGCCGGTCGTCGGTGCGGACGGTGACCAGCGGGCGCGGGCTCGGCCGCTTGCTCTCGCTGTACGCCATCACCACCTCCGTCACCTCGCTCAGGAACGCCTCGCCCGACAGCCTGCGCCCCGCGAGCACCAGCGGATCGTCCAGCGCCTCCTGGGCCTCCAGCCGCGTCTGCGCCGTCTCGTGCGAGGCCAGCTTCTGCGCCGCCGTCACCGCGTCGTCCCGCCGGGGCTGCGGCGGCTCCCCGGCGCGCACCCGGTCGCGATGGCCGGTGAACGACCAGCGGTCGCGAGTCCAGCGATCGGTGACACGCTCCCCCTCCGGCAGCGCGCGCAGCAGATCGAGACCGCGCCACACCGCGTCCCAGGTCGGCCGCATGACACCCGCGAGCAGCTCGCGGATCTCCCGCTCCGCCGCGGTCAGCCGGGCCAACTGCTCCTCCGCGCCCGGCCCGTCCTCCGCCGCGGCGAGCGCCTGGCGTGCCCGGTCGTACCCCTCGATCGCGGGCGCCAGCAGTCTGTTGTCGAACGCCGGGTCGGTGGCGGGCCCCGCCGGGGGACAGCGCAGCTGCCCGCCGCGGTCCCGGTCGAGCTCGGCCCGGAGCGCCGCCTCGGCGCCCGAGAGGCCCTCGGGCGGATCGATCCAGGAGAGCAGCGCGCCGAGATGCTGGTCCTCCAGGCTGGACTGCCCGGTCGCCCAGTGACGGTTCAGCAGATCGGTCGCCGCGAGCAGCAGCGAGGACCCCGGCACCCGGGCGCGCTCGCCGTAGTGCGTCAGCCAGCGACCGAGCAACGGCACGCGCGGCGGCGCGGGATACGGCGTGTCCGGATCGTCCTCGGCCGTACGCCGGAACCGCATCGACCGCCCCAGCAGCCGTACGAAATCGATGCCGGGCCGGCTCGGCACGATCAACTGCGGCGCGTCCACGCACAGCTCGGCCTCGACCTTGACCCGCTTCCCGGTCTCCGGGTCCGTCTCATTGCGCTCGGCGGGCTCGATCACCTCGGCGTACGCGTCCAGATACGGCAGCACGGCCTCGGCCAGCTCGCCGAGGAACGCGAACCGGAGATCGCGGTCGCGTGGCTGCGCGACGGTCAGCAGCCGGGGCGCGTCCCGGTCCGTCCCGACCAGCGCGCCGAGCGGCGCACCGGCCTCGCCCGCCGTGGTGAGCGGTACGAGCACCAGCGGCTCGTCCGAGATCCTGCGGTGCCGGACGGTGGCCAGCGGCCGGGCCCGTCCGCTCTCCACGGCCTCCAGCCGCGCGAGCGTACTGATCAGCGACATGAGACCGCCTCGCTCGGGGCCACCATGACCGACCCGGCTCCCTCGGCCGCGCCCTCGGCGTCCTCATGGGAGGCACCGGATGCCGCCGCCAGCGCCTCCGTCCGCAGCGCCGCCGCTCTGCGCAGCGCGATGACCGCCGGGTCCGCCGGGTCGCCCGCCCCGCCGTGCGCCGCCGCCAGCACCGCGCCGACCGTGGTCAGACCGCCCAGCTCGCCCCGTACGCCACGGCCCAGCGCCTCCACCGCGTCCTGCGCGCGGGCCCGGTGGCGGCAGTGGAAGGCCAGTTCGCACGCGGACAGGCACTCGGGCGCGTAGGCCGCCGAGACCGATTCGACCGCGGCCGTCAGCTCCTCGCCCGAGCAGTGGTCCGGATCGAAGGTGGTGCCCTCGGGCAGCCCGGCCGCGATGTCCTCGATCCGGGTCAGCCTGGCCAGTTGACGGCGCGTCACCGACAGCTGCTTGCGTACGTCCACGACCGACGCGGACGGCAGGTTGGAGAAGTCCTTGGGACAGACCAGCAGCACGCGGTCCGCCACCTCCGCGCCCGCCGTATGGAGGGCGACCCGCTCCAGCGCGAGCACGTACACCGCGGCCTGCCGCGCCGCCGCGCCCACCTTCGCCGCGTCCGCCGAACCGTCGATCATCGGGAAGGACTTGATCTCCACGACCGTCCACCGGCCGTCCGGACGCACCACCACCGCGTCCGGCTCCAGATACGCGGGGGAGCCCGCCACCTCAAGGGCCAGCAGCGGATGGTCGAGCAGTGCCCATGCCCGCGCCTCCGTGGCCTCACGCAGGGCCAGCGCCGTACGGGCCGTACGGCCTTCGGGCCCGGCCGCGGACAGATCGGGGACGAGGACGTCATCCGGGGAGGGCGGGGGAGACTGTCCGCCGAGCCGTTCGGACAGCAGCCGCATCAGCTCCGTACCGCCGTCGGCCTTGACCTTGGCCTCGAAGGCGTTGCCGCGCATGAACGCGAACTGCGACTGGCCGAACGGGGCGGGCGAGCCGAGCGCCGTCGCGAGCGCCGCCTTGTCGACCCCGGCGCCGTCCAGCAGGGCACGCCGTCGACAGCCGGGGTTGGCGGCGAGGGCGGCCAGCGCGCGGGCGTCGAGCGGATGCGGCGCGACGGCGGGGCCGCGCAGCTCAGCGAGCCGTCGCCGGAGTGTCGTCCGCGGAGGTGGTGCCGGGGGTGGTGCCGGAGGTGCTGGTGCGGGTCCGCTGCCCAGGGAATCGCTCACCCGCGGAAGTCTCGCATCCGCCGCTGACAATCGTGCCTTTACGGGGTGGAGTACGCGACGGCGCCTGGGCTGGAGGGACTGAGGGGGTCGGGGAGACTGAGGAGGAGCAGGCGGGTGACAGGGCCGCCGCCTGCGGCGATCGCCCGAGGCGTGCCCTCGCCGCGCCCCGTACGCGCTCGGCCGCACGCAGCGCAGGCCGGGTCAGCAGCGCCCCGGCGCCCATCACCGCCGCGCCCGCGAGGGCGTCCAGGAAGTAGTGGTTCGCGGTCCCCATCACCACCACGGTGATGAGCAGCGGATAGCCGACGCCCACCCACCTCACCAGCGGGTTACGGCTGTGCCGCCACAGCAGCACCCCGCACCACAGGGCCCAGCCGACATGGAGGCTGGGCATCGCCGCGTACTGGTTGGTCATCCCGCCGAGGCCGCGTGGCGCGCTCGCCTCGTCGCCCCACCAGCCGTACGAGCTGTACCGCGCCATGGTGTCGACGAAGCCGTACCCGGCCTCCAGCAGCCGGGGCGGGCAGGTGGGCAGCAGGGTGAAGCCGACCAGGCCGAGGACGGTGGAGAGCATCAGCCAGGTACGGGCGGCCCGGTAGCGGGCGGGGCGACGGCGGAAGAGCCAGACGAGGACGGCCGGGGTGACGAGGTAGTGCAGCGAGGCATAGACGAAGTCGGCGGGTATGCCGAGGGCCGGGGTGCTGGTGAAGAGCCGGTTGAGCGGGTGCTCGGCGTTGAGGAGGAGCGCTTTCTCCACTCGGAGGATGGCGAGTCCGTGGTCGACGGCGGTCGACTCGTCGCCCCGCGCGAGCAGCCGGCCCAGGGAGTACGCCGTGTAGACCAGAACGAGCAGCGTCAGCTCGGTCCACCAGCGGGGCCGGGCCCGGGGGCGCTGCGGCGGCACGCTGGCGCTGTACGGCATCCGGACGATCTCCATCATATTTTCATGCGATTGTCGGCCGTCGTTCACCGTACGGTGTAAGCGATTGAGTCCCTCGACCGGGTGTATCTCCGGAATAATGTTCGACAACATCACTCCCTGACGGAGGGAGGGACGCGGGGATCTTCCGGGAGGTTGCCCCTGGAGGTCGCCCTCCGTTCAGGTGCGCGATGATGGAACAGCACCAGTTGTGAACCTCAGGGAGCACCTTCATGGCACCGCGCATCCTGCTCGCCAGGCACGGCCAGACAGCCTGGTCGCTGTCCGGCCAACACACGGGCAGGACGGACATCCCGCTGCTCGACGAGGGCCGGCGCGGCGCCAAGCTGCTGGGTGAGCGGCTCCACCAGGCGCCCTGGTCGGGGCTGCCCGGCGTGGAGATACGCACCAGCCCGCTGGTGCGCGCCGCCGAGACCTGCGCGCTGGCCGGCTTCGGTGACCGGGCCGAGGAGTGGGACGCGCTGATGGAGTTCGACTACGGCGCGTACGAGGGCATGACCCCGGCGCAGATCAAGGCGGACCGCCCCGACTGGTTCATCTGGCGCGACGGTGTTCCGGACGGCGAGACCCTGGAGCAGGTATCGGCCCGCGCCGACGAGGTCGTCTCCTGGGCGCGCGAGGCGGACCGTGACGTCCTGGTCTTCGCCCACGGGCATATCCTCCGCGCGATCGGCGCGCGCTGGCTGGGCGAGGACATCTCGTTCGCGGCGCGCATCCGGCTCGACCCGACGTCGGTGTCGGTGCTGAGCTGGGCGTACGACCTGCCGGCGATCCAGATCTGGAACGACACGGCGCATCTCACGCCCTGATTCCTCAGGCCCTGACCCCTCACGCCCTGACCCCTCAGGCCCGGCTGCTCGCCCCTTCTCAGGCCCGGCTGCTCGTCGAGGCGTGGCGGTCCAGGAAGGCACCCACCTCCGGCAGCCGCCGCTGCGGCAGCAGTACCCGCGCCGTGGCCGCGAGCCGCGTATGGATACGGGACGACTGGACGACGTCCAGCAGATCGAGCACCTGCTGGCCGGCCGCCGCCGCCTCGTCCGGCGCGCCGGCCCGGGCCAGGTCCGTGGCCAGCTCCACCCGGTAGAGCGCGAGATTCCGGGCGAAGTGCGGATTCTGGAGCGCTGTCGCGCGATGGGCGTGCCGGGCCGCGCGCGACCAGTCGCCCAGCGCCGCGTGACACAGCGCCACCTGTGACTCCAGCTCGGGCTCGCCGAAGAAGGACATCCACTCGGGGTCGGCGTCCGAGGGGCCGCGGTCGAAGAGGCGATGGGCCCGGGCGACCGCCTGCTCGCAGTCCGTACGGTCGCCGAGCTTGGCCCAGCCGGCCGCCTCGCGCAGCGCGAGCAGCGACAGCAGCCGTGGCGAGGCGAGATGCCTGGCGGCGCGCCGGCCGGCCTGCGCGGTCCGTACCGCTTCCCGGTACCGGCCCGAATCCTTCGCCAGGAACGAGGTGTTGGCGAAGGCGTGCGCCTCCACCTCCGGATCGTTCGCCATCCGCGCGGTCGCCAGCGCCTCCGCGTAGTGCGAGCGCGCGTCGTCGAAGCGTCCGGAGTCGTGGGCGAGCCAGCCCACCGAGATCGACAGCTCGCCGGCGCCCGCGTAGAGCCGGTCGGCGGTGGACTGGCGGGCGGGCGTCCCAGTGTCGAGCAGCGCGTACGCGGCGCGCAGCGGCTGGGCGGCCTGCCGGTAGATCCCGTCGGCGCCGTGCCGGTCGTCCAGCAGCCGGATCCGCCGCACGGCCGCCTCGACGGCCATCACCTCGGAGTCGCCGACCAGTCGCGGTGTCCGCCGCGGCGTGGGTACGGCCGCGACGGCCGTACCGCCGAGACCGAGGGAGGCGGCCACCACCGTGACGGGGCCGCTCGTCATGAACGCGCGGCGCAGCACTTCGCTCTCCTCGCCGGTATCGCTGGAATCGCTTGGATGGACGGTGTCGCTCCGGCTGTTGGGGGCGTCCCCCCTGTCCGTGATGGTGGTCACCGTGGCCCGCGCCGCTCTGCCGCGTACGTGCTCACGCGGAGAGAAGCCGAGGTCCTCCAGGGCCAGCCCGGGGAACATATGCAGGAAGACCCGTTCATACGCGTAGTTGGGGCAGCGGATCTCGCCCGCCTCCACCCGTCCGATATAACGTGCGTCACAGGCGACTTGTTCACCGATCTCCCGCGCGGCCCTGCGCACGGCGGCCGCGAACTCCCCCGGCGAGCGGCGCGCGCGCAGCCGGCGGAAGGCGAGGTTGGGAACTGCCCGAGACGACGCCATGGCCGAGCCCTCTCCTGGTACAGCCGTTGGTGCCCGCGGGTCACCCGGAGCGTGCGGTGTGGTGTGGCGCGGTGCCCAACTCCGGTTGTTCCGACGGGCAGAACGTACCGGCTGTGACGATGGTGACACATAGAGTTTGCCTACAAACCGGATTTCTCGCCCATGATCTGCCATGAACTGCCATCTTTTTCGACGGTGCGCCGCCGTAGCCGTTGACGCCGCCATGCGTTGAACCGATCTGGGAGACGCTCAACGTGGAGGTCGGTATGGACACCAGTGGTGGCTCGCGGACGACTGCTCGGCGCATGCCCGGCCAGGAGTGCGGCGGGCGTCCCCGGGACGACGCCGGGGAGCCCTGCGACCTGGTGACGGTGCCGGCCCGGCAGGGCCTCGAAGCGGTGGACATCCTGCGCCGGGGGGGCGCCACTCCCAAGGTGGGGCCGGTGTTCCACGACGGCCCGTGCGACATCCTCGGCTTTCTGGTCCCGCCGGGTACGGCCGCGGGCTGGGACATGCCGGGCAGCGCCTGTACGCAGACGAACGGCCGGGGTCTGCGTCTCCCCGCCGAACCCCCGGTCATCGGCTCGGACTGGCTGCTCCACCCCGACACGACGGGCCCGGTCACGGATCCGGCGCTGCTGAGGGAGGCGCTGGGCGAGGCCGCGCGGCTCCTTGAGGCCGCCGACCGGTGTAGATAGCCCACCGGACCCCCGCCCCCAGGGTGCGCGCGCCCCGGAGGCGAACCGGGCCCCAGAATAGACGTGTGGCAAAGAACAGGCGCCGGGCGCCGAGTGCGGTCCCGGCCGAAGACGTCGACGGCGGTCGCGCCGAGCTGGTGCCCGACCGGGAGCGGGCGCGGGCCTGGTCGTTGCTGATCGACGGAGCCCCGCAGTCCCATGTCGACCTCGACGACCCGACGCATCTCTCCTTCGCGTATCAGCGCAGGCTCGGCCATGTCGCGGATCTCGTGGCGCCCGCGGGCCGGCCGCTGTATGTCGCGCACCTCGGCGGCGGGGCCTTCACCCTCGCCCGCTATCTCGCCGCCACGCGCCCCCGCTCCACCCAGCAGATCGTCGAAGTGGACGGTCCCCTCGTCCACTTCGTACGCGAGCGTCTTCCGCTGGACCCGAACGCCCGTATCCGCGTCCGTACCGCCGACGCGCGGGCCGGGCTCGCGAAAATGCCGGACGGCTGGGCGGATCTGGTGATCGCCGATGTGTTCGACGGCGCCCGTACGCCCGCGCATCTGACCAGCGTCGAGTTCCTGAGCGATGTACGCCGGGTCCTGAAGGCGGACGGCCACTACGCGGCCAATCTCGCGGACGGTCCGCCGCTGGCGCATCTGCGGGGCCAGATCGCCACCGCCGCCACCGTCTTCGGGCGGCTCGCGCTCGCCGCCGATCCGGCGGTGTTCCGGGGCCGCCGCTTCGGGAACGCCGTACTGCTCGCCTCGGACCGTGAACTGCCCGTCGCCGAGCTGACCCGCCGGGTCGCGAGCGATCCCCATCCGGGGCGGGTGGAACACGGCCGGGCGCTGGCCGACTTCACGGGCGGCGCGGCCGTGGTGACCGACGCGAGCGCCAAGGCGTCGCCGCCGCCCCCGGCCGACGCCTTCACGTAGACGGGATCCCCGGGTCGTCGGGACGGGGGATCGCTCAGCGGTCGTCGAACTGAACCATCGGCGGATGGCCGTTCCAGGTGCAGAACACCGACACCTCCCGGCCGTCCCGGGTGAACGTGACCCGGATCCAGGTCGGTTGGGTCCACACCTGCATCTGCCAGCCGCTGTCGGGGGTGGCCGAGACCAGTTCGGCCGAGGCGCCGTGGATGTCGAAGACGACCCGGCCGCCGTCGACCGTGAAGCTCTTCACCTCACCGGACGAGCCGGACGGTTCGGTCTCCGCGCCCGCGCCCGCCCCCTCGTCCCCGCCCGCGTGCCCGCCAGGGTCCTTCGTCTTCTCGGCCGGTGGGTGCGACGAGGGCCGCCCGCTGTGGCTCGGTGACGGCGTCGGCGAGGCGGCTGGCCTCGCGGACGGGCTCGGGGGACGCCAGGTGGACGAGGCGAGGGGGCTCGCGCCCGATTCCGTCGCGCTGTCCACGGGCAGCGGGAGCGCGCGCGGCGGGTCGTACGCCGTTCCCGCCATGACCGAGTGAACGCCCCACCACGACAGCGTGACCGCCGCGCCCGTGGCGAGCGACCACGCCAGGGTGTGTATGAGTCCCCTACGCATCGGGGCCATACTGCACCACCCGCGCCACGGCTGTCCCATGAGTGCCGGGAAGGGACACCGGTCACGGCCGTCCCGCGGGACCGGCCCTCCCGTACGGCTCGGATGGCGTACGGTGCCGCCCATGCCCAGTGTGCTCGTGGTCGAGGACGACCAGTTCGTACGCTCCGCCCTCATCAGGCACTTGACCGAGGCCTCCCACACCGTGCGGAGCGTCGGCACGGCTCTGGAGGCGCTGCGCGAAGTGGCCCATTTCCGGTTCGACGTGGTCATTCTCGACCTCGGTCTGCCCGATCTGGACGGCGCGGAGGCGCTGAAGATGCTGCGGGGCATCACCGACGTACCGGTGATCATCGCCACCGCGCGGGACGACGAGGCGGAGATCGTACGGCTGCTCAACGACGGCGCCGACGACTACCTCACCAAACCGTTCTCGGTGGAACATCTGGCGGCCAGGATGGCGGCCGTACTGCGCCGTTCGCGCGCCACCGCCGGTGAGGCCACACCGCCGCGCGTCATCCGGGTCGGCGGGCTCTCGATCGATCCGCTGCGCCGCCAGGCCGAGTTGGACGGGGCCCGGCTGGATCTGACCCGGCGTGAGTTCGACCTGCTGACGTTCCTCGCCGGACGCCCCGGGGTGGTCGTGGCACGCAAGGAGCTGCTCGCGGAGGTGTGGCAGCAGTCGTACGGCGACGACCAGACCATCGACGTCCATCTCTCCTGGCTGCGAAGGAAACTCGGTGAGACGGCGGCCAGGCCGCGCTATCTGCACACGCTGCGGGGCGTCGGGGTGAAGCTGGAGCCGCCCGTGCCGGCCGTCCCCGAGGTGCCGTTATCCGAGCCGCCCGTAGGGGAGTCGCCTCTTTCCGAGCCGCCTCTTTCCGAACTGCCTCTTCCCGAACCGCCCGCTCCGGGGACGCCCGTTGCCGGGACCCCGGCGGCCGGGACCCCGGCGGCCGGAGCGCACCGCGCGGAGCCGCCCGTATGAGATGGGCCCTGGTCAAGGTGGCCGTGGCCGTTACGGTCATGGTCGTCGTGGCCTTCGCCGTCCCCCTCGGACTGGTCATCAAGGAGATGGCCAGGGACCGCGCCTTCTCCAACGCGGAGCGACAGGCCGCCGCCATCGCCCCCACCCTCTCCATCACCACCGACCGCGAGCAGCTGGAGCGGGCCATCGCCTCCACCAACGCCGGTGCCGAAGGGCGGATGGCCGTGCATGTGCCGGCCGCCCCGGGGCCGGAGGCCGGCCGGCTGGACATCGGGCGCGGCCGGGCGGCCGAGAAGGATCTGGTGACCGTCCAGCGGATCCCCCGCGCGGCCATGGCCGAGGTCATGGGCGGGTCCGTACTGCTCCAGCCGACCGCACTCGGCTCCGGCCAGATCGCGGTCGTCGAGATCTATGTTCCGCAGAACGAGGTCTCCAAGGGCGTCACCACCGCCTGGCTGGTGCTCGCGGGCGTGGGGCTCGCGCTGATCGTCGGGTCCGTCGCCGTCGCCGACCGGCTCGGCCTGCGGATGGTCGAGCCCGCCCAGCGGCTCGCGGGCGCGGCGCACGCGCTGGGCGAGGGAAAACTCGGCGCGCGGGTCCCGGAGGAGGGCCCCGCCGAGCTGCGGTCCGCCGCGATCGCCTTCAACTCCATGGCCGACCAGGTCGTCGGGCTCCTCGCCAACGAGCGGGAACTCGCGGCCGATCTCTCACACCGGCTGCGCACCCCGCTCACCGTACTGCGCCTCAACGCCGCGTCCCTGGGCGAGGGACCGGCCGCCGACCAGACCAGGGCCGCCGTCGCGCAGCTGGAGCGCGAGGTCGACACGATCATCCGTACCGCCCGTGAGGCCAAACCGCAGACGGTGGCGGCGGGCCCGGCCGGCGGGTGCGACGTCTCCGAAGTCGTCAGGGAACGGATGGACTTCTGGTCGGCGCTGGCGGAGGACGAGGGGCGCCCGGCACGGGTCGCGGGCATCGGCCGTCCCGTACGCATCCCGGTCGTCCGCGCCGAACTGGCCGCAGCCCTGGACGCGTTGCTCGGCAATGTCTTCCGCCACACCCCGGAGGGCACGGCCTTCTCCGTCGATGTGCACAACGGGGAGGACGCCGTGATCGTCCTCGTCTCGGACGCGGGCTCCGGTATCGCCGACCCGGCGGCTGCCCTCGCCCGGGGCAACAGCGGCGGCCGTGAGGGCTCGACCGGGCTCGGCCTGGACATCGTGCGCAGGGTGGCCGAGTCGACGGGTGGCGATGTACGGCTCGGACGCTCGGTGCTCGGCGGTACCGAGGTACGGATCTGGATCGGCCTCGACGGATGGCGCGCCGCGGACGGGCCGCGCCGGGGCCACCGGCTGCGGCGGCGCGGACGCCGCGCGAGTCCGGACCTTTAACGGCCTCCGATGCGCTCCTTAAGCGCGCCCTAAGAACAGCGGAGCCCACCCGGAATGGGCCCTTCGTCCGGATGGGGGCGGCTAACGTGCTGGCATCAGCCACCCCGCCCCCGCCCCCCCCCCGCACCGCGCGCTCCGGCCGGTACCCAACCCCCCACCCGGCCGGGGCGCGCCCACCCCCGCGACAGGCGTCAGCCGACCGGCACCTCCGGCAGCACCCCCGTACCCGCCAGCCGGGCATACCAACGCGCGCTCGACTTCGGGGTACGGCGCTGTGTCTCGTAGTCCACATGGACCGCGCCGAAGCGCTTGCCGTAGCCGTAGGACCACTCGAAGTTGTCCATCAGCGACCAGAGGAAGTAGCCGCGCACATCGGCCCCGTCGGCGATCGCGCGCTGTACCGCCGACAGATGGCCGTGCAGATAGCGGATCCGGTCCGGGTCGTGGACCGCGCCGTCGGCGTCCGGCTTGTCGGGGTACGCCGCGCCGTTCTCGGTGATCATCAGGGGCAGTCCCGGCGCCTCGCGCGTATAGCGCAGCAGCAGGTCGTACAGTCCGCTCGGATCCACCGACCAGCCCATCTCGGTCAGTTCGCCGGGCGGCTGGTGGAAGACGACGGATTCCGCGCCCGGCCAGGGGGAGTGCTCGCTCGCGCCATGGCCGTCCTGACGGCTGCGTTCGCCCGCGTCCTGGCCATCGGCGGCGGAGACCACCGAGGGCTGGTAGTAGTTGATGCCCAGCGAGTCCAGCGGTTGCCGGCTCACCGCCTCGTCGCCGGCCTGGACGAACGCCCAGTCGGTCAGCCGCGCGGTGTCCGCGAGGAGATCCCCGGGGTACGCGCCGGTCAGCATCGGGCCGGTGAAGACCCGGTTCGCCAGGGCGTCGATACGGCGGCGGGCGTCCCGGTCCTCGGGCGACTGCGTACGGGCCCTGACCGCCGCCGGGTTGAGGCTGACCGAGACCTGGCCGCCCGGCGGGAGTACGGAGCGCAGGGCCTGGGCCGCGAGCCCGTGACCGAGGTTGAGATGGTGCGCGGCGCGCAGGGCGGCCACCGGGTCCGTACGGCCGGGGGCGTGCACACCGGATCCGTACCCGAGAAAGGCGCTGCACCAGGGCTCGTTGAGGGTTGTCCAGCGGGTCACCCGGTCGCCGAGTGCCTCGGCGACGGTTCGCGCGTACTCCGCGAAGCGGTACGCCGTCTCGCGCTCGGGCCAGCCGCCCGCCGCCTCCAACTCCTGGGGCAGATCCCAGTGGTAGAGCGTCAGGACGGGCTCGATGCCATGGGCGAGCAGATCGTCGACCAGACCGCGGTAGAAGTCGAGACCGCGCTGTATGGCCGGGCCGCGGCCGGTGGGCTGGACGCGCGGCCAGGAGACCGAGAAGCGGTACGCGTTCACGCCGAGGTCCGCCATCATCCGGACGTCCTCGGCCCTGCGGTGGAAGTGGTCGACGGCGATATCGCCGGTCTCTCCCCGCGCGACCTTGCCGGGGGTATGGCTGAAGGTGTCCCAGATGGAGGGCGTACGGCCGTTCTCCCGCGCCGCGCCCTCGATCTGGTACGCGGCGGTGGCGGTGCCCCACAGGAACCCGGGCGGAAAGGTGTCGGACATGATGCGGCTCCCGTTGACCGTAGGGATGAGGGAAAGGAATGAGCGAGGAGGGGCAGATGAGGTGGTGAGGGACAAGGGGCGCGGTGGTACGAGGAGGGCCGGCGCGTCGGACCGGCCATAGGGGTACGGGCCCCGCGAGGACCGGCCGTACGGGCCTCAGCCCTTGACCGCGCCCTGCATGATGCCGCCGACGATATGTCTGCCGAAGATCACGAAGGCGATCAGCAGCGGCAGGGTGCCCAGCAGCGCGCCGGCCATGATCACCGACTGATCGGGGATATAGCCGCGGCCGAGCCCGGTCAGCGCCACCTGCACGGTGGGGTTGCCGTTCTGGGTCAGCGCGATGATGGGCCAGAAGAAGTCGTTCCAGGCCATCACGAAGGTCAGCATCCCGAGCACGGCCATCGCGGGCCGCGCGGCCGGGAAGACCACATGCCACACCACGCGCCAGCTGCTCGCGCCGTCCACCCGGGCCGCCTCGATCAGCTCGGTGGGCAGCGCCCCGGTCAGATACTGCCGCATGAAGAACACCCCGAACGCGCTGACCAGGGTGGGCAGGATGACGGACTGGAGCTGATCGGTCCAGGACAGCTCGGCGATCAGCATGTACAGCGGTACGACGCTGAGTTGCGGCGGCACCATCATCGTGCCGATCACCAGCAGCAGAAGCAGATTCTTCAACCGGAAGCGCAGCTTGGCGAAGGCGAAACCGGCGAGCGTGGAGAAGAGCACCGTGCCCGCCGCGATCGCCCCGGCGACGATCGTCGTATTGAGCAGGGCCGTGCCCATGTTGGCGTCGGTCCAGGCGATTTCGAGGTTCTTGAAGAGGTTTCCGCCGAACCAGAAGGGCGGTGGGGTCTGGGCGAGCCGGGTGTTGTTGCGGGAAGCCGCGATCGCCGTCCAGACCAGGGGGAAGAGTGAGCCGGCGGTGAAGAGGATCAGTACGGCGTGGGTGATCCGCCCGCCGTGCAGCTGCCGCCCCGCGCCCTTCCTGTTTCCGCCGCGGGTCGCGGTGCCGGTCGCGTCGCCGGTCCTGTGCCCGGTCTTGTCGCCGGTCCGTGAAGTCGTCGTCGCCATCTCTCTCCCCTACGCGCTCTTGCGGAGACGGCGGGCGATGATCCAGTTCACCGCGCCGATGACCAGCAGGATCAGGAACATCGTCCAGGCGATCGCCGAGGCCCGGCCGAGATGCAGATTCACCCAGCCCTGCTCGTACAGATACAGCCCGAGCGTCTGGAACTGGTGATCCGCCCCGCCCGTCGCGCCCGCGCCGCCGTTGAACAGCAGCGGCTCGCCGAAGAGCTGGGTCGCGCCGATCGTCGAGACCACGCAGGTGAACAGGATCGTCGGCCGCAGCGAAGGGACGGTCACATGGAGGAACTGCTGCCACCGCGACGCCCCGTCCAGCGCCGCCGACTCGTACAGATCGTCCGGGATGGCCTGCATCGCCGCCAGATAGATCAGCGCGTTGTAGCCGGTCCAGCGCCAGATGACGATCGTGGACACCGCGAGCTGAGAGGTCCAGGTGCCGTTCTGCCAGTCGACCGGGTCGATACCGATCAGCCCCAGCGCCCAGTTGATCATTCCGTAGTCACGACCGAAGAGAAGGACGAAGACAAGCGTCGCGGCGGCCACCGATGTGGCGTACGGAGTGAGCACCGCGACCCGGAAGAACATCGAGCCGCGCAGCCGGTAGTTGAGCAGATGCGCGATCCCCAGCGCGATCAGCAGCTGTGGAACGGTCGAGAGCACCCCGATGGTGACGGTGTTCTTCAGCGCGTTCCAGAAGAAGTCGTCGCTCAGCAGCCGGGAGAAGTTCCGTAGCCCCACCCACTCCATGTCGGTGGGCGCGGTCAGTTCCACCCGGTGGAGCGAGGCCCAGCCGGTGTAGAGGAGCGGGAAGAGGCCGAAGGCCAGGAAGAAGACGAAGAACGGGGCGATGAAGACGTACGGGCTCCACCGCACGTCGCGGCGGTACCAGCGGCTGCGCCGCTCCCGGCGCCGCTCGTCCCGTTCCCCGTCCCCTCGCTGTTCCGGCCACCCGGAGACGGGCGCCGTGTCCCCGGCGTCTGTCTCCGGGACGGCGGTGGCGTCACTGCTTGCCATCGGTCACTGGTCCAGTGCGTTGTCGATCGCCTTGACGGCCGCGTCCCAGCCGTCCTTGGAGGATGTGCCCTTCTGGTCGACCTGGAGCATGCCGACATCGGCCAGGTTCTGCGCGATGATCAGGTCCTTCGGACCGACGATCTGGACCGGTACGCCCTGGGCGGCGGCGGAGAAGATCTCTCCGATGGGGGCGTTGTCGAAGTACTCGTGCTTGGCGCCGGACACGGCGGGCAGCGCGTACGCCGCCTGGGAGCTGGGGAAGCTGCCGCGCTTCGCGAAGAACGTGGCCTGCTGTTCGGGCGCGGTCAGCCAGGCGACGAGTTCGGCCGCCTCCTTCTTGTGCTTGCCCGCCTCGGGCACCACCAGGAAGGAGCCGCCCCAGTTGCTGGGCTTCGGCGCGGCGGCCACATCCCACTTGCCCTTGCCCGCGGCGCCGGACTTGTCCTGGATATAGCCGAGCATCCAGGCCGGGCAGGAGACCGTGGCGAAACCGGCGTTCGCGTACCCCTGGTCCCAGGCCGGGGTGAACTGCTGAAGTTTGGCGGTCAGTCCCGCCCCGGCGAACTCCGCGGCGATGTCCCACGCGTTCCGTACGGCCGGGTTGGTCTTGTAGACGACCTTGCCGTCCTTGTCGTAGAACCGGTTCGCCTCGCCGCCGGTGATGGCGGCCATGACGCCGCTCGCCGAGTCCACGAAGGCCGTGCCCTTGGGCGCCTTGGCCTTGAACTTCTTCCCGGCGTCCAGATACTTCCGCCAGTCGCCCGCCCACAGCGCGCCGACCGACGCGCGGTCGGTGGGCAGCCCGGCCGCGGCGAAGAGATCCTTGCGGTAGCAGATGCCCTGGGGGCCGATGTCGGTGCCGAGCCCTATGGTGCGGCCGGCCTTGTTGGTGGCCTGCGACCACTTCCACGGCAGGAAGCTGTCCTGCCGCACGCCGTCGGTCCTGCCGAGGTCCACGAGCTTGTCCGCCTGGGTGGCGGTGATCTCGGCGATGTTGTTGACCTCGACGGCCTGGATGTCGGCGAGTCCGCTGCCGCTGCCGAGGTGGGTGAGCAACTGCGGGTAGTAGTTCTCGTTGCGCTCGATGGACGTCTGTCTGATGACGATGTCCGGGTGGAGCTTCATGTATTGGTCGTAGAGTCCGGCCTCCTTCAGGCCGAAGGCTCCGAAGACCCCCACCGTGAGCGTGGTCTTCCCCTCGCCGCCGTCTCCGCCGCCGCCCGTGGCGTTTCCGGAGGGGCCTTCGCTGTCCTGGGCGCAGCCGGCCAGGATTCCGGCGGTGAGTGCGGCGACGGCCGCGAGGACCGCCACCCGGGACGGGCGAGTACGTGTACGCATGACGTCCTCCTAGTGCACCGACGTGCCCGGTCCTCCGGCCTCTGTGGCCGGCCGGGCGTGGTCGGGCAGCGTGCGGGGCATGAATGGGTCGGGTACGGTGGGAGCGCTCCCATGTGTGATGTGTTGAAGCGTCGCGGGTCCCTGTAGGGGGTGTCAAGGGACCGGGCTGGACTCGGGACGGATTCCACGGGACGGATTCATCGGGAGGCGGAGATGACAGCTCGGACGGCCCGTGAGTCGGATGAGGCCGGTACGGCCCCGCCGACGCGGCGGCGCGGCGGGAAGCCGCCCACGCTCGAAGAGGTGGCCGCCCGCGCGGGCGTCGGGCGCGGCACGGTCTCCCGGGTGATCAACGGCTCGCCGCGGGTGAGCGACCGGACCAGGGCCGCGGTGGAGGCGGCGATCGCCGAGCTGGGGTACGTACCGAACCGCGCGGCCCGCGCGCTCGCCGCGAACCGCGCCGACGCGATCGCCCTGGTGGTCCCCGAGCCGGAGGCGCGGTTCTTCGCCGAGCCGTACTTCTCGGACATCGTCAGCGGGGTGGGCGAGGCGCTCGCCGAGACCGGGATGCAGCTGCTGCTCACCTTCGCGGGCGGCGCGCGCGAGCGCCGCAGGCTGGCGCAGTATCTGGCCGCGCACCGGGTCGACGGGGTGCTGCTGGTCTCGGTCCGCGCGGACGACCCGCTGCCCGACCTGCTGGCCGGGACAGGCATCCCGACGGTCATCAGCGGACGCCGCTCGGCGGCCGAGTCGCTGCCCTCGGTCGACTCCGACAACGCCGGGGGCGCCCGTACGGCGGTGACGCATCTGCTCTCCAGGGGCCGCCGTACGATCGCGACGATCACCGGACGGCTGGAGGTCTACGGCGCGGCCTGCCGCCTCGACGGCTACCGCCTGGCCCTCACCGAGGCCGGCCACGCGCCGGACGAATCGCTCATCGCGGTGGCCGACTTCACGGAGGAGGGCGGCCGGCGCGCGATGCGCGACCTGCTGGCCCGCCGCCCGGACCTGGACGCGGTCTTCGCGGCCTCCGACGTCATGGCGGCCGGCGCCCGCCAGACCCTCCGCGCGGCGGGCCGGCGCATACCGGAGGACGTGGCGCTGGTCGGCTTCGACGACTCGGCGATAGCACGCCACATGGACCCGCCGCTGACGAGCGTCCGGCAGCCGATCGAGGAGATGGGCCGGGCGATGGCGCGGGTGGTCCTGTCGGAGATCGCGACACGGTCACCGGGGGCCGCGGCGACGGCGTCCGACGGGACGGAGGCCGGGGAGACGGGATCGGGGGAAGGCCCGCGGCAACTGGTGCTGCCGACGGAGCTGGTGGTACGGGGATCGTCCTGAGCGTCCACCGCTGCCGCGATCCAGTCGGTCATGGAGGGAACCGGTACGAGGCCGGACAGCGAGAGTGCCCCTGCCCTTCCGGAGAGGAGCAGGGGCGCGGTGGGGCGGCCGGATTCGAACCGGCGTCCTCCTCCATGACGTGTAGGCGCACTACCTCTGTGCTACGACCTCACCGTGCGGTGATCATATCCACCCGGTGCGGGCCGGGGGCGCGGCATTTTCCTCCGGCGGCCACGCGGCGAGGACGTCGTATCCCCAGGAGTCGGAAACGATCAAGGCCCGACCTGCTTTTCGCAGGCCGGGCCTTGATCGACAAGGGTGAGTAACGGGACTTGAACCCGCGACATCCTGGACCACAACCAGGTGCTCTACCAGCTGAGCTATACCCACCAAGGGCCGGTCTTCGTTCCCTACCGGCCGAGAAAAAGTGTACAGGGTCCGCGAGGGTGCTCGCGCCCGGATTCCGGGGCCGGGACCGGGTCCGGAGCAGGTGCCCGGGTGGGGCCCTGCTCCGGGGCGGTCATTCCGCGCGGAGCACGTGCTTCGCGGCGATCTGCCTGGCCGTGTCCGAGTCCGGGCCCGGCTGGGGTACGAAGACCGCCTCCCGGTAGTAGCGCAGCTCCGCGATGGACTCGCGGATGTCCGCCAGCGCGCGGTGGTTGCCGCTCTTCTCCGGGCTGTTGAAGTAGGCCCGCGGGTACCAGCGGCGGGCCAGCTCCTTGATCGAGGAGACATCGACGATGCGGTAGTGGAGGTAGCCCTCCAGCGTCGGCATGTCGCGGAGCAGGAAGCCCCGGTCGGTGCCGACCGTGTTTCCGCACAGCGGAGCCTTCCCGGGCTCCTTCACATGCTTGCGTACGTACGCGAGGACCTGCTCCTCGGCGGCGGCGAGCGTGGTGCCGCCCGCCAGCTCGTCGAGGAGTCCCGAGGCGGTGTGCATCTGCCGCACCACCTCGGGCATGGTCTCCAGCGCCGTGTCCGGCGGGCGGATCACGATGTCCACCCCTTCGCCGAGCACGTTCAGCTCCGAGTCGGTGACCAGCGCGGCCACCTCGATGAGTGCGTCGTCCGTCAGCGAGAGCCCGGTCATCTCGCAGTCGATCCACACCATTCGATCGTTCATGCGCCTTACCCTACGGGGCGCTCCGCTGGCCGGGCAGACTCGGACGGCCCGGACCTGTCGCGTACATGTCGGAGCCGGTTTTTCCGTGCTCCGTCACCGACGCCGACGCCGCCGCCTGGCCGGGCGTACTGGCGGCTGCCGCCGCCCGCCTGGAGTGCGGGGACGCCTGGGCGGGGACGACCGACTCCATGACCCCGTGAGGCATGGAATCGCCCTGCGGTCTGCGGGCCCGGTAGGCGGACCGGTAGGCCGCGGGGGACGAGCCCAGCTGGCGCCGGAAGTGGCCGCGCAGTGCCACCGGGGAGCGGAAGCCGCAGCGGCCCGCGACCTCGTCGACCGAGTAGTCGGAGGTCTCCAGCAGCCGCTGCGCCTGCAGCACCCGCTGGGTGATCAGCCACTGCAGCGGCGCGCTCCCGGTGAGCGAGCGGAACCGCCGGTCGAACGTACGGCGGCTCATATACGCGCGGGCCGCGAGCGTCTCCACGTCGAACTGCTCGTGCAGATGCTCCAGCGCCCAGGCCACGACCTCGGCGAGCGGGTCGGAGCCGATTTCCTCTGGTAAAGACCTGTCCAGATAGCGCTCCTGGCCGCCGCTGCGCCGTGGTGGTACGACCAGTCTGCGGGCGAGCGCGCCCGCCGCCTCCGCGCCGTGATCCGTCCGGACTATGTGCAGACACAGATCGATTCCGGCCGCTGTCCCCGCGGATGTGAGCACATCGCCGTCATCGACGAACAGCTCTCTCGGATCCACATGGACGGACGGATAACGCTTGGCGAGCGTCGGCGCGTACATCCAGTGCGTGGTGGCCGGCCGGCCGTCCAGCAGACCGGCCGCGGCGAGCACGAACGCGCCGGTGCACAGACCGACGATCCGCGCGCCCTCTTCATGGGCACGGCGCAACGCGTCCAGTGCCTCCGGCGGTGGCGGTGATGTGATCGACCGCCAGGCCGGTACCACCACCGTGCCGGCCCTGCTGATCGCCTCCAGGCCGTACGGCGCGGTGAGTTCGAGGCCGCCGGTGGTGCGCAGCGGCCCGTCCTCCCCGCCGCAGACGAGCAGGCGATAGCGGGGAACCCCGGCGTCCTGGCGGTCGATTCCGAACACGGAGAGCGGGATGGAGCTCTCGAAGATGGGGCCGCCGCTGAAGAGCAGCACAGCGACGACTTCCCGGCGACGTCTCCCGGAAAGTTTGCGTGCTGACTCCGTTACGGCAGTGGAGTCCTGGCTCATGGTGCTAAGCCCCCCTCGGTGTTCGCGTCTCCCCGTTCTTGTCGGGCCTCTCGCTCCTGCACGATTCCCCTCGGTTTTGCACGGGTCCCCAGCCTTCGATACTCATGATCGAATCTACTGTGTCCCGTGGTGCCGGCGTGACAAGTTCTCCAACCGGCGCTATGTCGACAAGGCAACTTGGCGCGAAGCATTCGATCACGAAGCGTTCCACTCGGAAGCCGAGAGTGGAAGTGGGCCTCGCATGCATGGCCCGTCCCCGTAGGGTGCCAAGGACCGGTGCGGTCCTTTCTTCCCTGGTGGCAAGGGGGTTGGCAGGCCATTTCGCCAAGGGTTCTACTCAAGTGCGAAGTTGGCTGAAAAGCGATGGGTGCGTCGGTGTGACGCACTCAGTCTCCCGGCGCACACCTTTCGTGTACGCGCGAGCCCCGGCGCGCCCCTTGAGGGCTCCGGGAGTGACGGCTTCCGGTCGTTGCGTACGTTACGTACATCCTGGCCTCCTCCGCACCTCGCCGGCGGCGGCGCGTTCGGACCGGCGCGGCGGCGGCCGGTGGATCGCGGTCGCCACGGCGAGGCCGGCCGCGACCGCCGCCGTGGAGCCGACGGGCGCGCCGTACACCGCGAGGACCACCGGGACCAGCGGACAGCCGAACGCCGCCCGGCCGACCACTTCGTCCGCCGGCTCGGCGGCGGGCCGCGCGGTGAGCGCGACGGGGGCCGGCGGGCGCCCATGCGGCCCCGCGCGATGCGCCCCATGATGCGCCCCGGGGCGCGCTCCGTGGCGTGCGGGCCCCGGGGCGACAGCCGGGGCCCGAGCGACGGTTGGTGCGGGCACGGGGGCTCCCTGGGGCCGGGGACATGGCCGATGGCCAACGAGGAGCGGAGCCGTCCGGTCACTCCGGGTCGACGCGGGAACGGCTGTAGCGACCATCCGGCATTGCCATCCGGGGCGCCCTCGTGCATGCTCCCTGGAACGCCGCGTGTGGGGCGCCGGACTCTGGGCATGAGAGGAGTGCCGCCGTACCCTTTGGGGTATGGGCTTGGGAAGATGATTCCCGGACACAGCTCCCCCTGTCACGCCACTTGTTGATCCTTCTCAAGAGGACTTCCTTCGCCGAGACACCCATGGCCGGTCACGAAATCCCAGAACCCGTAGACCGCGAGCAGGTAGCCGACCCGCTGTCGGGCCCGCGAGCGGCGGAACAGACGCGCTCTTCCTGCGATCCCGCCTTCCGCCACGGAGTCGTTGTCGGCTTCGACGGCTCGATGTCGAGTGAGCGGGCCCTCGCTTATGCCATCGGCATGGCCAGACGGCTGGGCTCGGGTCTGATCATCGTCCATGTCGCCAACCGGTTGCCCACCACGGTCTGGGCGGGCTGCGAGCCCCCTGTCTTCGTGGACGTGCCCGATCACCGCACGGAAGTGCTCGGCCTCGAACTGGCCTGCGCGGACTATCTCGCGGAGGTGCCGTGGATCCTGGTCGAGCGCGGCGGCGACATCTGCCATGAACTCGAAGAGGTCGGCCAGGAGTACTCCGCCGACGCGATCGTCGTCGGATCCACGCACGGCATCGTCGGGCGGATCTTCGGCTCGGTGGCGGGGCGGCTGGCGCGGCGCGCACAGCGGCCCGTCGTGGTGATTCCGTAACCCACCTGTGCATCAGGCCCGTTGGCGTCAACTGGGTGCTGACGGCCTGTCAACTCCCTTGCCCGCAGTGTGAATCTACTCACAGGTAGAGGTGGATTGCGTCCTTGTGAAGGGTACATATCGGCCGCTGGGACACAGCACCACGCACATCGTGAAGGGAGCCCGCCGTGGACAATGCCGTCTCTGCGGGAAGTACTACTTCGACCTGGGTCCTGGGCCATCTCGCCCTGGGCCTCACCCTGCTCGCCTTCGGAATCGGCCACACCGGTGTCGTCGCGAGTGTGACGGCGGTCGCCGCCGTCACGCTCGCGCTCTATGTCGGCGGTATCGCCCTCTTCCTCGCCGGACTCCTCGAATTCCGCGCGGGAGACTCATTCACCGGCACGGCCTTCGCGGGCCTTGGCGCCTTCTGGTTCACCTGGGGGATGGGAGTCGGCCATCAGACCTCCGCGGACGCCGCGGGTCTCTTCCTCGTCCTCTGGGCGCTCCTGGCCTTCAGTCTGGCCGTCGGTGGCGGGGGCGCGGGGCCGCTGGTGCAGAGCGCGTACGGGCTGTTCAGTGCCGGGCTGCTGCTGCTCGCCGTGGGCCAGTTCGCCGACAGCGCGGGCCTCACCAAGGTCGGTGGCTGGTTCGCCGTCGTGGCGGGCCTCGCCTCCTGGTACGCGGCGACGGCCGCGCTCGCCAAGTGGCCGACCGCCCTGCCGCGCCGTCGTGCTGCCGGCCGGGGAGTGACGGCCACCGGCTGAGGCAGCCGCGGGCCGGCGCCCAGGGCAAGCGCCGGCCCCTTCGGGGGGCGCCCCCAGCGCGATGGGTGGCACGCGCTGGGGGCGCTCTCGCCGTACGGGCTCCCGCGCGCTCGTGAGCGGGGCGGGGGCGAGCCGCTACTCGACCGTCACGGACTTCGCGAGGTTACGGGGCTTGTCGATGTCCCGGCCCAGCGCCAGCGCCGTGTGGTACGCGAGCAGCTGGAGCGGGATGCCCAGCAGGATCGGGTCCAGCTCCGTCTCGTTCTTCGGTACGACGATGGTGTGGTCGGCCTTCTCCTGCGGCTGGTGCGCCACCGCCAGGATCGGCCCGCTGCGGGCCTTGATCTCCTCCAGTGCCGCCCGGTTCTTCTCCAGCAGATCGTCGTCGGGGACGATCGCGACCGTCGGCAGCGCCGGCTCGATCAGGGCGAGCGGGCCGTGCTTCAGCTCCGAGGCCGGATACGCCTCGGCGTGGATGTAGGAGATCTCCTTCAGCTTCAGCGAGGCCTCAAGCGCCACCGGATAGCCCCGCACCCTGCCGATGAACATCATGGAACTGACCTGCGCGTACTGTGCCGCCAGCTTCGCGATGTCATCCTCCGTCGCCAGGATCTCGGCGATCTGGGCGGGCAGCCTGCGCAGCCCTTCGATGATCCGCTTGCCGTCCGCGACCGACAGATCGCGGATCCGGCCCAGATGCAGCGCGAGCAGCGCGAACGAGACCACGGTGTTGGTGAAGCACTTGGTGGAGACGACACAGACCTCAGGACCCGCGTGTACGTACACCCCGCCATCGGTCTCCCGGGCGATCGCCGAGCCGACGACATTCACCACGCCCAGTACGCGCGCGCCCTTGCGCTTCAGCTCCTGCACCGCCGCCAGCACGTCGTACGTCTCGCCCGACTGGGACACCGCGACATACAGGGTGTCGGGGTCCACGACCGGATTGCGGTAGCGGAACTCGGAGGCGGGCTCGGCGTCCGCCGGGATCCGGGCCAGCTCCTCGATGAGCTGCGCGCCGATGAGCCCGGCGTGGTACGAGGTGCCACAGCCGAGGATCTTGATCCGGCGCACCCCGCGCGCCTCCCGGGCGTCCAGGTTGAGACCGCCGAGATGCACGGTGGAGAACCGGTCGTCGATCCGGCCGCGCAGCACCCGGTCCACGGAGTCGACCTGCTCCGAGATCTCCTTGTGCATATAGGTGTCATGGCCACCCATGTCGTACGACTCGGCCTCCCACTCCACGGTGGTCGGCGTCGCCGAGGTGCGCGAGCCCTCGGTGGTGTACGTACGGAAGTCATCGGCCTTGAGGGTGGCCATCTCGCCGTCGTCCAGCGTCACGACCTGGCGGGTGTGGGAGACCAGCGCGGCCACGTCGGACGCGACGAACATCTCCTTCTCGCCGATGCCCAGGACGACCGGCGAGCCATTGCGGGCGACGACGATACGGTCCGCGAAATCGGCGTGCAGGACGGCGATGCCGTAGGTGCCCTCGATCAGCTGAAGCGCCTGACGGACCTTCTCCTCCAGGGTCGAGGCCTGGGAGCGCGCGATGAGATGGGTCACCACCTCGGTGTCGGTCTCCGACCGGAACACCACACCGTCGGCCTCCAGCTTGACCCGCAGCTCCGAGGCGTTGTCGATGATGCCGTTGTGGACGAGGGCGACCTTGCCCTCCGGGTCCATGTGCGGGTGCGCGTTCTCGTCGCTCGGGGCGCCATGGGTGGCCCAGCGGGTGTGCGCGATCCCGGTCGTACCGGCGAAGCGCTTGGGTACGCGGGCCTCCAGCTCGCGTACCCGGCCCTTGGCCTTGACCAGCTTCAGCGCGGCCGGCTTGCCCGCGGCCGGCTTGCCTGTGATGACCAGGCCGGCCGAGTCGTACCCCCGGTACTCCAGCCGCTGCAGGCCTTCCAGCAGCAGCGGTGCCACATCACGCTTTCCGATGTATCCGACGATTCCGCACATACGGTCTCCGCTCCTCCTGAGTCACGCTGTCCTGGATCACGCTGTCCTCGATCACAGTGCTCCCGCACGGTCGGGCGCCCCGGCCGGGCCGGCCGTATCAGCCGTAGACGATGCGGCGCAGCTGCCGCAGCGAGAGCGCCGGGGGCGCCACCGCGCGGTGTGGCAGCTCGGCCGCGATCCGCTCGAAGATCTCCGCGTTCGTGGACCCACCGGACTGCATCTCCCGGTGGCGGCGGCGGACGAACTCCTCGGTCGTCTCGTCGAAGTACGCCAGCACGTCGAGCACCACCCGGGCGGCCTCACCGCGCTGGAGCGCGGTGCTGCGGACCAGATGGTCGATGAGGTCGTCGTGCGATGAGCGGCGTTCGAGCACGTGTTGATATTGAACGTGACAAAGGAGGTTTGCAAGAATCCTGCCCGGAATCGGGCAGGAAGCTCTGAAAACGGGGGCTGAAAGAGGGAAGGCGAGAACAAGGAGCGGGGATCCGGGGATCCGGGACGTGGCCGAGCGATCGAGGATCAGAGCCGTCTGAGGATGGCCTGCTTCGCCGTGCTGAACTCCTCGGCGGTGAGAATCCCCGCCTGGTGCAGCTCACCCAGCTCCCGCAGCCGGCGCAGCAGGGCGTCGTGGTCGTCGCCGCTCGCCGCCCGGCCCGTGGGGTTCGCCGGGTCCGTGGTGGCCGCCGCGGCCTTGGTGAGGCTCGGCGGTGGAGCCGGGATGGCGGTGGGCTCGGTGGCCGTGGGCTCGGTGGCCGTGCCGCGCGGATGGGGCAGTCGGGCCACCACCGCCGCGCCGACCAGCGCCATCAGCGGATCCTTTCTGAATCCGTACAGATCCACCGCGTGCGGGTCGTACTTCGGCGGGGTGGACACGGGCGCCCTGCTGGTGAGGAAGCGCAGATAGCCGTTCTCCAGACCGGCGCTCGGCAGCCACTCCACCGCCGCCACCTCGCTCAGCGCGAGGGTGCGGGGGCCGCCGGAGGACTTGGACTCCTCCGTCTTCCAGTTCCACTCCAGCCGGATACGCTCCCCGTCGAAGGTGACGCTCGCGTCGCCCGCGCTCGCGGTGATCGGCAGGGCGGGGCCCGGCAGCAGATAGCGGTCGACGGGTCCGGACTCCACCTGGTCGAGCAGCAGGGCGTTCCGTACCTCGTCGACGAAGTACTCGGCGACCCCCGCGCGGTCCTTGTCGACGGTCAGCAGATACGGGTCGGAGCTGTCGCCCAGCCGGCTTCCGGTGATCTGGAGCAGCGGGTCCGCGCCCTCCCGCAGTCGCAGCCGCAGCCGCCCGGACTTGCGACCCGCCTCGAAGGAGATCCCCGCCAACGCGCCCAGTGGCACGGCGATTTCACCGAGGGCCTTGCGGAGCAGGCTCACGCCCTTGTCCGTGCCGGGCACGATACGGACCGTGTCCCCGTCGAACGTCCACGTGCCGTCCTTCTGGATGATTTCCGCCATGCGGGGATTCTTCCATCAGGTGGGCGGAGAGTGGTCTACACCTTGACCGACGGTGGGACGTGCGGGTCCCATGGACAGGCCCCAGGCACCGCAGGTGAGTACCCCATCGCCCCGTCGAAGGGACAATCTTGTGAGACAGCACGGCACGTTACCCCGTCTGTTCGGTTCGCTGCTGCTCGTCATGGCGGCCGGTATCGCCGGCATCGGAGCCGCTCCGAGTGGCGCTCCGGGCGGTCCTCCGGGCCCCGCCCATGAGTCCGCCGCGCGCCCGCTCGATCAGATCGTGCCCGCTCCCGCCCAGGTCAGGGCGGGCGGGGCGGCATACGCCCTCACGGCGCGCAGCAAGATCCAGATCGAGGGCCGGTCGCACGAGGACGCTCGCGAGGCCCGCCGGATCGGCTCGTATCTGGCCGGGCTGCTGCGGCCCTCGACCGGTTACGCGCTGCCCGTCACCGACCGCCGCGGCGAGGGAGGCATCCGGCTGCGGCTCGTCGGCTCCGACGACCGGGGCCCCGGCCGGGACCGGGGAAGGGACCGGGAGCTGGGCGAGGAGGGCTACCGCCTGGAGTCCGGCCGCGGCGGCGTCACCATCACCGCCCAGGAGCCCGCCGGGCTCTTCCACGGCGTCCAGACCCTGCGCCAGCTGCTGCCCGCCTCCGTGGAGAAGCGGACCACCCAGCGCGGCCCCTGGACCGTCGCGGGCGGCACCGTCACCGACACCCCGCGCTACGCCTACCGCGGCGCGATGCTCGATGTCTCACGGCACTTCCTGACGGTCGATCAGGTCAAGCTCTATATCGACCAGTTGGCGCTCTACAAGATCAACAAGCTGCATCTGCATCTCTCCGACGACCAGGGCTGGCGGATCGCCATCGACTCCTGGCCGCGGCTGGCCACCTACGGCGGCTCCACCCAGGTCGGCGGCGGACCGGGCGGCTACTACACCAAGGCCCAGTACCGGGAGCTGGTGAGCTACGCGTCCTCCCGTCACCTGGAGGTGATCCCGGAGATCGACATGCCGGGCCACACCAACGCAGCCCTCGCCTCGTACGCCGAGCTGAACTGCGACGGCGTCGCGCCCCCGCTCTACACCGGCACGGCGGTCGGCTTCAGCTCGCTGTGCGCGCCCAAGGAGGTGACGTACGACTTCGTGGACGATGTGATCCGGGAGGTGGCCGCCCTCACACCCGGGAAGTATCTCCACATCGGCGGCGACGAGGCCCACTCCACCAGCCACGCCGACTATGTGACCTTCATGGAGCGGACCCAGGCCGTCGTCCGGAAGTACGGGAAGACCGTCGTCGGCTGGCATCAGCTGACCGGCGCCACCCCGGTGGAGGGGGCCGTCGCCCAGTACTGGGGGTACGACGCCACGAGCGCGGCCGAGCGCGCGCAGGTCGCGGCGGCGGCCAAGAAGGGCACCGGGCTGATCCTCTCCCCGGCGGACCGGACGTACCTCGACATGAAGTACGACAGGACCACTGTGCTGGGCCAGTCCTGGGCCGGCTATACGGAGGTGGACCGCTCCTACGACTGGAACCCGGCCACCTACCTCGCCGGCGCGGGCGTGCCCGAGGACGCGGTACTCGGTGTCGAGGCGCCGCTCTGGACCGAGACTCTCGCGACGAGCGATCAGCTGGAGTCCATGGCCTTCCCGCGGCTGCCCGGCATCGCCGAGCTGGGCTGGTCACCGGCCGCCACGCACGACTGGGACACCTACAAGGTCCGGCTCGCGGCGCAGGGGCCGCGTATGGCGGCGCTCGGGATCGACTACTACCGCTCGCCGCTGGTGAACTGGCCGGCCGGCTGACAGCGCCCGCGGGGCGCGGGCGCCGGGGGGCTGCGTCACACCCCCGGCGCCCGGTGGGCCTCAGCCCGTCGGGCTCAGCTCCGCCAGCCCCAACTCCCGCGCGATCAGCATCCGCTGGACCTCGCTCGTCCCCTCACCGATCTCCAGGATCTTCGAGTCCCGCCACATCCTGGCGACCGGATACTCGTTCATGAAGCCGTATCCGCCGTGGATCTGGGTGGCCTCACGGGCGTTGTCGACGGCGACCGTCGAGGAGTAGAGCTTCGCCAGCGCCGCCTCCTTCTTGAACGGCTCGCCGTGCGTCAGCCGGGAGGCCGCGTCCCGCCAGCCGATCCGCGCCATGTGCGCGCGCATCTCCATGTCGGCGATCTTGAACTGGATGGCCTGGTTGGCGCCGATCGGCCGGCCGAACGCGTGCCGCTCGCGCGCGTACGCCACCGACTCGTCCACACACCCCTGGGCGAGCCCGGTCGCCAGTGCGGAGATCGCGATCCTGCCCTCGTCGAGGATGCGCAGGAACTGCGCGTACCCACGGCCCTCCTCGCCGAGCAGATTGGCCAGCGGGACGCGGACGTCCGCGAAGGACAGCTCGCGGGTGTCCGACGCGTTCCAGCCGACCTTCGAGTACGGGGCCGCGACCGTGAAGCCGGGGGTGCCCGACGGCACGATGATCGAGGAGATCTCCGGACGGCCGTCCTCCTTGCGGCCGGTGACGGCCGTGACCGTGACCAGGCCCGTGATGTCCGTACCGGAGTTGGTGATGAAGCACTTGGTGCCATTGATCACCCATGAGTCGCCGTCGCGCACGGCGGTGGTGCGCGTGCCGCCCGCGTCCGAACCGCAGTCCGGCTCCGTCAGGCCGAACGCGCCGAGCAGCTCGCCCGAGCAGAGACGGGGCAGCCACTCGCGCTTCTGCTCCTCCGTACCGAAGAGATGGAGGGGCATCGCGCCGAGCGAGACCCCGGCCTCCAGGGTGATCGCCACCGAGGAGTCGACGCGGGCCAGCTCCTCCAGGGCGATGCCGAGCGCGAGATAGTCGCCGCCCATGCCGCCGTACTCCTCCGGGAACGGCAGCCCGAACAGCCCCATCCGGCCCATCTCACGGATGATCTCGTAGGGGAACTCATGGCGCTCGTAGAAGTCGCCGATCTTGGGTGCGACGACCTCGTGGGCGAACTCCTCGACGGTGCGGCGCAGTTCTTCGTGCTCGGCGGAGAGCCGGTGGTCCAGGGACATCGATGGTCACTCCTTGTGGGAGAGGGCGCGTACGGTACGGGAAGGGCTGGGGCGGCCCAGCCGTTCGGCCAGCCACTCGCTGGTGGCGACGAGCCGGCCGAGATCGACGCCGGTTTCGATACCGAGGCCGTCGAGCATCCACACGAGGTCTTCGGTGGCGAGATTGCCGGTCGCGCTCTTCGCGTACGGGCAGCCGCCGAGGCCGCCCGCGGAGGCGTCCACGGTGGTCACTCCGTGCTGGAGCGCGGCGAGGGTGTTGGCGAGCGCCTGGCCGTAGGTGTCGTGGAAGTGCACCGCGATCGCGTCGGTCGGCACCCCCTCCTCGTTCAGCTCGGCGAGGAGCGTCTGCACATGACCGGGGGTGGCGACGCCGATGGTGTCCCCGAGGCTCAGCTCGTCGCACCCCATGTCCCTGAGGGCCTTGGCGACCCTGACGACCTGATGGATCGGGACGGGGCCCTCCCAGGGGTCCCCGAAGCACATCGAGAGATAGCCGCGGACCCACATCCGGTCCTCCCGGGCCCGGGCGACGACCGGCTCGAACATGGCGAGCGACTCGTCGACCGACCGGTTCAGATTGGCCTTGGCGAAGGATTCCGAAGCGCTGCCGAACACGGCGATACGGCGGACGCCCAGCGCCATCGCGCGCTCCAGCCCGCGCCCGTTGGGCACGAGTACGGGAAGCTCGATGTCGGGGGCGCCGCCGAGATCGGCGAGCATCGGGAACAGCTGTTCCGCGTCGGCCAGTTGGGGCACCCACTCGGGGCGGACGAAGCTGGTCGCCTCGATGGTGGTCAGCCCGGCGTGGGCGAGGCGGTGGATGAACTCCGCCTTGACCGCGGTCGGTACGACCGCCTTCTCGTTCTGGAGCCCGTCGCGCGCGCCCACCTCGTGGATACGGACCCGGGGCGGCACGCCCTGCGCGGGCACCTCCATGGGCAGTCCTTCGGTCATGACTCCTCCTCGGCGGGGCCGGCCGGCGCGACGACGGCCAGCACCTGATCCATGGCGACGGTGGAGCCGGGGGTGACGTCCAGCTCGGTGACCGTGCCGTCGTGCGGGGCGGAGATGACGTGCTCCATCTTCATCGCCTCGACGACCAGCAGACTCTGCCCGGCCGTCACCTCGTCCCCGACGGCCACCTTCACGACGGTCACCGTCCCGGGCATCGGCGCGGTCAGCGCGTCCAGGCCGCCCGCCCCGGCGGCCCCGCGCAGGGCGGCCTCGACGGGGTCGAAGTCCTGGACGTGCCAGCTGTCCCCGTCCCTGCCGAGCCAGTCGCCCGCGCGGTGGAAGGTGTGGGTCACTCCGTCCACGGTGACCGTGACCCGGCCGGGCTCCACCCGGGACCGGTCCGCGGGCGGCGCCTCGACCGTCACGGGTTCAAGTCCCGTTACTCGCAGCGGATGGCTGACCGGGTGGGGCACGCCGCCCAGACGCCAGCCGTCCGGTACGGAGAAGGGGTCCACCCATCCCGCGGTCGCGGGCGGCAGCAGATCCGTCTGACGGACCGCCGCCGCGGCCGTGTACACCTCGGGCGGGACCGTCTCCGCCAGCAGCCCCGCCGCCTCGCGCTCGACCAGACCCGTGTCCAGCTCGCCAGCGACCACCGAGGGATGGGCCAGCAGCCTGCGGAGGAATCCGGCGTTCGTCGGGACCCCGAGCGTGACCGTCTCCGCGAGCGCCGCGCGGAGCTTACGCAGGGCCGTGGCGCGGTCGGGGCCGTACGCGATGACCTTGGAGAGCATCGGATCGTACGCGCTGCCCACCTCCGCGCCCTCGGAGAGGCCCGAGTCGGTCCGTACGCCGTCGCCCTCCGGCTCGCTCAGGGCGAGCACCGTACCGCCGGAGGGCAGGAAGCCGCGGGCGGGATCCTCGGCGCACACACGCGCCTCCACCGCGTGGCCGTCGAACGCGATGCCGTCCTGGCCGAAGGGCAGTTCCTCACCGGAGGCGATCCGCAGCTGCCACTCCACCAGATCAAGGCCGCGCTTCCCGTCGACCGACACCGCCAGTTCGGTCACCGGGTGCTCGACCTGGAGACGGGTGTTCATCTCCATGAAGAAGTACGACGACGGGTCGCCGCCGGGGACGATGAACTCGACCGTCCCCGCGCCCGCGTATCCGCACGAGCGCGCCGCCCGGACCGCCGCCTCGCCCATCGCCGCGCGCGTCGCCCCGTCCAGCAGGACGGACGGCGCCTCCTCGATGACCTTCTGGTGGCGGCGCTGGAGCGAGCACTCGCGCTCGCCCAGATGCACCACGTTCCCGTGCGTGTCCGCCAGTACCTGGATCTCGATATGGCGCGGGCGGTCCACCCACCGCTCCACCAGGAGCGTGTCGTCCCCGAAGGAGGAGCGCGCCTCGCGCCGGGCCGCCGCGATCTCCTCGGCGAGCGCCGCCTCGGACCGCACCAGCCGCATGCCCTTGCCGCCGCCGCCCGCCGAGGGCTTCAGCAGCACCGGCATGCCGATCCCGCGCGCCGCCTCGGCCAGTTGGTCATCGCTCAGCCCGCCGCCCGAGGAGCCGGGCACCACCGGGACCCCGGCGGCCCGCACGGTCTCCTTGGCGCGGATCTTGTCGCCCATCAGCGCGATGGCGGGGGCGGGCGGGCCGACGAAGACCAGCCCCGCGTCCGCGCAGGCGCGCGCGAAGCCGGCGTTCTCGGCGAGGAAGCCATAGCCG
Source organism: Streptomyces sp. NPDC051662 (assembly GCF_040681655.1). NCBI lineage: Bacteria > Bacillati > Actinomycetota > Actinomycetes > Kitasatosporales > Streptomycetaceae > Streptomyces > Streptomyces sp. NPDC051662. The sequence goes on from NZ_JBFAZD010000014.1 coordinate 124,087, forward strand.
GGGTGGACCGCGCCGGCGCCCGTACGGGCCGCCGCCTCCAGCAGCCGGTCGACGCGGAGATAGCTCTCGGTCGCGGCGGCGGGCCCGATCCGTACGGCGGTGTCGGCCTCCCGTACATGCCGGGCGTCCGCGTCCGCGTCGCTGAACACCGCGACCGAGCGCACGCCCAGAGCCCGCAGGGTGCGGATGACGCGGACCGCGATCTCGCCGCGGTTGGCGATCAGAACCGTGTCGAACATTCCCACCCTCACATCCGGAAGACGCCGAAGCCCTGCGCCGCGCTGTCCCTCCGGGGCAGCGGGGCGTTGGCACACGCGGTCAGGGCCAGACCCACCACCTGGCGGGTCTCCAGCGGGTCGATCACACCGTCGTCCCAGAGGCGCGCCGTCGCGTAGTAGGCGTTGCCCTGGGTCTCGTACTGCGCGCGGATCGGGTCCTTGAAGGACTCCTCGTCCTCTGCGGGCCACTCCTCGCCGCGCCCCTCGATCTGGTCGCGCTTGACGGTGGCCAGCACGGAGGCGGCCTGCTCGCCGCCCATCACCGAGATCTTGGCGTTGGGCCACATCCACAGGAAGCGGGGGGAGTAGGCCCGGCCGCACATCGAGTAGTTGCCCGCGCCGTACGAACCGCCGACCACGACCGTCAGCTTCGGCACCCGCGCGCAGGCGACGGCCGTCACCATCTTCGCGCCGTGCTTGGCGATCCCGCCCGCCTCGTAGTCCCGGCCGACCATGAAGCCCGAGATGTTCTGGAGGAAGAGCAGCGGGATGCCGCGCTGGTCGCACAGCTCGATGAAATGCGCGCCCTTCTGGGCCGACTCGGAGAAGAGGATGCCGTTGTTGGCGACGATGCCGACCGGATGGCCGTGGATCCGCGCGAAGCCGGTGACCAGCGTCGTCCCGAACTCGGACTTGAACTCGGCGAACCGGGAGCCGTCGACCAGCCGCGCGATCACCTCGCGGACGTCGTAGGGCGTACGGGAATCCACCGGCACCGCGCCGTACAGCCCGGCGGGGTCGGCCTTGGGCTCCTCCACCGGCTCGACGGACCAGGGGAGCGGGTCGCGCTCGGGGAGCGTGGAGACGATCGTGCGGACGATGCGCAGCGCGTGCGCGTCGTCCTCGGCGAGATGGTCGGTGACCCCCGAGACCCGGGAGTGCACCTCGCCGCCGCCCAGTTCCTCGGCCGTGACGACCTCGCCGGTCGCCGCCTTCACCAGCGGTGGCCCGCCCAGGAAGATCGTGCCCTGACCGCGGACGATCACGGCCTCGTCGCTCATCGCCGGGACATACGCCCCGCCCGCCGTGCAGGAGCCGAGTACCGCGGCGATCTGCGGGATACCGGCGCCGGACATCCTGGCCTGGTTGTAGAAGATCCGGCCGAAGTGGTCGCGGTCGGGGAAGACCTCGTCCTGCATCGGCAGGAAGGCGCCGCCGGAGTCCACCAGATAGAGGCAGGGGAGGCGGTTCTCCAGAGCCACCTCCTGGGCGCGGAGGTGCTTCTTCACCGTCATCGGGTAGTACGTACCGCCCTTGACCGTGGCGTCATTGGCGACGATCACCACCTCGCGCCCGCTGACCCGGCCGATGCCGGCGATCACCCCGGCGGCCGGGGCGGCTCCGCCGTACATCCCCTCGGCCGCGAGCGGCGCCAGCTCAAGGAAGGGCGAGCCGGGGTCGAGGAGGGTGTCCACCCGGTCGCGCGGGAGCAGCTTCCCGCGCGCGGTGTGCCGGGCGCGCGCCTTCTCGCCGCCGCCGAGGCGCGCGGCGACGAGCCGGGCGCGCAGGCCGTCGGCCAGCTCCTGATGGGCCGCCTCGTTGGCCTGCCACGCCTCGGACGCCGGATCGGCGGCGCTCGCCAGCACTGGTGCCTGCCGCATCGCTCGTAGCCCCTTCGCTGGGTTCACTGGTGGCCGGGTTCGGTGAGTTAGTGAGCGTTAACGTGCTGTCTTCAGGTTAACGACCGCTAACGGCCCTGTCTAGAATGATTTCTCATGAGCACCAGGACCGCGGCCCCGACCCGCCGCGAGCAGATCCTCAGCGAGGCCGCGCGCCTCTTCGCCGAGCGGGGGTTCCACGGCGTCGGTGTCGACGAGATAGGGGCGGCCGTCGGCATCAGCGGGCCGGGCCTCTACCGCCATTTCGCGGGCAAGGACGCGATGCTCGCCGAGCTGCTGGTCGGCATCAGCGGACGGCTGCTGGACGGCGGGAAACTGCGGGTACGGGGCGCGGGCGCGGCCGGCGACCCGGCCGCCGTACTGGCCTCGCTGATCGACGGGCATATCGACTTCGCGCTCGACGACCGCCCGCTGATCACCCTCCACGATCGGGAGCTCGACCGGCTCAGGGACAGCGACCGCAAGCTGGTGCGCCAGCTCCAGCGGCAGTACGTGGAGCTGTGGGTCACGGTCGTGAGGGAGCTGCATCCGACCGTCCCGGAATCCCAGGCGCGGGGCGCGGTGCACGCGGTCTTCGGCCTGCTGAACTCGACGCCGCACCTCGGCTCACCGGGCGGTGGCCTGCCCGGTCGCGCGGCGACGGAATCACTGCTGCGCCGCCTGGCGCACGGCGCGTTCGCGGCGCTGGGCGAGACGGGTGAGACGGCCGAGGCGGGCGAGCCGGGGGACGCCGCCGGTCGCGGCTGAGCCGGGGGAGCCCGCCGGTCGCGGGTGAGGGCGGGCGTACCACGACAACGAGGTGCGTACCGGTGTCCGGGCTGGTCGAAGACCGGCCGAAGACCGTCCGGGAACCGGCACAACCGGCGCGGCGCGCGGGCCGGACGGCACAATGGGTTCATGCCGATACCGAGCCGTGCCGCCCTTGTCGACCATCTCGTCCGAACGCGTATCGCCGGGGACGTCGCCACCCCCCGTGACAACAACCTCTCCCACTACCGCAAGCTGGCCAACGGCGACCGCCATTACTGGCTGGGCCTGGAGCTGGGCGACCGCTGGACCGACGAGCAGGACGTGCTCGCCGTGATGGCCGAGCGGTGCGGGGTCAGCGACGACCCCGAGCACCGGGCCGGCCAGGACACCATCGATCCCGAGCTGACCGTGGACGGACTGGAGCGGCTGGCGGCCCGGCTGCGCAAGGCCGCCGCCGGCAAGCAGCGCGTGCTGTTCGCGACCGGCCACCCGGGCGGGCTGCTGGATGTGCACCGGCAGACCGCGGACGCCCTGCGGGCCGCGGGCTGCGAGATCATCCGGATCCCGGGCGGGCTCACCGCCGACGAGGGCATGGTCTTCCAGTTCGCCGATGTCGCGATGCTGGAGCGCGGCGCGACCCTCTGGCACACGCACTCGCCGGAGCCGATGCGGGCGATCCTGGACGGTCTGGAGCGCGAGGGCAGACCGCAGCCCGATCTGGTGGTCGCGGACCACGGCTGGGCGGGCTGCGCGGGCCAGCGCGGACTGGACTCGGTCGGTTACGCGGACTGCAACGACCCGGCGCTCTTCATCGCCGAGGCGGAGGGCACGGTGGAGGTGACCGTCCCGCTGGACGACCATGTCACGGATCCGCGCTTCTACGACCCGATGACCGCCTACCTGCTCAACGAGGCGGGCCTGCTCTGACCTTACGGCCGCCGCCGGCCCGCCCCCTTGTCGCTCCTCGTCACAGCCCCATCGACTTGGCGATGATCATCTTCATGACCTCGCTGGTGCCGCCGTAGATCCGGTTGACGCGGTTGTCCGCGTACAGCCGGGCGATCGGGTACTCGTTCATATAGCCGTAGCCGCCGTGCAGTTGGAGGCACTTGTCGATGACGCGGTGCGCGACCTCGGTGGTGAAGAGCTTCGCGGACGCGGCCTCGGCGGCGGACAGCTCGCCCAGGTCATGGGCCTCCAGCGCGCGGTCGACGACGGCCTCCGCCGCGTCCACCTCGGCCTTGCACGCGGCCAGTTCGAACTTCGTGTTCTGGAACGACGCGACGCTCTTGCCGAAGACCGTCCGCTCCTGGACGTACGCCTGCGCGAACCGGACCGCGGCGGCTGCCTGCGCGTACGCGCCGACGGCGATGCCCAGCCGCTCCTGCGGCAGATTCTGGCCGAGGTAGGAGAAGCCCTTGTTCTCCTCGCCGAGCAGATCCCCGACCGGGACCCTGACGTCGGTGAAGGACAGCTCGGCGGTGTCGGAGACCCGCAGGCCCAGCTTGTCGAGCTTCCGGCCGACCGCGTATCCCTCGGACCCGGTGTCCACGACGAGCAGCGAGATGCCGTGGCGGCGGTCCTCGGCGGTCGGGGCGGCGGTACGGGCGCAGACGATGACCCGGTCCGCGTGCACCCCGCCGGTGATGAAGGTCTTCGAGCCGTTCAGGACATAGTGTGTGCCGTCCTCGGAGAGCCTGGCGGTGGTCTTCATACCGGCCAGGTCGGAGCCGGTGCCCGGCTCGGTCATGGCGATGGCGTACATCGTCCGGCCGCTGACGAAGTCCGGCAGCCAGCGCTTCTTCTGCTCGTCGGTGGCGTACGCCTTCAAGTAGGGCAGACAGAGCGCGACATGGACCCCGGAGCCGCCGAAGGAGACACCCGCGCGTGCGCACTCCTCGGAGATGACCGCCTGGAACTTGAACGACTCCTCGCCCGCGCCGCCGTACTCCTCGGGCACCTCGATGCCGAAGATGCCCAGCTCGCCCAGCTGGTAGTAGAAGTCGCGGGGCGCCTGCCCCGCCGCGTACCACTCGTCGTGGACGGGGACGACCTCGGCCTCGATGAAGGCGCGGATGGTCTCCCGGAACGCCTCGTGGTCCTCGTTGTACACGGTGCGGCGCACGAGGTGCCCCTCTCTTCGTGGCTGAACCGCCGCCGCTCTCGCGGAGGTGGTCGCTCGCCGTCGGGGTCGCTCAATCGATGGTTGCCCACCCCGATGGCTAAGCGCTTGCTCACTCAAGTTACCCGGAGGTTCGTCGCGGTGTCCAGGCCCCCGACGGCGGGCGTATCCGCCGGTCAGCGCCTACGGTCGGCGACGTCAGCGGGCGACGGAAAGGGAGAGGCCGTGTCAGGACGCCGCGGAGGGGCGGGTAGCTTGCCGGGGTGATCAAGGTGCTCGTCGTGGAAGACATGCAGGTGGTCAGGGCGGGCCTGGTGGCTCTGCTCGGCAGCGCGTTCGGTATCGAGGTCGTGGGGCAGGCGGCCGACGCGCGGGAAGCCCTGGAGGTCTTCGGACGCGCCTCGCCCGATGTCGCGCTGCTCGATATCGACCTCCCCGGCATGGACGGACTGGCGCTGGCGCGTGAGCTGCCCGTGGCGGCCTGCCGCACGATCATGCTCACGGCCATGGACCGGCCCGGTTACGTCCGGCGTGCCCTCGACGCCGGGGCAGCGGGCTATCTGCTCAAGAGTGTGTCTCCGAAGGGGCTCGCGGACGCCGTGCGTACGGTCAGCGCCGGCGGCCGGGTGATCGAACCCCGGGAGCTCGCGGACTCGTTGGGGTCGGTCACTCCACTGACGGCGCGCGAGGCCGAGGCGCTGAGACTCGCCGCGAGCGGGGCGGACGCGCGGGAGATCGCGGCCGAGCTGTTCCTCGGTCTGGGCACCGTCCGCAATCGGCTGTCCTCGGTGGTGGGGAAGCTACACGCGCGCTCCCTTGTGGACGCGATCCGTATCGCCGAGCGTCATGGATGGATCTAGCGGATCCGCCGGATCTGCCGGATCCGGCGGATCAAGGGGGAGCTCCGCGGTCAGGACGCACTGTCCGCCATCGATGTGCGTGGTGAGCGTGCCGCCCAGGGCCAGTGTCCGGAATCTCAGGTTTGCCAGGCCACTGCCCGGTCCACTGACTGATCCGGTCCCGCCCGCCGTCGGCGGGACGCCGTCGTTGTCGACGGACAGCCGAAGGCGTCCCGCGGTCGTCGTCACCTCGATGTCGCAGCGGGACGCCTGGCTGTGCTGGAGGACGTTGCCGATGCCTTCACGCAGTACGGCACCGAGGCAGTCGCTCACGAGGCCGGGCAGGTCCACCTGCGGCGGGAGTGTGGTGCGGGTGCTGATCCCGGCTTGGGACAACAGTCGCTGGGCGTGCGCCAGTTCCGTGTGCAGCTGGGCGGAGGCGCGGTTTCCGGTGATGCCGCGCACTTCGCCGTGGGCTCGCCGTGCCAGCGTCGCGATCTCGCTCAGCACCTGGTGACCGGGGGTGGCGGCCGGCGTGTGGCGCAGGGCGTTCTCGCTCTGTACGGCGATGGAGACGAGCGATGAGCCGACCAGGTCGTGCAGGTCCTGCGCGATACGGGCCCGCTCGCGGTGCTCGGCGAGCCGGGCGGCCTGACTGTGTGACGCCTGAAGGCGCGCGGCGAGCAGGGCGAGATGGACGACGGCGTACACACCGCTGCCCGTGATCACCGTGGACACCAGCACGCTCATGCCGCCGCGCGACGTGCTCACCAGGCTGCTGTGCACCAGCAGAGGACCGCTCGCCGCCACCGCCAGCGCGATGACGATCGACGCGGGCCGGGGCACGGTGAGCAGTACGGCACCGGCCAGGAAACCCAGCAGGCTCAGCCACTTGAACTCGAAGACGAGGACCGGCGGGTAGGTGAGAAGCACTTGAAGGCCGAGCAGACCCCAGCGCCACCGGTACGGGAGACGGTAGGGCGGCGGCGCGTACTGGCCGAGCAGGACAGCGGGCAGCAGGATCAGCAGGATGAGGCCGGTGATCAGCGTTCCCTTGCTCAAGGGCTGCGCCAGCACGTCCACGGCGATCAGCGCGAGTGACCCGGTCACCAGCAGGGCGAGGGAGACGGAGGCGACTCCGGTCGCCTGAGTCATCCGCGTTCGACGCCGCACGGCACTTCCCTTCCGACACACCTCAACGCCCATGGACGACCGCGCGAAGGGCGGAAAGGTTGTGCGCGGGGATTGGTGAAGATCTCACTTCTTTGGTGATCGCGGAGGTGATCAGATCGGGCGCTCGTAGGTAACGGGCGCTCGTAGATCTCCGACGTGCCAGGGGGACTGTTCGATGAGACATACCGTGCCACCGCCACAGGAGTGGGCAGGGTCCGAGTCGGCCTTCCGCCGCCGAAGACGCGTACTGCCCCGCATCGCGCTCGGCGCCGCCATGCTCCTCGCCGCCGAAACCGCGCTGCTGGTGGCCAATTCCGGCGACGCCGTGGCCCTGAACCTCGCCCGTCCGCGCCAGGACGCCGCCGCCGAGCCGGAGAGCCCGAGCGCGCGCGAGGCGGCGACGATCCCCTCGGCCCGCGTCGCCGCCCGGCTGTACGGCCACCGCGTGGAGGCGCTGAGCGAGCGCACCGAGACGTCCACGACGTGGGCGAACGAGGACGGCAGTCTCACCACCGAGCTGGCCGCGGGACCGGTCCGCTTCGAGCGGGACGGCCGGTGGACCGACGTCGACGTGAACCTCCAGGAAGTCTCCGGCGGGGTCGAGCCGAAGGCCCACCCGGGCAGGCTGCGGCTGGCCGGCCGGACGGGGACACCCGCCACCTCCCTGTGGGCCACGCGCGAGGCGAAGCCCACCGACCTGGTGACGCTCGGTGATGGTGACCAGCAGATCACGCTCCAGTGGAAGGGCGGACTGCCGAAGCCCAAACTGACCGGCACGCGGGCGGAGTACGTCAACGCCGTTCCGGGCGCGGACGTGGTCGTCGAGGCCACGCGTACCGGATTCGAGCAGTACGTCGAGATCAAGGAGCGCCCCGATGCCGGCAGCCCCGGAGACGGCGGCTACTCCTACACGCTGCCGCTGAAGGCCAAGGGGCTGACGGTGAAGCAACTGCCCGACGGCAGCGTGCAGTTCACCGACGGGAAGAACAAGCAGCAGGCCGTGATGCCCGCGCCGGTGATGTGGGACGCCGCCGTCGACGCGCGGTCCGGTGAGCACACGAACCGGGCCAGGGTCGGCCTGGAGGTCGTACGGAAGGGCTCGTCCGTCGACCTGGTGATCACCCCGGACGCGAAGTTCCTCGCCGACCCGGACACCACGTACCCGGTCACCGTCGACCCGTCCACCTCGTCGCTGGGCAACGTCTTCGACACCTACGTACAGCAGGGCGAGACCGTCGACTGGTCCGCCGACACCGAGCTGGACTTCGGCAACCCGGGCACCAAGAACGCCGACGGTACGCCTCGCACGGCGCAGTCGTTCATCTCCTGGAACACCACGCCGGTCCAGGACGCGCTGGTGCTGGACGCGAAGCTGAGCCTGTGGAACTTCCACTCGGGCAACACCGACTGCAAGCTCTATCCATGGGAAGTGTGGTCCTCCGGCGCGGCGTCCACCTCCAGCCGGTGGACGAACCGCCCGGTCATGACCGTGAAGAAGGCCACCTCCACGGAGACCACCGGCAACGCCGGGTGCGCCACGCAGCCCGACGGGTGGATCAAGGCCGATGTGACAACGCTCGTGCAGGAGTGGGCTTCGGCCAAGGCGGCCCGGGGCCACCTGGGCCTGCGTGCCTCGGACGAAGCCGTGACCGCGCAGTGGAAGCGGGTCAACTCCGCCAACGCCGCCTCGAACCCGCCGAAGCTGGTCGTCACGTACAACTACCGGCCGCGCACCGGCACCAAGCAGGAGGCCGGACCGCCGTACTTCTCGTACAGCGGCGCCTACGTGGTCAACACCGTGACGCCCACGCTGCGCGACACCTTCGTGGACGCCGACGGCGACAAGGTCAACGGCACGTTCCAGATCTTCGACAGCGCCACCGACACCCAGGTCGGCAATGCGATGGTGTCGAAGTACGTGCCCTCCGGGCAGGTCGCCTCGGTGACCGTGCCGTCCGGGGTGCTGACCGACGGCAGGACGTACAAGTTCCGCACCTCGCCGTACGACGGCACGCACTACAACACCGGCTGGTCGGCCTGGAAGACGTTCACCGTCGACGCCAAGGCGCCCTCCGCGCCCTCGAAGATCACCTCCGCGGACTACCCGAAGGACAAGTGGGTCAAGGGCGCGGGTCAGACCGGCACCTTCACCGTCACCCCGCCCGGCGCGGACCACAACTGGCTGGAATGGTCGCTGGACGGCGTGACCTGGGCCAAGGTCGCCACCGGGGGGTCCGGTGCGGACAAGGCCATCGGCATCGCCCCGCCGAAGGACGGCACCCACACACTCCAGGTGCGAGCCGTGGACAAGGCGGACAACAAGTCCGAGGCCGTCGAGTACACCTTCCACGCCGGTCCCGGCGGCTTCGTCCAGCCCTCCGAGGGCGAGCGCACGGCGCGCCGGCTGCCGCTGGTCGCCGAGGCCGAGTCCGGCACGTACGACAGCGTCTCCTTCTCCTGGCGCCGCTCCGAGGCGGACCCGTGGGTGCGGATCCCGGTCGGGGACGTCACTTCCGGCGGCCGGGCGCTGACCGCCTGGCCGGTACCGCTGACGGGCGGCAGGAACGCGCAGCTCGTGTGGAACGCCGCCGGAACCGTCGACCCTGACGGCTCCGTGCGGATCAAGGCCGACTTCACCGGACCGGGCGGCGCCTCGGGCAGCACCGAACCGCTGAGCGTGGTCGTCGACCGTAACGCGGACGGCGCCGCCACCCAGGAGGTGGGCCCCGGCACGGTGAACCTGCTGACCGGTGACTATGGCCTGTCGGCCACGGATGCTTCCGCGTTCGACCTGTCCGTCTCGCGTACGGCCTCGTCCCGTACCCCCGACAAGGGCGCCGCACAGGAGGGGCAGGCGCCGATCTTCGGTAAGGAGTGGGTATCGGGCACCACCGCCGAGATGACGGACTCCGACTACTCCCACCTCCGCAGGATCTCCGACACCGCGGTGGCCATCGTCGACTCCGAAGGCGAGCAGACCCACTTCACCGCCAACGCGGCCAAGACCGGATGGATCCCGGAGCCGGGCTCGGAGGACCTGACCCTCAAGGGCGCCGTGAGCGGCGGTTTCACGCTCACCGACACCGAAGGCACCGTCACGGAGTTCACGAAGCCCGACCCGTCCGTGCCGACGTGGCAGGTCTCCAGCACGCTCCTTGACGGGCTGTCCAACTCCACGACCACGGTCATCTCCACCAAGACCACCTACGACGGCAAGGCCGTCGCCCGGCCCAAGCTGATCATCGCGCCCACCTCCGCGGTGACCGCGGCGGAGTGCGCCGCCGATCCGGCCACCAGGGGCTGCCGGGTCCTGGAATATCTGTATCCGCTGTCCACCACCGCGACGGACACCGCGTTCGGTGATGTGGTCGGCAGGGTGAAGTCCATCCGCCTGTGGGCCACCGAGCCGGGGGCCGCGACCTCCAAGGTCTCCGCGATCGCGTCGTACGCGTACGACACGGAGGGGCGGCTGCGCGAGACGTGGAACCCCCGTATCTCTCCGGCCCTCAAGACGCGGTACGAGTACGACGCCGCCGGCCGCGTCGCCAAGCTCACGCCGCCCGGCGAACTTCCCTGGACGTTCACCTACGGCAAGGCGGGCAACGCCGCGACCGCCGGTGACGGCATGCTGCTCAAGGCCGGTCGCCCGGGGCTGAAGCAGGGCACCGCGGACGTCGAGGAAGGCACCGCCGCCACCAGCGTCGTCTACGACGTGCCGCCGACCGGCGCCGCCGCCCCGTACGCGATGGGCGCGGCGGACGTGAAGGCGTGGGGTCAGCTGGATGCCCCGACCGACGCGACCGCGGTCTTCCCGGCCGACGCCGTCCCCGCCTCGAACTCCGGCGGCTCGCTTGGCGCGACGGACTACAGGCGGGCCGCGGTCCACTACCTCGGCGTCTCCGGCCGTGAGGTCAACTCGGCCATCCCTGGCGGGTACCTCACCACCACTGAGTACGACCGGTTCGGCAACACCGTCCGTGAACTGAACGCGGCCAACCGGGCCGTGGCGCTCGGCCTGACGGCGGACGACCGGGCCGTGCAGGCCGACCTCGGCATCGCGCGGCTCACCAGCGCCGAACGGGCCGACCTGCTGGCGACCCGCTCGGTACACAACGACACCGGCACCCGGGAACTGGAGGAATTCGGGCCGCTGCGCCGGATCGAGCTGACCGCCGACCTCAAGCAGGGCGCCACCACCCTGATCCCGGCGGGTACGTCGGTCACCGCGCGCGCCTGGACGGTCAACGAGCACGACGCCGGACGTCCGACCGATGGCACCGCCAAGGTCAAGGACCAGGTCACCAAGGCCACGGTCGGCGCGCAGGTGCGCGAGCAGCCGTCCGTACACGGCGAGACCCGGGTCACCCGGACCGTGTTCGACTGGGCCAAGGGCCTGCCGGCCACGACGGTCAAGGACCCCGGTGGGCTCGCCATCAGCGAGACCACGGAGTACGACGCCCAGGGCCGCACGGTCAAGCAGCTGCTGCCCGGAGCCACCGGCACCGACGCCGCCACTCGCGTGACGACCTACTGGTCCGCGACCGGCACCGGCGCGTGCGCCGGCCGTCCCGAGTGGGCGGACCTGGTCTGCGCCACCTCCGCGGGCGGCGCGATCACCGGCGGCGGCGGCAACCCGGCCGGGCTGCCGGTCACCACGACCGAGTACGACTGGTGGGGCAACCCGAGCCAGGTCACCGAGACCGCGAACGGCACCGCCCGCACCACCACCAGCACGTACGACAGCGCGGGCCGCCGGATCAAGACCGCCGTCACCGGAGGCGTCGGCCAGACGGTGCCCGAATCCACCACGGAGTACGACCCGGCCACCGGCCAGGCCGTCAGGACCACCTCACCCACCGGCGGCACCCTCACGAAGGTGTACGACAAGCTCGGCCGCCAGATCTCCTACACCGATGCCGACAACGGCACCACCACGACCGCGTACGACCTGCTGGGCCGACCGGTCAAAGTCACCGACACCGCTCCGTCCACCGTCACGTACACCTACGACCACACCGCGGAACCCCGTGGCCTCGCCACCGGCATCACCGACTCGGTCGCGGGCACCTTCAAGTCCACCTACGACGCGGACGGCTCGGTGGCCACCGAGAAGCTGCCCGGCGGCTACACCCTCAAGCAGACCGAGGACACCACCGGTTCCGCCGTCGACCGCACCTACACCCGCGACGGCGACGGCACGATCGTCTACTCCGACACCGTGACCGAGTCCATACACGGCCAGGTCGCGAGCCATGCCGGCTGGTCGGACCAGACGTATCGCTACGACGCCGTGGGACGGCTCACCACCGTCGAGGACACCTCCGAGACGATCTGCACCCGCCGCGCGTACGCCTTCGACGCGCGTACCAACCGCACGTCCCTGACCACCGCGACCGGCACGCCCGGCGCCGACTGCCCGGCCGGCGGAGGCAGCACCGCCACCTCCACCTACGACAGCGGTGACCGGATCGTCAACTCAGGCTCCGTCTATGACGCGTTCGGCCGCACCACCGCCCTGCCCGGCGGCGGCACCGTCGGCTACTACGCGAACGACCTGGCGTACCAGCAGACCGCGGACGGCAAGCGGCAGACCTGGCAGCTCGACGCGGCGCTGCGCTTCCGCTCCTGGACGACGGAGACCGGAAGTGGCAGCACTTGGACGCGGACCGCGGCCAAGCTCAACCACTACGACGGCGACGGCGACAACCCGCGCTGGATCGTCGAGGACACCACGAGCGGCGCGTTGACCCGCAACGTCGACTCCGCGTCCGGAGACCTCGCCGCCACCACCGGCAGGACCGGCGACACCGTCCTGCAACTGTCCACGATCCATGGCGACATCGCCCTCCAGCTCCCGCTGGACACCGGCAAGGCCCCGGTCGCCCTGGACGCGGACGAGTACGGCAACCCCAGGCCGGGCAGGACCGCCGCCCGCTACGGCTGGCTCGGCGCCAAGCAGCGGTCCGCGGAGACCGTGACCGGCCTCGTCCTCATGGGCGTACGCCTCTACAACCCGGCCACCGGCCGCTTCCTGTCCGTGGACCCGGTGTACAGCGGCGGCGACAACGCGTACGCGTACCCGGGCGACCCCGTCAACCAGTTCGACCTCGATGGCAAGTGGTGGAGCTGGAAGAAGACCAAGAGATGGGTCAAGAGGCACCGGGTCGGCATCGCCGCGACCGCGGCGGGAATCGGCTGCGGTCTGTTCACCGCCGGTCTGGCCGCGGCCGGATGCGCCGTCGTCGCCGGTGCCGCCGCCGGCGCCGGGGCCAAGTGGTACGGGAACCGGAGGGCGTCATTCGGTTCGATCGCGCGCGCTGGAGTGGCGGGCGCCACGGGCATCGGCCCCTTCGGCTCCGTATTCGGAGCCGTTGGCCGCTACGGCGTGAAGAGGGCTGTCACGAGGTGGGCCGTCAAGCGGTACCCCGCTCGCGGGGCACACCGCGTGGCCGCCGGAAGCCACCGCAAGAAGTCGTCGTGGTGGTCGAGTTGGCGGCGATGACATAGTGCCTCCGCTGCTCTCCGCTCCTTGGGAAACCAGGGGGCGGAGAGCAGCGGTGCCGAGAGTTGGATCGACAGTCGCGAACGGGAAGACAGGGAGTCGAAGTGAGTGAGTCAGGCAGGAAAGTGAGTGAGTCAGGCAGGAATTCGGGCGCGTTTTTCCTCCTCGGGGTGGTCGCCTTCGTTACGGGGATCGTTTTCTGGATCGTCTCGGGCAGGGCCGCGTCGACCGTGAGCTTCGCCTGTTCGTCCGTCGTATTCGCGGGTGCGTGGCTGTTCGAGAGGATTTCGCGGCGGGGAGAGGAAGAGTGACGCCTACGGCCTCCCGCGCGCCGGTCATGAGGAGTACGCGGCGGAAGCCGGGCTGACCGCTCCGGTCGCCAGGCCTACGGCCCGTCGCCTCGGGCGGGTCCGCCGCCTCACGTCACGCCCAGCGCAGCGCGAACCACAGCTCCATCCGTACGTCGGCGTCGTCCAGATCCGCGTCCAGCAGGGCCGCGCAGCGTGCGATCCGCTGGCGGACGGTGTTGCGGTGGACGGTCAGGGCCACCGCCGTACGGTCCCAGTTGCCGTGCAGCGAGAGCCAGGCGCGCAGTGTCTCGGTCAGGGCAGGGGAGCCGGTGAGCGGCGCGAGGCGGGTACGGGCGTGGGCGGCGGCCTCCTCGGGGGCGAACAGGCCGGTGAGGCCCTCCCCCTGGTGGCGTACGAGCGGGGTACGGGTGGCCTCGGCGCGGCGCAGCGCGCGCTCGGCGCGGGCGTCGGCGGCGGCCAGCTCCACCGGTTCCACCGGCTCGCTGACGCCCAGGGTCCAGCCGGGCCTGGCGGTGACCTCGCGGTCGGTGACGATCCGGGTCGTGGTGCCGTCCGTCTCGACCAGCGCGCTGCCCAGCTCCGCCGCCAGCGCGCCCGCCGCGAACGGCGTGGAGCCGCCGCGCGCGTGCACCACCCTCCACGGCCCCGGCCCGAGCAGCGGCGCGGCCTCGGCGGGCGTGGCCCCGAGCAGCAGCCGTACGAGCGCCGCCGACCGGCCCGCCTCGGCCGCGCTCTGATGCGGGGCCGTGAGCAGGGACAGCAGGACGACGGCGACGCCGGCGACGGTGTGGTCCCCGGCCTCACGCACCCCGGTGACCACGCCGAGGACGAGGCCCTGGCCGCCGCCGAGCGCGTAGGCGGCGAGATGGGCGCCCTGGGCGGTGTCGGTGGCGGACGCCGGTCCGCCACGTACCACCCGGGCCAGCCGGGCGAGGGCCGTACGCGCCCCCGGCGACGGGGCGTGGCCCGTGGTGTACAGCTCCGCGCCGTCCGGCGCGAACAGCACCGCGCGGCCCCTCAGCCGCGTCGCCAGCTGCCGCAGCACCGCGGGCACCGGGTCCTGACGCGCGGCGGCTGCCGCCAGGCCCTGCTGCGCCTGGGTCACCCGGCGCAGCTCACGGTGGCGTGCCTCCGCCATCAGCCGCCACACCCCGCGTGCGACCGTGGTGAACGGGGTACTGGGCGGTACCTCCAGCAGGGGCAGCCCGTGCCGGTCGCACGCCTCGACGAGCGCGGGCGGCACCGTGTCGTACACCGGCGTCACCCCGAAACCGAGCGCCCCCGCGCCCGCCTCGACCACCCGCGCCGCGTACTCGTCCGCGTACGCGTCGCTGAGCTGGACACCGGCGGTCAGCAGCAGCTCCCCGCCGAGCAGATACGGATACGGATCGGCCATCTCGGAGGTGTGCACCCAGTGCACCACCTGGGAACCGTCGTCCGGCGGCCCGGCGATCCGGCGCAGCCCGAGGTCACGGTCCGCGAGCAGTGCGGCCAGTGGAATCGGCGGAGTGGGCGGGGGAGCGGCGGGGCGCGCGGTGGGGTTCGTCATGGACGTTCCATCCATCATTCGTCTGCGGGATGGATGAAACGTACACTTCAGCGATGCTTTCCGGCCACCTACCGTCATGACCCACAAGAACGCGGGATGAAGAGTCCGAATCGAGACGGAGAAAGCCCATGGCTGTCGATTACGCGGTGATCGTCGTCTATCTGGCCGGCATGCTGGCCATGGGCTGGTGGGGCATGCGCCGCGCCAAGTCCAAGAGCGAGTTCCTGGTCGCGGGCCGCAGGCTGGGTCCCTGGATGTACTCGGGCACGATGGCCGCGATCGTCCTCGGCGGCGCCTCCACGATCGGCGGGGTCGGCCTCGGTTACAAGCACGGGCTCTCCGGCGCCTGGATGGTCTTCACCATCGGCCTCGGCCTGCTCGCCCTCTCCGTCTTCTTCTCCGCGCGGATCGCCCGGCTGAAGGTCTACACCGTCTCCGAGATGCTCGATCTGCGCTACGGCGGCCGGGCCGGGGTCATCTCGGGCATCGTGATGTGGGCGTACACGCTCATGCTCGCGGTCACCTCGACCATCGCGTACGCCACGATCTTCGATGTCCTCTTCGATCTGAACCGCACCGTCTCGATCATTCTGGGCGGCGCGATCGTCGTCGCGTACTCGACGCTCGGCGGCATGTGGTCCATCACGCTCACCGACATGGTGCAGTTCGTGGTCAAGACCGTCGGGGTGCTGCTGCTTCTGCTGCCCATCGCGGTGGTCAAGGCGGGCGGGTTCAGCGAGATGAGGGCGCAGCTGCCGGACGAGTACTTCGCGCCGTTCGGCATCGGCGGCGAGACGATCTTCACCTATGTGCTGATCTACACCTTCGGCATGCTGATCGGACAGGACATCTGGCAGCGGGTGTTCACGGCGCGCGGCGACAAGGTGGCGCGCTGGGGCGGCACCGTCGCCGGTACGTACTGTCTGGTGTACGCGCTGGCCGGAGCGGTCATCGGGACCGCCGCCAAGGTGCTCTACCCGAATCTGGGCAGCGCGGACGACGCGTTCGCGACCATCGTCAAGGACGAACTGCCCATGGGTGTACGGGGGCTGGTGCTGGCCGCCGCACTCGCGGCCGTGATGTCGACCTCCTCGGGCGCCCTGATCGCCTGCGCCACCGTCGCGAACAACGACATCTGGTCGCGGCTGCGGAGGGCCGGCGGCCGGGGCGGCGGGGCGGACGGCGCCGAGCACGACGAGGTCAAGGGGAACCGGCTGTTCATCCTGATCATGGGGATCGGCGTCATCGTCATCGCGATCGCGCTGAACGATGTCGTCGAGGCGCTCACCGTCGCGTACAACCTGCTCGTCGGCGGGCTGCTGGTGCCGATCCTCGGCGGTCTGCTCTGGAAGCGCGGGACGGTGTACGGCGCGCTGGCCGGCGTGATCGTCGGCGGTCTGGCCGTCGTGGGGCTGATGGCGACGTACGGCATCCTCGCCAATGAGCCCGTCTACTACGGGCTGTTGTCCTCGCTGGCCGCCTATCTGATCGTCAGCCTGGCGACCAGGCCGACGGACGAAGCGGTGCTGGCCGCGTGGCGGCGCCGGCTCGCGGGCGAGGCCGATGACGAGACCCCGTCCGAACCAGCCGTTCCCGTGGGCTGAGGGCGGGCGACGCACGACCCGGACCGGCCCCTTGTCAGTGGGCCGGTCCATTCTTGACAGAGCACCACACAGCGACGCGTATCGGTACGCGGCGCAGCACAGCGGTACGCAGCCGCGCGGAGGCGCGCGGAGCCACACGAGCAATACCCGGAGAGGCCCGACGATGAGCAGCAACGGCAACGAATCCCAGGTCACCGGCGCCGGGGGCCATGACGACGGGCCACGCGGCCCGGTCGACTCGTCCCGCGTCCCGCGCTACGCGGGCCCGGCGACCTTCGCCCGGCTGCCCCGCCTCGACGAGGTCGGCACCGCCGATGTCGCCGTCGTCGGCGTCCCCTTCGACACCGGCGTCTCCTACCGTCCCGGTGCCCGCTTCGGCGGGAACGCGATCCGGGAGGCGTCGCGCCTGCTGCGCCCGTACAACCCGGCCCAGGACGCCTCCCCGTTCGCGCTCGCGCAGGTCGCCGACGCCGGGGACATCGCCGCCAACCCGTTCAACATCAACGAGGCCGTCGACACCATCGAGGCCGCGGCCGACGAACTGCTCGGGACCGGCGCGCGCCTGATGACCCTCGGCGGCGACCACACCATCGCGCTGCCGCTGCTGCGCTCGGTGGCGAAGCGGCACGGCCCGGTCGCGCTGCTCCACTTCGACGCCCATCTGGACACCTGGGACACCTACTTCGGCGCCGAGTACACCCACGGCACGCCGTTCCGCCGGGCCGTCGAGGAGGGCATCCTCGATACGGAGGCGCTCTCCCACGTCGGTACGCGCGGCCCGCTGTACGGCAAGCGGGACCTGGACGACGACGCCAAGATGGGCTTCGGGATCGTCA
This sequence comes from Streptomyces sp. NPDC051662, assembly GCF_040681655.1. Classification (NCBI taxonomy): domain Bacteria; kingdom Bacillati; phylum Actinomycetota; class Actinomycetes; order Kitasatosporales; family Streptomycetaceae; genus Streptomyces; species Streptomyces sp. NPDC051662. Next base: position 141,670 of record NZ_JBFAZD010000014.1, read on the forward strand.
CGTCCGCCGATGTGATGCGCCGGGGCGTGGACGAGATCGCGGACCAGCTGCGGCAGCGCATCGGGGACCGTCCGCTGTACATCTCCATCGACATCGATGTGCTCGACCCGGCGCACGCCCCGGGCACGGGCACGCCGGAGGCGGGCGGGCTGACCTCCCGTGAACTCCTCGAAATAGTGCGGGGGCTGGCCTCCTGCCGTCTGGTCTCGGCGGATGTCGTCGAGGTCGCGCCCGCGTACGACCACGCGGAGATCACGTCCGTCGCCGCCTCCCACACGGCGTACGAACTGACGACGATCATGTCCCGGCAGATCGCCGCGGGAAGGGCGTCGAAGTGACCCACGACCACGATCACGACCACGGGCCCCGGCCCCTCACCCCGGAACAGACCGCCGCGGCCCTGGCGCCGCCCGCCGGGCGCAACGGCGGTGACCTGGTCGTCGAGACGCTGTACGGGCTCGGCGCCACGACCGTGTTCGGGCTGCCGGGACAGCACGCGCTGGGCATGTTCGACGCCCTGCGCCGGTCCTCGCTCCAGTACGTCGGCCTCCGCGTCGAGAACAACGCGGGCTTCGCCGCCGACGCGTACGGCAGGGTCACCGGCGAGGTCGCCCCGCTGCTGCTCTCCACCGGCCCGGGCGCCCTGACCTCGCTCGCCGCGCTCCAGGAGGCGGCAGCCGCCTCGGCGCCCGTCCTCGCCATCTCCAGTCAGGTCCCGACGGCCGGGCTCGGCGGCGGCCGGCACGGCTATCTGCATGAACTCCGCGATCAGCAGGCGTCCTTCCGCGACATCGTGAAGTCCGTGCACCCCGTCCGCGCCGCCTCCCAGATCCCGTCCGCGATCGCGGCGGCCTGGGAGTCCGCGCTCACCGCGCCGCACGGCCCGGTCTGGGTCGAGATCCCGCAGGACGTCCTCCTCGCCGAGACGTCCCTGCCGGTCGTCAGCGCCATGGACGCCACGCCGCGCGAGCTGCTGCCCCGTCCCGAACTGACCGCGGTGGCCGCGCACGCGCTGTCGAACGCCGCCCGCCCGGCGATCATCGCGGGCGGCGGAGTCGTACGCGCCGACGCCGCGGGCAAGCTCCGCGCGCTCGCCGAGAAGCTGTCCGCCCCGGTCGTCACCACCTTCGGCGGCAAGGGCGCCTTCCCCTGGGAGCATCCGCTCTCGCTCCAGTCCTGGCTGGAGGACCGCCACACCACGGACTTCCTCGAAGACGCGGACGTCCTGCTGGTGGTCGGCTCCGGGCTCGGTGAACTCTCCTCGAACTACCACACGTTCAGGCCGCGCGGCCGGGTGATCCAGATCGAGGCGGACCTCGGCAAGCTGGAGTCCAACCACCCCGCTCTCGGCATCCACGCCGACGCGCGCAACGCGCTGGCCGCGCTGCTGGACGCGGTGAGCGAGCGCCGGGACCCGGCGGGCGCGGAGTCGGTCCGTACGGTCCTGACGAAGGTACGGGCGAGGATCGCCGCCCAGGACCTCACCCTGGAACAGCGGGTGCTCGCCTCCGTACGCGAGGCCCTGCCCGCCGCGGCCCCCAGCTTCTGGGACATGACGATCCTCGCCTACTGGGCCTGGTCCGCCTGGCCGGGCCCGATGCACTCCGGCCAGGGAGCCGGCGGTCTCGGCTACGCCTTCCCCGCCGCCCTGGGCGCGGCGGCGGCCGACCGTACGAAACCGGTTCTCGCGGTCTCGGGCGACGGTGGCGCGATGTACTCGCTCGCGGAGCTCGCCACCGCCCGCCAGTACGGCCTGCCCGTCACCTGGCTGATCGTGGACGACGGCGGCTACGGAATCCTGCGCGAGTACATGACCGACGCCTTCGGCGAGGCGACCGGCACCGAGCTGTCCCGCCCGGACTTCGTGGCGCTGTCCGAGTCCTTCGGTGTCCCGGCGGTCCGTACCACCCCGGAGTCCCTGCGCGAGGACCTGGCCGAGGCCCTCGCGGCACCGGGCCCGTCGGTGGTCGTACTGCCCGCCCTGCTCAGGATGTTCGCCCCGACCCACCTCTGACCGGGAGCCCGTGGGCGTGGGGGGTGGCGGTGCGGCACCCGCGGGTGCCGGGCGGCGCGTGCGGCAAGGGCGACAGTTGTGACAATCGCGACATCGATTGGCCGTACAACCATTCACTCGTACGTGTGCATCATGTTCAGCGAGCGCGCCGCGGAGAGCGCGCTCGCTGACGCACCAGGGGTGGGAATCCTTCATGACTCACCAGCGAATACTCCGGCGTGCCCGGGGCCCGCTCGCCGCTGCCCTGGCGGCGGGCGTACTCGTGCCGATGACCGCGGGAGCGGTGCCCGCCGGGGCGGCGGCTCCGGCCGTCGCCTGCACCTCGGACAGGGCCGGGCTCGGGGCCGAGCTCGCCAAGGACATCACCGCGTCGCTCAAGGGCCGGAAGTCCACCACGGCCCTCGCCGTCCACGACCGCACGACCCATACGCGCTGCGGCCTCCGTGCCACGCGGCAGTTCGACTCCGCCAGTGTGGTCAAGGTCACTGTCCTCGCGACCCTGCTCTGGGACGCGCGGAAGACGAACCGCGAGCTGACCGAGCGTGAGACCGAGCTCGCCACGGCCATGATCACCAAGTCGGACAACGCGTCGACCAGCGCACTGTGGAAGCAGCTCGGTTCGACGAAGGTCAAGGGCTTCCTCAAGGCGGCGGGGATGACCCGGACCGTTCCCGGCGCGGGAGGCTCCTGGGGCCTCACCCAGATCACCGCGGAGGACCAGGGGCAGCTGCTGTCCCTGGTCACCGCCGAGAACACCGTGCTCGGCGCCGACTCGCGCGCCTTCATCCTGGACCGGATGCGCAAGGTCATCCCGTCCCAGCGCTGGGGCGTACCGGCGGGCGCCCCGGCCGGCGCCACCGTCCAGCTCAAGAACGGCTGGCTCCAGCGGTCCACCCATGGCTGGCGCGTGCACAGCGTCGGCGCGTTCACGGGCAAGGGCCACGACTACACGATCGCCGTGCTCACCCAGGACGACAAGACGATGAACGACGGCATCAACACCATCCAGGCCGTCGCCAGGGCCGTCCACAAGGACCTCGCCCAGGCCGGCGCCTAGAGGTCTCGGAAGGTCTCAGAAGGTCGCGGAAGGTCTCAGCACCGAGGTCCCATCAAGGTCCCAGATCGAGGTCCCAGCACCGGGGGTCCTAGGACTCGCTGCCGAGTGCGTCTCGGTCCGCCGACCGGTATTTGTTGCGGAGGGATGAAATCCGCGACGGCCCGCGTTGGTGCCTTCCGGCAGTTCAGGTCGATCGGGAGGCACTCAGTGGCGGCGGCGGAGCAGGGCTGGGCACGGCGGCTCACCGGGTACGCGTGGCGGTATCGGCGCAATGTGGTGCTCGCTCTCGGGTCCTCGCTCGCCGGTATGGCGGTGATGGCTCTCGTCCCGCTGATCACCAAGGTCGTCATCGACGATGTCATCGGGGGCGGCGACCGCTCCCTCCTCGTCTGGACCGGTCTGCTGATCGTCGCGGCCCTCGCCGTCTACGTCATGACGTTCATCCGCCGTTACTACGGCGGGCGGCTCGCCCTCGACGTCCAGCACGATCTGCGTACGGAGATGTACGACACCATCGCCCGGCTCGACGGGCGGCGCCAGGACACGCTCTCCACCGGCCAGGTCATCGGCCGCGCCACCAGCGACCTCCAGCTCATACAGGGCCTGCTCTTCATGCTGCCGATGACCATCGGCAATGTGCTGCTGTTCCTGATCTCCCTCGTGATCATGGCGTGGCTGTCACCGCCGCTGACGCTGATAGCGCTGGCGGTCGCCCCCGCCGTCTGGTTCATAGCCCGCCGCAGCCGCACCCGGCTGCACCCCGCCACCTGGTACGCCCAGTCGCAGGCCGCGGCCGTCGCCGGGGTCGTGGACGGGGCCGTCTCCGGCGTACGCGTGGTCAAGGGGTTCGGCCAGGAGGACCAGGAGACCGGAAAGCTCCGCGAGGCCGGCCGCAAGCTGTTCGCCGGGCGGTTGCGCACCATCAGGCTCAACGCCCGCTACACCCCCGCACTTCAGGCCGTCCCCGCGCTCGGGCAGGTCGCGATGCTGGCGCTCGGCGGCTGGCTGGCCACCCGGGGACAGATATCCCTGGGCACGTTCGTCGCCTTCTCCACCTATCTCGCCCAGCTCGTCGGTCCCGTCCGGATGCTCGCCATGGTGCTGACCATCGGGCAGCAGGCGCGGGCCGGGGTGGAACGGGTGCTGGAGCTGATCGACACGGAACCGAGCCTTCAGGACGGTACGAAGGAGCTGCCGGCGGACGCCGAGGCGTCGGTCGAGTTCGACGACGTGTCGTTCGCGTACGAGGACGGGCGGTCTGTTCTCGAAGGCTTCTCGCTGGAGATGCGGCCCGGCGAGACCGTCGCCGTCGTCGGCTCGTCCGGCAGCGGAAAGTCCACCGTCTCGCTGCTGCTGCCCCGCTTCTACGATGTGACGCACGGCGCGGTCCTCGTCGGCGGCCATGACGTACGCGAGCTGACCCTCCACTCGCTGCGGGCCGCCATCGGGCTCGTACCGGAAGACAGCTTCCTCTTCTCCGACACCGTCCGCGCCAATATCGCCTACGGAAAGCCGGACGCCACCGAGGAGGAGATCCTCCGGGCCACGCGCGCCGCCCAGGCCCACGGCTTCATCTCCGAACTGCCCGGCGGCTACGACACCAAGGTGGGCGAGCAGGGCCTCACGCTCTCCGGCGGACAGCGCCAGCGCATCGCGCTCGCGCGGGCCATCCTCACCGACCCCCGGCTGCTCGTCCTCGACGACGCCACCTCCGCCGTGGACGCCCGGGTGGAGCACGAGATCCATGACGCGCTGCGCGCCGTGATGGCCGGCCGTACGACGCTGCTCATCGCCCACCGCCGCTCCACCCTCGGACTGGCGGACCGGATCGCCGTACTGGACGGCGGCCGGCTCGCCGACATCGGTACGCACGAGGAGCTTCAGCGGCGCTCCGCCCTCTACCGGCGGCTGCTGACCGAGCCCGACGAACTGGGCGGGGTCTCGCCCGGTCACACCCCGGTCGCCGCCGAGTCCGAGGCGTCGGTCGAATCCCTGGAGTCCCTGGAGCCACGGGAGTCCGTGGACTCGCTGGAATCCCTGGGGTCCACAGGGTCTCCGGGGTCTCCGGGGTCCGTGGCGGACGCCCGCGCGCTCCAGGCCGAGATCGACGCGGAGTTCGACGCCGAGCGCGGCGTCACCCCCGCGCTGTGGGAACGGAACGAGGCATGCGGGGATGGCTCGTCCGACTCCGCTGCCCCCGGTGCCACGCCCGAACTGCTCGCCCAGGTCGAGGCGCTGCCCCCGGCCACCGACCAGCCCGCGATCGACGAGGCGCGCGCCGTGGCCGCCGAGGACGCGTACGGGCTGCGCCGGCTGCTGCGCGGGTTCGGACCGCCGCTGCTGGTCAGCCTGGCGCTCGTCGCCGTCGACGCGGGCATGGGCCTGCTGCTCCCGGTCCTCATCCGGCACGGCATCGACCAGGGCGTCGAGCAACTCGCCCTCGGCGCCGTCTGGACGGCCGCCTCGCTCGGTCTGCTGACCGTACTCGTCCAGTGGGCGGCGCAGATCGGTGAGACCCGCAAGACCGGCCGCACCGGCGAACGTGTCCTCTACGCGCTACGGCTCAAGATCTTCGCCCAGCTCCAGCGGCTCGGACTCGACTACTACGAGCGTGAGCTGACGGGCCGGATCATGACCCGTATGACGACCGACGTCGACGCCCTGTCGACCTTCCTGCAGACCGGGCTCGTCACCGCGTTCGTCTCCGTCGTCACCTTCTTCGGCATCCTGGCGGCGCTGCTGGTGATCGATGTGGAACTGGCGCTGGTGGTCTTCGCGACCCTGCCCGTGCTGATAGTCGGTACGTACTTCTTCCGCCGCAAGAGCGTGCAGGCGTACGAACTGGCCCGCGAGCGCATCAGTGTCGTCAACGCGGACCTCCAGGAGTCCGTGTCCGGGCTGCGGATCGTCCAGGCGTTCCGGCGCGAGAAGGACGGCGGCGAGCGCTTCGCGGCCCGCAGCGACCACTACCGCTCGGCGCGGGTACGGGGTCAGTGGCTGATATCGGTCTACTTCCCCTTCGTTCAGCTGCTCTCCTCGGTGGCCGCCGCCGCTGTGCTGATCGTGGGCGCGGGACGGGTGGAGGCGGGCACGCTGACGACCGGCGCGCTGGTCGCGTATCTCCTCTATATCGATCTGTTCTTCGCGCCCGTGCAGCAGCTCTCGCAGGTCTTCGACGGCTACCAGCAGGCGACCGTCTCGCTGGGCCGGATCCAGGAACTGCTGCGGGAGCGGACGTCGACGGCCGCCCCGAAGGAGCCGCTGGACGTGCTGTCGCTGCGTGGTGAGATCGCCTTCGAGGGGGTGGAGTTCTCGTACGGAGGTGAGCCCGCCGACGGCGTCGCCGGCGCTGGCGTCGGCGGCGTCGGCGGCGGAGTCCCCTCCGACGGAGGTGCGGAGGCCGCGCTGACCGGGGTGGATCTGCGGATACCGGCCGGCCAGACCGTCGCCTTCGTCGGTGAGACCGGCGCGGGCAAGTCCACGCTCGTCAAGCTGGTCGCGCGGTTCTACGACCCGACCGCGGGCCGGGTGACCGCGGACGGCACGGATCTGCGTGAGCTGGACATGACGGCGTACCGGCACCGGCTCGGTGTCGTACCGCAGGAGGCGTATCTCTTCGCCGGTACGGTCCGGGACGCCATCGCGTACGGGCGCCCCGAGGCGACCGACGCGGAGGTGGAGGCCGCGGCCCGCGCGGTCGGCGCCCACGAGATGATCGCCACGCTGGACGGCGGCTATCTGCACGAGGTGTCCGAGCGTGGCCGCAATCTCTCCGCGGGCCAGCGCCAGCTGATCGCCCTGGCCCGCGCCGAGCTGGTCGACCCGGACATCCTGCTGCTCGACGAGGCGACCGCCGCGCTGGACCTGGCGAGCGAGGCACTGGTCAACCAGGCCACCGACCGGCTCACCGGCCGCCGTACCACCCTGGTGGTCGCCCACCGGCTGACCACCGCGGCCCGTGCGGACCGGGTGATAGTGATGGACCACGGCCGGGTCGTGGAGGACGGCACACATGAGCAACTGCTCGCGCTGAACGGCCGGTACACCCGCCTGTGGAGCAGCTTCATCGGCGAGGAGGAGCCCGCGGCGGTGCGATGAGACGCGCGGGGGCGCGCGGGGGCGGGGCCCGGCGTACGGCCCGGTTGTACGGGGAGCGCTTCCGCAACCGTCCTGGCTCCCCACGCGTCGTACGCATGTACACCCGAGTAGCCAAGGGGGGCATTCGTGTTCGGTTCGGCAGGGACGGCCGGGAGCGGAATCGGGGTCAGAAGACCGCTGCTGCACTGTCTGGTGGTGCTGATCGCCGCGGGAGCCTCTGTCCTGGCCGGTCCCGGTGCGTCAGGCGCCGAGGCCGCGTCGGTCTGTTCGGGCAGACCGCAGAAGACGGTCAGCTTCGCCACCGGTGAGCTGCGGGTCTACAAGGACCGCGCCTACGCCTGCGCGGTCACCGTCGCCAAGAACCCCGGGTCCAGGCGCGCGATGTCGGTCAGTCTCCAACCGCGCGGCGGTAGCCCGGTCGTGGACAGCGGCGACTACACACAGCGGGCCGGCCCGGTCACGGTGCACGCGCTGAACCGCTGTGTACGGGCGACGGGAGCCGTCTCGGGGCGGAAAGGATCGACCGGCTGGATCCTCTGCTGAGGATTGCGCGGGAGCCCGGCGGGATAAAACGGTCAAGAAGACTGGCGGGTCGGGCAGTGATCGGGCTAGGTTCACGGCGTCTGTCATGAACACAGGGAGTGTGAATGCGCAAGGCGCTGAGATGGGTGCTGTCGCTCGTGCTGGTGATAGGCACGGTGGCCACAGCCGGCGCGGCCACCGCCGCCGATCGGGGTGCGGGTCGGAAGACCGCCGCCGACACCACTGACATCAAGGACCGAATCCTCGCGATCCCGGGGATGAGCCTGATCCAGGAGAAGCCGTACGAGGGTTACCGCTACTTCGTACTCAACTACACGCAGCCGGTGGACCACCGGAAGCCGTCCAAGGGCACGTTCCAGCAGCGCATCACGTTGCTGCACAAGGACACCAGCCGGCCCACGGTCTTCTTCACCGGCGGCTACAACGTCTCCACCAACCCGAGCCGCAGTGAGCCGACCCGGATCATCGACGGCAACCAGGTCTCGATGGAGTACCGCTTCTTCACCCCGTCGCGCCCGCAGCCGGCCGACTGGTCGAAGCTGGACATCTGGCAGGCGGCCAGCGACCAGCACCGGATCTTCACCGCGCTGAAGAAGATCTACCCCAAGAACTGGCTCTCCACGGGCGCTTCCAAGGGCGGGATGACCGCCACGTACTTCGAGCGCTACTACCCGCGCGACATGGACGGCGTCGTCGCGTATGTCGCGCCCAACGACGTGTGGAACGACGAGGACTCCGCGTACGACCGGTTCTTCGAGCGCGTCGGCACCAAGGAGTGCCGCGACAAGCTCAACGCCGTGCAGCGCGAGGCGCTGATCCGGCGCGAGCCGCTGGAGAAGAAGTTCGAGGAGTGGGCGGACGCCAACGGCGCCACGTTCAACACGATCGGCACGCTCGACAAGGCCTACGAGGCCACCGTGCTCGACTTCGTCTGGGGCTTCTGGCAGTACAGCCTGCTCTCCGACTGCGACAGCATCCCGGCGGCCACCGTCTCCGACCAGGAGATCTTCGACACCGTCGACTCGATCTCCGGCTTCTCGGCCTATACGGACCAGGGCCTGACGACGTACACGCCGTACTACTACCAGGCCGGCACCCAGCTGGGCTCGCCCGACATCAAGCAGCCGCACCTGGGCAATCTGAGCCGGTACGGCTACCAGCCGCCGCGGAACTTCGTACCGCGCGACATCCCGATGAGGTTCAACCCGCTGACGATGCCGGACGTCGACAACTGGGTCCGTCACCACGCGAACCAGATGCTGTTCGTGTACGGCGAGAACGACCCGTGGGGCGCGGAGCAGTTCCGCCTCGGTCGCGGCGCGCGTGACAGCTATGTGTATGTCGCGCCGGGCGCCAACCACGGCGCCAATGTCGCGGGTCTGGTCCCGGACCAGCAGGCGAAGGCCACGGCCCGGATCCTCGCCTGGGCGGGCGTCTCCCCGGCCGCTGTGCAGCAGGACGAGTCGAAGGCGAAGCCGCTGGCTCCGTTCGACTCCAAGCTCGACCGTCAGAAGGTCGAACGGCAGCAGACCTTGAGGCCGTAGCCGGACAGTTCCGGCCGTAGCCGGACAGTTCCGTGAGGTGCCCGCCGTTCACCAGGCCATCAGGTCCGGTGCACGGCGGGCACTTCGCTGTCCTCGGCGCCGGTGGCTGCCTGTCGGTGCCTGTCGGTTCAGTAGCCCAGTCCATGGCCGAGGGGATACAGCACCCGCGCCGGATCGTCCGCGCGCTGCACCGGCACCGGCAGCCGGCCCCTGGGCCGCGCCCGGCCCGCGATCACCCGTGCCGCGGCGCGCAGCTCGACATCGGTCCACGAGTACGCGGCGAGAGACGCGGTGACACCGGTCAGCAGCGCGATGTCGTACGGATTGCGGATGGCGACCGTGACGACGGGCACGCCGCTCGCGGCCAACGCGCTGACCAGCGTCCGCTGTGTGCTGGTGGCCGAGACGTTGTACGTGGCCACGACCACCGCGTCCTTGCCCCGCGCGGCCGCCACCGCCGACTCGATACGCGCCGCGGTCGGCGCCGTACCGGTGGACAGGGCCGTGGCGGAGAAGCCCAGTTCGGTCAGGGCGGCGGCCAGGACGGCCGTCGGCGGACCCGTCGTCCCGGAGGGCGAGGCCGGATCGGCGCCCACGACCAGCAGCTCCCTCTCCCGGCGGCGGCTCAGTGGCAGCAGTCCGCGGTCGTTGACGAGCAGGGTGGTGGTGTTCTCCGCGATCCGGTCGGCGGCGGCGAGATGCGTCCGGGTGCCGACCTCACGGTCCACGTCCCGTGACGAGACATAGGGATCGCCGCGGAACAGCCCCAGCCGCTCCTTCAGTTCGAGGATGCGCAGCACCGACTCCTCGACGCGCCGCTCCGTCAGCTCGCCGCTCCTGACCGCGGCCAGGACGGCGTTCCACGCCACCCGGAGGTCCGGCGGATTGAGCAGCTGGTCGACGCCCGCCTTCAGCGCGAGGACGGGCACCCGGTCGTCGCCGTACTTCTGCCGTACGCCCGCCATCCCGAGCGCGTCGGTGATCACCAGGCCGTCGTAGCCGAGCTGTTCGCGCAGCACGCCGGTGACGATGGGGTGCGAGAGGGTCGCCGGGTCCTCGCTGGGGTCGAGGGCGGGGACGACGATATGCGCGGTCATGACCGAGGTGACACCGGCGGCGATCGCGGCCCGGAACGGTGGCGCGTCCAGCTCCGTCCACTGCTCGCGGGTGTGGTGGATGGTGGGCAGCGCGTAGTGGCTGTCGTCCTTGGTGTCGCCATGACCGGGGAAGTGCTTGGCGGCGGTGGCGATCCCGGCGCTCTGGTACCCCTTGACCTGGGCGGCGACCATCCCGGCCACGGCCCCCGGATCGGCGCCGAAGGACCGTACGCCGATGACGGGATTGGCCGGATTGACATTGACGTCCGCGTCGGGCGCGTAGTTCTGGTTGATGCCCATGGCGGCCAGCTCTCTGCCCGCGATCCGGGCGGCCTCCTGGGCGTCGGAGTGCGAACGGGACGCGCCGAGCGCCATCGCGCCGGGCAGCAGCGTGGCGGGCTTGCCGACCCGGGCGACGATGCCGTGCTCCTGATCGGTGGCGATGAGCAGGGGCACGGGGACGCGCTGGGCCAGACCGGCCTTCTGGATGCCGTTGGAGAGACCGGCGATCTGGTGCGGATCACGGGTGTTGTGCGCCCAGGCGAAGTAGATGATGCCGCCGACGTGGTACGTGGAGATCAGCTCGGCGGCCGTGCGGACCCCGATCTCGGCGAGGTTGGCGTCGATGTCGGCCTGGTCGGGCGCGGTGGCGGAGTGGCCGTACACCCGCATGACGAAGAGCTGGCCGACCTTCTCCTCCAGGCTCATACGGCTGATGAGACGGCGGAGGCGGTCGCGGCGATCGGGGGCTCGCTCGTGGGGCGGGGGGACGGCGGCGGTCGCGGGGACGGTGGCGGTGGTAACAGCCGCCGCCGCTACGGCGGTTGCGGTGAGGAGGGCGCGTCTGGAGATGGTCCGGTCGTGCACTGGTGCTCCTTCCGGCCGTGCGCTGCGAGGGAAGTGAAGGAAACTTCCAAGATTTACGGATATCCGGAAAATAAATTCCAGTCAAGGGACGCGCCACGGAAAGCGTCTGCGAGGCGGGCACGGCGGCACGGCGGCACGGCGGCCGGCCCGGCCCGCCGGTCAGGCGGCGGCGACCGCCGGCCAGTGCCGCCGCAATGTCTCCACGGTCACCGTGACCGCCGGACGTCTGGCCGCTCCCGTCCGCCAGAGCGCGTACAGCCTGCGTATCGGTACGGGGTCGAGGGCGATCGCCCGTACCCCCTCGGGCAGTGGCCCGCGCCCCAGCCGCGGAATCATGGCGATGCCGAGCCCCGCCGCCACCAGCGCGAGCTGTGTGTGGTTCTCCTCTGCCTGGTGGGCGAGATCGGGCTCGCATCCGGCCGCGCGCAGCGTGCGCACCAGCCAGTCGTGGCAGACCGTCCCGGGCGGCTGGCAGATCCAGCGCTGCCGGGACAGATCCTCCCGCCGTACGGAGGGCCGCGCCGCCAGTGGATGAGCCACCGGCACGAGCACATCGCACAGGTCGTCCCCGATGACCGCCTGCTCCACGCCCTCGGGGGCGGGCAGCGGCGCGATGTCCCAGTCATGGGCGACCGCCAGATCGATCGCGCCGCGGGCCACCAGATCGATGGAGAGATGCGGATCGATCTCCCGCAGCCGGACATCGAGAGTGGGGTGGCGCCCGGCCAGCTCCGCCAGGACGCCGGGGAGCAGACCACGCGCCGAGGAGGCGAATGCCCCGACGACGAGCTGCCCGGTCGGCTCCCCTCTGCGCTCCTCAAGCGTGGTCTCGGCGCGCTCCACTATCGCGAGCAACTCTTCGGCGGTGGAGGCGAGATGGCGTGCCTCGTCGGTCAGCGCCACGCCGCGCCCGCGCCGCTCAAGCAGGGTCGTACGGGTCTCCCGCTCCAACTTGGTGATCTGCTGCGACACGGCCGAGGGCGTATAGCCGAGAGCGGCGGCCGCCGCCGCTACGGAACCGTGGACGGAGACCGCGTGCAGCGCGCGCAGCCTGGCCAGATCGAGCATCGCTGCCCCCTTTCCCGGAGAATCATAAGCAACACTGAATTCCACTATGAAGAAATCCGCGCTGGTGCTACATAGTCCGGCCCGGTGATCCTCTGTGCATGCGCACCACTCATATCGCTCTCGCCGTTGTCGTCACCGCCGTCTGGGGAGTGAACTTCGTCGTCATCGAGGTCGGGCTCGGCCACTTCCCGCCGCTGCTCTTCTCGGCTCTGCGCTTTCTGGCGGCGGCGCTGCCCGCGGTCTTCTTCGTGGGCCGGCCGAAGGTCGCCTGGAAGTGGGTGATCGGGGTCGGACTGGTGCTGGGTGTGGCCAAGTTCGGACTGCTCTTCGTCGGCATGGATCAGGGCATGCCGGCCGGTCTCTCGTCGCTCGTCCTTCAGATCCAGGCCGTCTTCACGGCCCTGTTCGCGGCGATGGCCCTCGGCGAACGGCCGGGCCGCGTACGGCTGCTGGGCATGGCTGTCGCACTGGCCGGTATCGCGGTCGCGGCCGTCGACGAGGGAACCTCGGGCCCGCTGCTCGCCTTCACGCTCGTCATCGCCGCCGCGGCCTGCTGGGGCGTCTCCAATGTGCTCACCCGCAAGGCGTCCCCGCCCGACGCCCTGAACTTCATGGTGTGGGTGTCGGCCGTACCCGTGCTGCCACTGCTCGGTCTGTCGCTGCTGTTCGAAGGCCCGGACGCCGACCTGGCCGCGCTGCGCGCCCTGGACGGGACCGGTATCGGTGTCATCCTCTATGTCGCCTGGGTCACGACCGTCTTCGGCTTCGGCGCCTGGGGCTTCCTGCTGCGCCGCTACCCCGCCTCCTCCGTCGCGCCCTTCTCACTGCTGGTCCCGGTCTTCGGGATGTCCTCGGCGGCGCTGCTGCTGAGCGAGTCCGTCAGCCCCCTGCGCTGGTGCGCGGCGGCGCTGCTGGTCGGGGGAGTGGCCCTGACCTCACTCTCCCGCGCCGGAGGCCGCACCCCATCGCCCCACCCCGAGCCGCTGCCCACCGAGCCGCCTTCCGCCACCTCCACTCACACCGCGAACACCGCGAACACCGCCGCCGGGCCGCTGACACCGACGTCCTAGATCAGCCCCTCCAGATGCTCCCGCCCCGCCGCCAGCAGCCCCGGCAGCTCCTCCGCCGCCGGATACCAGCGCTTCTCGTACTCCCAGCACACCCAGCTGTCGTCATCGAGGAGCGCCAGACACTCGCCCAGGGGCAGTACCCCCGCCCCCAGCGCCAGCGGCGTCGTGTCCTCCGCCGAGGCGATGTCCTTCACCTGGACATAGCCCAGGTACGGGGCGAGCGCCGCGTGCGTGGTGGCCGGCGCCTCGCCGCCCAGCCAGGTGTGCATCACGTCCCACAGCGCCCCCACGTGCTTGTGCCCCACCGGCCCGAGCACCCGGGCCGCTGCCGCACCCGTGCGGTGCGAGTCATGTGTCTCCAACAGGATCCGTACGCCGTAGTCCGCCGCCCGCTCGGCCGCGGCGCCCAGCCGTCGCGCGGCCGTCGCGTCGGCCTCGGCCGCGGGCTGGTCGCCGCCGCCGGGGAAGACCCGGACGAAGGAGGCGCCCAGATCCCGTGCCAGCCCCAGCAGTTCGTCCAGCTCCTGCCGCAGCGCCTCCTCGTCGGCGTCGGCCTTCGCCACCCGCACATATCCGGCGACCGTCAGGATCTCGATTCCGGCGCGCTGGAACTCCTCGATCACCGCGGCCCGTTCGCGTGGCCCGATGCCCGGATGGACCGGCTCCTCCGGGTGGGCGCGCAGCTCCACCCCCTGGTAGCCGGTCCCGGCGGCGAGCGCGAGGACATCGGGGATGGGCAGACCCGGTACCCCAAGGGTGGAGAAGGCGAATTTCACGGTGTTATTCCTTTCTGACAGGGGGTGGCTCCTGTCCCGAGTGGGAGCCGCCAGTCCTGGCCGACCAGATCCGCTCCGTACGAGTGGTGCGGGGTCTCCGAGACCAGCGTGAATCCGGCGCGCTGGTAAAGGGTGCGGGCGGCGGCGAGGACGTCATTGGTCCACAGCGTCAGTTCCTGATACCCCGCCTCGCGTGCGAAATCCACCACCGTCCCGATCAGCCGCTTCCCGAGGCCGTGTCCCCGGGCGCCGGGCTCGACCAGCAGCAGCCTCAGCCTCGCGGTGCCGGGAGCCTGGTCCCGTACCTCCGGCGCGTCGTCCCGAACGCACATCACGGACCCCACGGGGACGCCGGCGAGCTCGGCGATCCAGACCCGCTCCAGCCGGGAATCGTGGTCCGCCGCGAAGTCCGCGACGATCCGGGCGACAAGCCCCTCGAACTCGGTGTTCCAGCCGTACTCCGCGGCGTACGCGGCGCCATGGCGCTGCACGATCCAGCCCAGCTCGCCGGGCATCGGATCCCGCAGGACCGGCTCGTCGCGGTGGGGCGCCGCCCGGCCGTCGGCGCTGAAGATGTCCTGCACGGTCCGCATCGCGTCCGCGAGCCGGAGCCGCTGCGCCGGCTCGACCCGGGCGAGCAGCGAGCCCACCGCCTCCCGTGACCGCTCGTCGAGCAGCGCCGCGGCCTCGCGCCCCTGCGGTGTGAGCGTGATCCGCTGGCGCCGGGAGTCCCGCTCGGACGGCGCGCGTCCGACCAGCCCGTCCTTCTCGAACTTGGTCAGCAGTCTGCTCAGATAGCCGGCGTCGAGCGACAGCTCGACCCGCAGATCGGCGGCGTCGGTGCGCGGCGCGTGGGCCAGCTCGTACAGCACCCGGGACTCGGTGAGCGTGTACGGGGTGTAGAGGTGTCTGCTGTAGTCGAGCGCCCCGATGAGATTCGTGTAGAAGCGGTTGAACGCGCGGATTTCCTGGACGGCCATGATCAACCCCCGAGCTTTTCTTTGACTGAGTCAACGCTACGTCGCTCCGCGGAGGCTCGGCAAGGCCCCATCCGCGCATTGGCGTCAGCTCGCCATCCGTCGCCTGCCACCCGTCGCCCGCCACCGCCATCCGCCACCAGTTGCCCGCCCCCCCCCGCCCCGCGACTGGTCTGCCGGTCAGCCGGTCAGGCGGCTATGTGGTCAGCCGGTCAGCTGGTCAGCCGGTCGGTCGGTCGGCCCCGGCCCCGGTCCACTCGCGGCGGCGCCGTCGACGCCCGCGCCATCAGCTCGGCCGTGATCGTGGCGATCCCGCCGGGCGGCGGCGTCTCCGTGCCCATCGCCAGCCGGCCCGCACGCGCTCCCGCCTCGTGCAGCGGCAGCCGCACCGTTGTCAGCGCCGGTGTCGCGTCGACCGAGAACGGCAGATCGTCGAAGCCCGCCACCGATACGTCCTCCGGGATGCGCAGCCCTTGATCGCGTACCGCCGCGCACGCGCCCAGCGCCACCGTGTCATTGGCGGCGACCACGGCGGTCAGATCCGGTGCGCGGCGCAGCAGCTCAAGCGTCGCCTCATAGCCGGACCGACGGCTGTAGGGGCCGTGGACGACCAGCTCCTCCCGCCCCTCGCCGGATCCCGCGCCCGGCCCCGGATCTCCCAGTCCCGCCGCCGCCATCGCGGCCTGGTGTCCCTCCAGCCGGTGCCGGGTCGTCGTCCGCTCCAGCGGACCCGCGACATAGCCGATCCTCCGGTGGCCCAGTGTGAGCAGATGCTCCGTCAGCCGCCGCCCGCCGCCCCGGTTGTCGAAGGCCAGCGAGGCCACGATCGCGTCGCTGCCCGGCAGCGGCGGGCGTCCGCACAGCACCACCCGGGTCCCCGCGTCGGCGAGTTTCGCCAGCTTCGTGGCCATCGCGGCAATATGGCCCGGGTCTTCGAGCGCCCCGCCGGTGAGGATGACGGCCGCGGCCCGCTGGCGCTGGAGCAGGGTCAGATAGGTGAGTTCACGCTCGGGTGAACCGCCCGTGTTGCAGACGACGGCGAGCTTCTCGCCGCCCGCCCGGCCGGTGCCCTCCTGGCCGCCGATCTCGGTCTGCGCCGCGCCCGCCATGATCCCGAAGAACGGGTCCGCGATGTCGTTGACGAGGATGCCGACCAGATCGGAGGTGGCGGCGGCCAGCGAACTCGCGGGCCCGTTGAGCACGTAGTCCAGATCGTCCACCGCGCGCAGCACGCGCTCCCGGGTGGCGGCGGCGACCGGGTAGTTGCCGTTCAGTACGCGGGAGACGGTGGCGGGCGACACCCGGGCGCGGGCCGCCACATCCGCCAGGGTGACTGTCATCGCTTTCCTCCGAGGGGACGAGGGTGATCGAGGTGCGTTCGGGGCGAGATCGGGGCGGGACCGGTACGGGATCGGAGCCGGGCTCTTGTCCGGCTCGCTGTCGCAGGCTAGCTTCTTACCGAATAGAAAGCGCTTGCTACGGCAATATGGAGGAACCTTCGTGACACGCAGGACAGTGCGGATCGCCATGAACGGCGTCACGGGGCGGATGGGGTACCGGCAGCATCTGCTCCGCTCCATCCTCGCGATCCGCGAGCAGGGCGGACTGGACCTCGGGGGCGGCGAGGTGCTGTGGCCCGAGCCCGTACTCGTCGGCCGCCGTGAACACGCCCTCGGGGAGATCGCCGAACGGCACGGCCTCACCGAATGGTCCACCGATCTTGACGCCGTCCTCGCGGACGACACGATCGACATCTACTTCGACGCCCAGGTCACCGCCGCGCGGGTCGAGGCCGTCAAGAAGGCGATCGCCGCCGGTAAACACATCTACACCGAGAAGCCGACCGCGGCGGATCTCGACGGCGCCCTCGAACTGGCCCGGCTGGCCCGTGACGCGGGGATCAGGCACGGCGTCGTCCAGGACAAGATCTTCCTGCCGGGTCTGCTCAAGCTGAAGCGCCTCATCGACGGCGGCTTCTTCGGCGAGATCCTCTCCGTACGGGGAGAGTTCGGCTACTGGGTCTTCGAGGGCGACTGGCAGGACCCCCAGCGCCCCTCCTGGAACTACCGCGCCGAGGACGGCGGCGGCATCACCGTGGACATGTTCCCGCACTGGGAGTACGTCCTGCACGAGCTGTTCGGCCGGGTCACCACCGTCCAGGCGCACATCACCACCCACATCCCGCGGCGCTGGGACGAGCAGGGCAAGCCGTACGCCGCGACCGCCGACGACGCCGCCTACGGCATCTTCGAGCTCGACGGCGGAGTGGTCGCCCAGATCAACTCCTCCTGGACGGTCCGGGTCAACCGCGACGAGCTGGTCGAGTTCCAGGTCGACGGCACACAGGGCTCGGCCGTCGCGGGTCTGCGCCGCTGCCGCGTCCAGCACCGCGGCACCACCCCCAAGCCCGTCTGGAACCCCGATCTGCCCGCCACCGAGTCCTTCCGCGACCAGTGGCAGGAAGTGCCGGACAACGCCGAGTTCGACAACGGTTTCAAGGCACAGTGGGAGCTGTTCCTGCGCCATGTGGCGCTCGGTGAGCCGTACCACTGGGATCTGCTCGCGGGCGCGCGCGGTGTACAACTCGCCGAACTGGGGCTGCGGTCCTCGGCCGAGGGCCGCCGCTTCGAGGTACCGGAGCTGTCGCTGTGACTCTCCGACTGCCTTCCCCGGGCGGCGGATCGCGTACGTACACGCCTCGCCCCGAACCCGCCCGCCTCGCACCGGGCGGGCCGCCCCTCGCCTCCCGTACGGTCTTCTCCGCGGCCCATGTCGTGGCCGACCCGTACGCCGATATCGCCCCCGATGCGCCCGCCGCCGTCGATTGGGACGCCACGCTCGCCTTCCGCCGTCATCTCTGGTCGCACGGCCTGGGCGTCGCCGAGGCCATGGACACCGCGCAGCGCGGCATGGGCCTTGACTGGGCGGGCGCGGCCGAGCTGATCCGCCGCTCCGCCGCCGAGGCGAAGGCGGTGGGCGGCCGGATCGCGTGTGGCGTGGGCACCGACCAACTGGCCCCCGGCACGGACGGTTCCGATTCCCTGGACGCGGTCCTGGCGGCCTACGAGGAGCAGTTGGCGCTCGTGGAGGAGACCGGTTCACAGGCCATCCTGATGGCCTCCCGGGCCCTCGCCGCGACCGCCAAGAGCCCCGACGACTACCTCGCCGTCTACGCCCATCTCCTGCGCCAGGCGTCGGAGCCGGTCGTGCTGCACTGGCTCGGCCCGATGTTCGACCCCGCGCTGGAGGGCTACTGGGGCAGCACGGACCTCGACGCGGCCACCGGGACGTTCCTCCAGGTCATCGCCGAGCATCCGGACAAGGTCGACGGCGTCAAGATCTCCCTGCTGGACGCCGGGCGCGAGATCGAGCTGCGTCGCGGACTGCCCAGCGGCGTGCGCTGCTACACCGGTGACGATTTCCACTATCCCGAGCTGATCGCGGGCGACGAACGGGGCTTCAGCCACGCCCTGCTCGGGATCTTCGATCCCCTGGGGCCGCTCGCCGCGCAGGCCGTACGCGTCCTGGACACGGGTGACACGAAGGGCTTCCGGGAACTCCTCGATCCCACCGTCGAGCTGTCCCGTCATCTCTTCCAGCCGCCGACCCGGTTCTACAAGACGGGCGTGGTGTTCCTCGCCTGGCTGGCCGGACACCAGGACCATTTCTCGATGGTCGGCGGCCTCCAGTCGGCCCGCTCGCTGCCCCATCTGGCGCGGGCGTACGAACTGGCCGACGGGCTCGGTCTGTTCCCCGACCCGGCGGTGGCGGAGGCACGGATGGCATCCCTGCTCAGCGTGTACGGAGTGGACCAGTGACCGATCGGCCCGCGGCGGAGCTGAAGCGCTTCAGCATCAACCAGATGACGGTGAGACAGCTGTCGCTGCCCGACCTGACCGAGGCGTGCGTACGTCTTGGTGTGCCAGGGGTCGGGCTGTGGCGCGAGCCCGTCCGGACGTACGGAATCGAGGCCACCGCCAAGCTCGTACGCGACGCGGGCCTCGCGGTCACCACGCTCTGCCGGGGCGGCTTCCTCACCGCGCTCGACCCCGGCCGGCGGGCCGAGGCGCTGGCCGACAACCGCGCGGCGGTCGACGAGGCCGCGGCGCTGGGCACGGACACCCTCGTCCTGGTCTCCGGCGGGCTCCCGGAGGGAAGCCGGGATCTCCCCGGGGCGCGTGAACGTATCGCCGACGCCTTGGGCGAACTGGCGCCGTACGCGGCGGAGCGCGGGGTGCGGCTCGCCATCGAGCCGCTGCACCCGATGTTCGCCGCCGACCGCTGTGTGGTCTCCACCCTCGACCAGGCTCTCGACCTGGCGGAACGCTTTCCCGCCGATCAGGTGGGGGTGGCCGTCGACACGTACCACATCTGGTGGGACGACCGGGCGCCCGCGGCCGTCGCCCGTGCGGCCTCGCGGATCTTCACCTTCCAACTGGCCGACTGGACGACACCGCTCCCGGCCGGGGTGCTGAACGGCCGCGGCCAGCTCGGGGACGGCGCCGTCGATATGCGTGCCTGGCGGGAACGGGTCGACGCGGCGGGCTATACCGGCCCGATCGAGGTGGAGCTGTTCAACGACGAACTGTGGGCGCGGGACGGCGTGCAACTGCTCGGCGAGGTCATCGAGCGGTATGTACGGCACGCCCTATAGACGCGGACGCCCGATACAGGGTCCGGAAAATTACTCAGAGGAATCGTGCAACCCTTCTGGGGTGACGTGAGTCGTATACGTCAACAGGGCTTTCGGGGGAGGGATCCGGGGGGATCAGGAAGGCTCTGTCGAGGGGGAGCGCGCGGGGCCCGGTCCAGTGGACCGGGCCCCTGGTAGTTCTCCACGGACGAGGAGTTGTCCACAGGGCGGCCGGGATGTCGGAGCCTGGCGGTAGCGTCGGATCATGTCCAATCCCGCTGTGCTCGAAGCCGTCCTTGAGCGGATCACCTACGCCAATGAGGAGAACGGCTATACGGTCGCCCGCGTCGACACCGGCCGCAGCGCCGATCTCCTCACCGTGGTCGGCTCGTTGCTCGGCGCACAGCCCGGTGAGTCACTGCGTATGGAGGGCCGCTGGGGCTCGCACCCCCAGTACGGCAAGCAGTTCACGGTGGAGAACTACACCACGATCCTGCCGGCCACGATCCAGGGCATCCGCCGCTATCTCGGCTCCGGTCTGATCAAGGGCATCGGCCCCGTGTTCGCCGACCGGATCGTCGAGCACTTCGGCCTGGACACCCTCGACATCATCGAGCAGCAGCCCAAGAGGCTCGTGGAAGTCCCCGGCCTCGGCCCCAAGCGGACGAAGCGCATCGCCGCCGCCTGGGAGGAGCAGAAGGCCATCAAGGAGGTCATGGTCTTCCTCCAGGGGGTGGGCGTCTCCACCTCCATCGCCGTCCGTATCTACAAGAAGTACGCGGACGCCTCGATCTCCGTCGTCAAGAACGAGCCGTACCGCCTGGCGGCCGACGTCTGGGGGATCGGCTTCCTCACCGCCGACCGGATCGCCCAGGCCGTCGGAATCCCGCACGACAGCCCGGAGCGGGTCAAGGCCGGGCTCCAGTACGCCCTGTCCCAGTCCACGGACCAGGGGCACTGCTTCCTGCCGGAGGATCGGCTCATCGCGGACGCCGTGAAGCTGCTCCAGGTCGATACGGGCCTGGTCATCGAGTGCCTCGCCGAGCTGGCCGCCGAGGACGAGGGGGTCGTACGGGAAAGGGTGCCAGGACCGGACGGCGGCGAGGAGGAGGTCACGGCGGTCTATCTGGTCCCCTTCCACCGCGCCGAGCTGTCCCTCTCCGCCCAGCTGCTGCGACTGCTGCGCACCGGGGAGGACCGGATGCCGGCCTTCCAGGACGTGGTCTGGGACCGGGCGCTGACCTGGCTGGCGGGCCGTACGGGCGCCGAGCTGGCCCCCGAGCAGCAGCAGGCGGTGCGGCTCGCGCTCACCGAGAAGGTCGCCGTTCTGACCGGCGGCCCCGGCTGCGGCAAGTCCTTCACGGTCCGCTCGATCGTAGAGCTGGCGCGGGCCAAGAAGGCCAAGGTAGTGCTCGCGGCGCCCACCGGACGGGCGGCCAAGCGGCTCGCGGAGCTGACCGGGGCCGAGGCGTCCACCGTCCACCGGCTGCTGGAACTCAAGCCGGGCGGGGACGCGGCGTACGACCGGGACCGCCCGCTGGACGCCGACCTGGTGGTGGTCGACGAGGCGTCGATGCTCGATCTGCTGCTGGCCAACAAGCTGGTCAAGGCGGTCGCCCCGGGCGCGCATCTGCTGCTCGTCGGGGACGTGGACCAGCTTCCCTCGGTCGGGGCCGGCGAGGTGCTGCGCGATCTGCTGGCCGAAAGCGGCCCCGTGCCCCGGGTCCGGCTCACCCGTATCTTCCGGCAGGCCCAGCAGTCGGGCGTGGTCACCAACGCCCACCGCATCAACTCCGGGGTACCGCCCATCACTCAGGGCCTTGTCGACTTCTTCCACTTCGTCGAGGAGGAGACGGAGGACGCGGGCCGGCTGACCGTCGAGGTGGCGGCCCAACGGATTCCCGCCAAATTCGGACTCGATCCGCGGCGCGATGTGCAGGTGCTGGCGCCGATGCACCGCGGCCCGGCCGGCGCGGGCGCGCTCAACGCCCTGCTCCAGCAGGCCATCACCCCCGCCAGGCCCGACCTTCCCGAGAAGCGGCTCGGCGGCCGGGTCTTCCGCGTCGGCGACAAGGTCACCCAGATTCGCAACAACTACGAGAAGGGGGAGAACGGCGTCTTCAACGGCACGGTCGGCGTCGTCTCCTCACTCAGCATGGACGATCAGCGACTGACGGTGCTGACGGACGAGGACGAGGAGGTTCCGTACGACTTCGACGAGCTGGATGAGCTGGCGCACGCGTACGCCGTGACGATCCACCGCTCCCAGGGCAGCGAGTATCCGGCCGTGGTCATTCCGGTCACTACCGGTGCCTGGATGATGCTCCAGCGGAATCTGCTCTATACGGCCGTCACCCGCGCCAAGAAGCTCGTCGTGCTGGTCGGCTCCCGCAAAGCCATAGGACAGGCGGTACGCACGGTCTCCGCGGGCAGACGCTTCACAGCGCTCGACCACCGGCTGGCGGGACTTTCCGCACCTCGGCTTCCCACAACTGGGGCGAAGGGGGCAGGATGAACAGGTTGACGGCACTGAGTGCCGCCAAAAGGCCTAAAGGCCGACCCCGAGTGCACTCTCCTGAGCCAAATGGGGGATGGTAGAGACAGTCAGGGCACCTCGAAGAAGAGGCACTACGTCGGTGAGGGATGACGTGAGCGAGAAACGCGACAACGCGGTAGTACTGCGGTACGGCGACGGCGAGTACACCTACCCGGTGATCAACAGCACCGTCGGCGATACGGGCTTCGACATCGGGAAGCTCCGTTCTCAGACCGGTCTGGTGACACTGGACAGCGGATACGGCAACACCGCCGCCTACAAGTCCGCGATCACCTATCTCGACGGCGAACAGGGCATCCTGCGCTACCGCGGCTATCCGATCGAGCAGCTGGCGGAGCGGTCCAGCTTCGTCGAGGTGGCGTATCTGCTGATCAACGGCGAGCTACCGACGGTCGACCAGCTGGCGTCGTTCAAGAACGAGATCACCCAGCACACGCTGCTGCACGAGGACGTCAAGCGGTTCTACGACGGTTTCCCGCGCGACGCCCACCCGATGGCGATGCTGTCCTCCGTGGTCAGCGCGCTGTCCACGTTCTACCAGGACAGCCACAACCCCTTCGACGAGAAGCAGCGTCATCTCTCCACGATCCGGCTGCTCGCCAAGCTGCCCACCATCGCGGCGTACGCCTACAAGAAGTCGATCGGCCACCCCTTCGTCTACCCGCGCAACGACCTCGGGTACGTCGAGAACTTCCTGCGGATGACCTTCTCGGTCCCCGCGCAGGAGTATGTGCCGGACCCGGTCGTGGTCTCCGCCCTCGACAAGCTGCTGATCCTGCACGCGGACCACGAGCAGAACTGTTCGACCTCCACCGTGCGTCTGGTCGGCTCCTCGCAGGCGAACATGTTCGCCTCGATCTCCGCCGGCATCAGCGCCCTGTGGGGCCCGCTG
Organism: Streptomyces sp. NPDC051662; assembly: GCF_040681655.1. Classification (NCBI taxonomy): domain Bacteria; kingdom Bacillati; phylum Actinomycetota; class Actinomycetes; order Kitasatosporales; family Streptomycetaceae; genus Streptomyces; species Streptomyces sp. NPDC051662. The sequence continues at coordinate 164,863 of NZ_JBFAZD010000014.1, forward strand.
CACGGTGGCGCCAACCAGTCGGTGCTGGAGATGCTTGAGGGCATCCAGGCCTCCGGCGGCGATGTGGACTCCTTCATCCGCAAGGTGAAGAACAAGGAAGACGGCGTGAAGCTCATGGGCTTCGGGCACCGCGTCTACAAGAACTTCGACCCCCGGGCGAAGATCATCAAGGCGGCGGCGCACGACGTCCTCTCGGCTCTCGGCAAGTCCGACGAGCTGCTCGACATCGCGCTCAAGCTCGAAGAGCACGCGCTCGCCGACGACTACTTCGTCGAGCGGAAGCTCTACCCGAACGTGGACTTCTACACCGGTCTGATCTACCGGGCCATGGGCTTCCCGACCGAGATGTTCACCGTTCTCTTCGCGCTCGGCCGGCTGCCCGGCTGGATCGCCCAGTGGCACGAGATGATCAAGGAGCCGGGCTCCCGTATCGGCCGTCCGCGCCAGATCTACACCGGCGAGGTCCTGCGCGACTTCGTTCCGGTCGAGTCCCGCTGACCCACGCTTCCCCGCGCCCGGGCCCCCGAGGGCCCGGCGCCCGCCCGCTCGTACCGCGCACGCCGGTGTACGCCGGGTGTACGCAGCGAAAAGCGCCCCGCCGCCGATCCCCCCACGGGTCGGCGAACGGGGCGCTTTCCATATCCCCGGAGCGGATTCCCCCCACGGGATCCGGGCCGGGCGTCTGCCGTAACCATCAACGGCTACTAGCGGTCGGACCGGGGTACGTACGGGAGGGCCGCTCAAAGCTCCCCGGTGCACGTGCCCCGGCCAATCGCGTGCATGAGACGTCCCCCAAGACATCCCACACGATCCCGTCGAACGTCCCCCAAGACGTTCTCTGGCATCGTCCTCTTAGACTCGCGAGTCGACCTAATGGTTACCCCTCAATCTATGTGATCTAGATCTCTTTGTGAAGGTCCTGTGGCGCATGTGAAGGACCGTAGGCGCATAGGAGGCGCTAACCACATAAACGGAGGAGTAGGCGAGTCCCTGCCTCTGATCGTGTGGTCAGACCTGTCCGGCCAGTTCGTACCCGGCTTCGTCGACGGCGGCGCGTACGGCCTCCTCGTCCAGCGGGGCCAGGGATACAACGGTCACCCGGCCCGTGGCCGCCGTGGCCTCCACGGACGTGACACCCTCGATCCCGGAGATCTCGCTGGAGACGGCCCCCTCGCAGTGTCCGCAGGTCATACCGGTGACCTGATAGACGGTGGTGACCTGGTTCTTCGTCTCGGCGGTCATGGCGTTTCTCCTCTTCGGGGCTGACGTGGGGACGGGTGGCGCGTCAGGGGTGCGCGTGGGCCGCGCGACCTCCCGACATCCGCGATTTTACCCCTAGGGGGTATGAAGCAGAACCCGGCCCCGCTGGTGGCCGCCGGCTCAGAGATCCCCGACGAGCGGATCGATGTAGCGGAAGAGGATCGCTTTCAGCTCGGCGATGTACGCGTCCCGCTCGGCGGGCGCCGCGGCGAGGACCACGTCCATGCCCGCCTTGTACACGGCGAAGACCATGTGTGCGACCCGGGTGATGTCGGGCTCGGGAGTCGCGGGGAGGTAACAGGCGAGGACTTCCTCGACCCGGGTGAGCATGGAGGAGTGCAGAGCGTCGTGCTCCCGGGTGACCTGGCCGGGGATGTCGGGGCCGTGCATGAGGACGCCGAAGGCGGGGTTCTCGAAGTTGAACTGGATCAGCGGGTCGAGGACGGCGTCCAGCAGCTGGTCCAGCGGCAGTTCGAGGTGGGTCGGGGTGAATGCCTGGCCGTAGGTGGCGCGCCAGCGCGTCAGCAGCTGATCGCCCAGCTCCACCGCGATGGCTTCCTTGTTCGGGAAGAACTGGTAGAGCGTGCCCGGGGAGACGCCGGCCTCGCGGGCGATGGAGTTGGTGCTCGCCGCGGTGTAGCCGTTGGTGCAGAACACGTTGGCCGCCGCTTCGAGGAGCTGGGCGATGCGGCGCTCGCCGCGGGCCTGACGGCGGCGCGGCTTTCCCGTCCCGTTCTCGCTGCCGTTCTTGGCCTCGGGCATGTGAATCCCCGGCTTTCCTGGATCGGTTGACAAACGCGAGTGGGGGCTCGCATTATTGATTAATGCGAGCGAAGACTCGTGTTTGTCTATTCTATGACAATGACTGACCCATGCCACGGGTCACGGTGAAGGGGACACCGCACCATGTCCGAAGTCAATACGGGACCGAGTCCTGGGGGATGGACCCGGTTCGTCACCGCGCGCCCGAGGCTCTCTCTACTGGTCGCACTGGTGATCACGGCCCTGGCCGTCTTCGCCGGAAGCGGCGTCGCCGACCGGATGGGCAGCGGCGGCTGGGCGGATCCGGACGCCGAGTCGACCTACGCGACCCGGGCGCTGGAGCGGGAGTTCCCGGCTTCCCAGCCCAATCTGTTGCTGCTCGTCGACAGCGGGAGCCGGAGTGTGGACGACCCCGCGGTCGCCACGGAGGCCAAGCGCCTCACCGACCGGCTCGCGGCCGAGCCGGGGATCAGCGGGGTCGGGTCCTACTGGGGGACCGGATCGGCCGCGCTGCGTGCCGAGGACGGCCGGGAAGCGCTGGTCACGGCGAGGATCGAGGGCGACGAGAAGACGGCCGCCGCGGCCCTGGACCGGATAGCGCCCGAATTCCGCGGCACTCACGGGCCGTTGGAGGTCTCGCTCGGCGGACCCGTCGCCGTGCAGCACGAGATGCAGGGCATCATCAAGGAAGATCTGCTGCGGGCCGAGCTGATCGCCCTGCCGGTGACGCTGGTTCTGCTGGTGATGGTCTTCGGCAGCGCGGTCGCCGCACTGCTGCCGCTCGGGCTCGGCATCGTCGCCATTCTGGGGACGAACGCGGTACTGCGCGGGATCACCGAGCTCACCGACGTCTCGGTCTTCGCGCAGAACCTCACCACGGCCCTGGGGCTCGGACTCGCCGTGGACTACGCCCTGTTCATCGTGCGCCGGTTCCGCGAGGAGCTGGCCGAGGGGGCCGAGGTACGGGACGCCGTGGGCGTCACGCTGCGCACCGCCGGGCGGACGGTGCTGTTCTCCGCGCTGACCGTGGCGGTGTCGCTGGCCGCCATGATGGTCTTCCCCCAGTACTTCCTGCGCTCCTTCGCCTATGCCGGGATCGCGGTGGTGCTGCTGGCGGCGGCCGCCGCGCTCATACTGCTGCCGGCCGCGCTGATGCTGCTGGGCCACCGGGTGAACGCGCTGGATCTACGGGTGCTGCTGCGCCGGGTGCGGCGGAAGTCCGGGGCGCGGGACGGGTCGGAAGCCGTGGGCGCGCCCGCCGAGCCGGGGGCCGGCTGGGCGCGTACGGCAGCGCTGGTGATGCGCCGGGCGCCGGTCTTCGCCCTCGCGACGGCGGCCGGGCTGATAGTGCTCGGACTGCCCTTCCTGGGAGCCACGTTCGGCACCGCCGACTATCGGCAGCTGCCGGCGAGCGCCGACTCCCGGGTGGTTCAGGAAGAGATAAGGGACGGCTTTCCCGGCAGTCCCAGCGGGGGCCTGGAGGTGTTCGTCGAGGGTGCTGCCACGCCCGCCGAGTACGCCGACTACCGCAGCCGGATAGCGGCTCTGCCGGGGGCGCTCGGGGTCGACGGTCCCGTCACCTCGGGTGAACACGGGTACTTCACGGTGCGGGCCGAAGGAGAGGCGGTCGGGCAGCAGGCCCAGCAGCTTGTCCGGGACATCCGCGCGGAACCAGCCGCGTTCGAGGCATCGGTGACCGGCACCGCCGCCGTCCTGGTCGACTCCAAGGACGCCATTGCCGACCGGCTGCCCTGGGCGGTGGCCATCATCGTGGTGGTGACCCTGCTGCTGATCTTCCTGCTCACCGGAAGCGTGCTGATCCCGATCCAGGCGGTCGTGCTCAACGCGCTGAGTCTTACAGCGATGTTCGGGGCGGTGGTCTGGGTCTTCCAGGACGGCAACCTCTCCGGGCTGCTCGGCTTCACCGCCACCGGCGACATCGAGACGACCCTGCCGGTCCTGATGTTCTGTGTCGCCTTCGGGCTCTCCATGGACTACGGCGTCTTCCTGCTCTCCCGGATCAAGGAGGAGTACGACCGGAGCGGTGACCGCGAACAGGCGGTGACCTTCGGCCTCCGGCGCACCGGTGGACTGATCACCGCGGCGGCCGTGATCCTCGCGGTGGTCATGGTGGGCATAGGCACCTCCCGGGTGACCAACACCAAGATGCTCGGGCTCGGTATCGCGCTCGCCGTACTGATGGACGCGATGGTGGTCCGCAGCCTGCTGGTGCCCGCGGTGATGAAGCTGACGGGCAGGGCGACTTGGTGGGCCCCCGGGCCGCTGCGCCGCTTCCATGACCGGTTCGGGCTGAGTGAGGGCGAGTCGAAGCCGATCGCCGAAGTGGACGCGAGGGATCCGGCTCGGACGGAGCCCGCTGACCGGGACCGGGACACGGCGGGCGTCTGACGGCCCCGCACCGATCCGGAACGGGGGCCGTGGGCCCGTACCGGATCGGTGCGGGCCCACGGCGGGCGGACGCCGTTGCCTCGCTCAGCCTCTGTTGTTTCTCTTGTTTCCGTTACTTCTGTTGCCGGGGCGCTGGGCCACCCAGGCTCGGACGGTGTCCGCGTACCAGTAGGGCTTTCCGTTCTCCACATGGTCGGGCGGTGGAAGCAGTCCGTGCTTGCGGTAGGAGCGGACGGTGTCCGGCTGCACCCTGATGTGCGCCGCGATCTCCTTGTATGACCAGAGGTTTTTGTCCGTCACCAGTGACACCTCCCCACGTCCGCCGCAGGGAGGCCGGGGGGCCGTCGGGGGAGCTGCGGCACGACGCTGGTGATCACCCACCCTGTGCCCCCCGAGCGACACAGAGTGATGAGGAGGATGGATTTGTCACCTCCTTGTGACGAAAGGACCGTGTAATGGAGATATGTGTGACGGTGGAGGGACCTTTGTGGCACATGCGTCACATATGGCGCGTACACCTCATGCGGCGCGGATGGACCGCGTCAGGGGCATGAGGCCGGGTGCGTCATCAGTCCGCCTCGGGCAGTCCCCACCGCGGATATGTGCCGTCCGCCCTTACGTCGCGCGGTCGTAGAACCGGGTTCGAGCCCCTTCGGGTGAGCACGGCGGTGCGGCCCTTCGGCAGATCGACGGTGATGGTCCCGGTGCCTCGGTACGGCAGTTGCCGGCCGTGCTCGTCGCGTACGTCGATCGCGCCCTCGATGCCGTGGTCCAGCGCCAGCGGCGCGCCCGCCTCGCTCCGTACCGTCACCCAGTCGGTGCGGCCGGCCGAACGTGACGCGTCCACGAGAAACGCCCCCTGGGTACGCAGGCGTTGGACCGACGCGTCCGCCCAGCCCGAGGGGACGGCGGGGAAGACGCGGACCGTACCGCCATGGCTCTGGACCAGCATGTCCAGCAGCGACTGGGCGGCGGCGAGCGGGCTCTCGATGGCGAAGTTGGAGCCCTCCCGGTACAGGGTGTTCGGCGTCAACTGCGTGCTGTCGACGGTGTTTCCGTCGGTGAAGAACTTCAGATACGACAGCGCCCGGTCCGCGTTGCCGAAGAGGGTCTCCATCGAGGCGGCGGCGGCGAAGCTGTAGCCGTGCCAGCGCTCCCTCATCCCCGCCCAGTGCTCGAAGCTCTTACGGTCCAGCGACTCCTGGAGGGGGTAGAGCCAGAGCAGATGCGAGTAGTGCCGGTGCGACTCCGCGAGCGGCACCTCCGCGCCGATCAGTACACCCTGCTCGCCCCGGTGGTACGGCACCAGCCGGGCCAGGATGTCGCGCAGGCGCGCGGTCGGTGCGTCATGGATCCGCAGCACTCGCGTCGCCTCCAGCAGTGTCCGGCAACCCCAGCGGATCAATGAGAGGTCGTAGGTGCAGTCGGACGCGTTGGCGTACTCCGGTGACCGGGTCTCCGGCAGATGCAGCAGTCCGTCGGACCCTTCGGTCAGGAAGCGCGCGTAATAGGCGATGGCCCGGCTGAGCACCGGATACAGCACGTCTTGGAGAATCCGCCGGTCCATGGAGTGCCGGTAGGACAGCCACACATTGTGCATGGCCCAGGTGAGATTGCCGGTGTGGTCGTTGGGGCTGACCCCGGGCACCCCCACATAGCGCGGGCCCGGACGCAGCTCCCGGTCGCCCGGGTGGCAGAGCGCGTAGCTCGCCCCGTCCCGGTGGGCGGGGTGGATGTTGAGCTCCAGGTTGCGGTGGTACGTACGGAAGGTGGGGGTGATCGCGTCCAGTTCAAGATGGTTGGAGCCATTGATCAGCGGATACGCGACCTGGGTGTTGAGGTTCCACCAGATATTGGTCCAGTTGTTGCCGGTCTCCGGGAACCACGGCCCGAAGACGGGCAGGACGGGGGAGTCCTTCCCGGTGGACGACGCCATCTTGTAGAGCTGGAGCCAGTAGAAGCGCTGGAGATGTTTGTCCGGGACCGAGACCAGACTGCGCCGGTAGAAGTCGCCCCACCACGCCCGGTGTTCGCGTACGAGCCTGTCCGGGGCGGTGGTGAGCGCCCGGTCCACGGCCGCCAGCGCGCGCTCGCGGCCGGTCGAATCCGGGAAGCCATAGGCGATGCCGGCCGCGAGCAGCCGTCCGCTGCCCTCCTGGATCTCCCGCCAGGCCGTGGTGTACCCGCCGCCCGCGTGCAGTGGCTGTTCCACGAAACCGGGCCCCGCGGCCGGATCGGGGTTGGCGGTGTACTCCGGTGGGACACGGTTGGTCCTGGTGGTGGCCGACTGCAGCGCCGTGAACCCCCAGGCGGCGGTCCGCTCGCCCGCGGTGGGCTCCAGGGACACCAACAGCACATCGCTCTGACGCAGGATCAGTACGCGCATACGGACGCCGCCGGCGGTCGTGGTGACCGTGCCGTTCAACTCGGCGGTCGCCGGATCAAGGGACCAGTCGACATCCGTGACCGTGCCCGCGAAGGTCAGGGTGAGATAGCCGACCGGCAGCCGGGAGTAGCCGATGGCCGCCTCCCACTGTCCGCGCTGGTCCTGTACCAGGGAGTGGTTGAGCATGATCCGCAGGGTGTTGCCCTCGCCCGCCTTGCTGTAGAGATGCGCGGCGAGGAAGCCGTTCCCGAAGAAGGGCGCGGACTGCCAACCGGATGGAAGTCTCCGCCACTTCATGGCCGCGTCCAGAAGGATGCGGCGGTGCGCGTCCGTGCCGTCGGCGCTACCGCCGTCGCCGTCGGAGGTCCGTGCCCAGGCGGTGCGCGAGGAGACCGCGAAGGCCGCCGCTCCCGCCGCCGTCATGAACGTACGCCGTGAGATGCGCCCCGCCCGGGTGATACCTCCGAGGAATCCGGGGCGCGATGAAGGTGGAGGAACGGATGAATGCACGGCGGCCCCTGTCTTCGGCTCAGGAATCTCCCTAACTAGGACGATCCTGCCGCAGTCGTGTCCCTGTCAAGAAGCCAAAGCGGGGAAAGATCGGATCAATGAGGTCGATGAGGCTATTGGAGGGAGATGCGGAAACGCCCGGACGGAACCTTTCGGATCCAGTTCCGGGCGTCAGAGTGGCCGCGCGCGGTGTCAGGCCGCCGCGCGGATGCGTCGCGTCAGGCGCCGCAGCTCCGCAGAAAACGGCGCGTGCGCGCGGCGATCGGGAACGGCTTGTCGGGAGGGCAGGGATACATGTCCTGTTCGACGATGGCGAAGAGGTCCACATCCAGCCGCCGCGCCGCGGCGAGCACCGGTTCAAGCGCGGGAACCCCGCCCGGCGGCTCGCACATCACCCCGCGCCCGACCGCCGGCCCGAACGGCACCTCCTCCGCGACGACCCCGGCGAGGATCTCGGGGTCCACCTGCTTGAGATGGAGATAGCCGATCCGCTCCCCATAGGTCTCGATCAGTTTGACGCTGTCGCCACCGCAGTAGGCGTAGTGCCCGGTGTCCAGACAGAGCGAGACCAGATCGGGATCGGTCGCGTCGAGGAAGCGGCTGACGTTCTCCTCGCTGTCGATATGGGTGTCGGCGTGCGGATGGACGACGATGCGCAGCCCGTACCTGTCCCGCACCTCGCGGCCGAGCCGCTCGGTCCCCGCCGTCAGATCGCGCCACTGCTCCGCCGTCAGGGTGCGGCCCTCCAGTACCTCGCCGGTCTTGTCGTCGCGCCAGAACGACGGGATGACGACCAGATGGTCCGCGCCCATCGCCCGGGTGAGCGCGGCGATGTCCGCGACATGCGCCCAGGTCTTCTCCCAGACGGCGGGGCCGTGATGCAGCCCGGTGAAGACGGTTCCGGCGGAGACCTTCAGCCCGCGCTGGGCGGTCTCCTCGCCCAGCCGGACGGGATCGGAGGGGAGATAGCCGTACGGGCCGAGTTCGATCCATTCGTAGCCCGCCTCGGCGACCTCGTCGAGGAAGCGCTGCCAGGGAACCTGCTGAGGATCGTCGGGAAACCACACGCCCCAGGAATCGGGGGCCGACCCGACCCGGATGCGGTTGGACGTGGGTACGGAAGAGGTCATACCGGTCAGCTTTCCGGCCGTCCGGAAAGAGTGTCAACCCCTAGGTCCGAATGTAAGGACAAAACGTTGACAGGGCTCCGGGGCGGCATTAGACCTGGGGGTGACGTGGACGTGGGAGTGACGTCGGAGTGACCGCCGAACCGAAGGGACGCGCATGCCTGAGCCGTACGACGTCATCACCATGGGCCGGATCGGGGTGGACCTCTATCCACTGCGGACCGGGGTCCCGCTGGCTCAGGTCGACACCTTCGGGAAGTTCCTCGGCGGCTCCGCGACGAATGTCGCCGTGGCGGCGGCTCGGCTCGGCCGGCGTACCGCCGTCATCACCCGTACCGGCCGGGACCCGTTCGGGGACTATCTGCACCAGGCGCTGCGGGAGTTCGAGGTCGATGACCGCTGGGTGACGGCGGTGGACGCGTATCCGACCCCGGTCACCTTCTGCGAGGTGTTCCCCCCGGACGACTTCCCGCTCTACTTCTACCGGCTGCCCAAGGCCCCCGACCTGGAGATCCACCCGGGCGAACTGAACCTGGACGCCATCCGTTCTGCCCGTATCTTCTGGATGACCGGCACCGGCCTGTGCGCGGAGCCCAGCCGTACGGCGACCCTCGCGGCGCTGGAAGCGCGCGGAAAATCGGGGATCACCGTCTTCGATCTCGACTGGCGGCCGATGTTCTGGCCGGACGGTGCGAAGCCGGGCGCTCCGGAGCCGGAGGGCACGGAGCCGGGCGCGGTGTACGCGCGGGCCCTGCGCCACGCCACCGTCGCCGTGGGCAATCTGGACGAGTGCGAAGTCGCCGTGGGCGAGCGTGAACCCCATGCCGCCGCGCGGGCGCTGCTCGCCGCCGGAGTCGAGCTGGCCGTCGTCAAGCAGGGTCCCAAGGGCGTGCTCGCCGTCCATCGGGACGGCAGCCGGGCCGAGGTGCCGCCCGTCCCCGTCGATGTCGTCAACGGACTCGGCGCGGGGGACGCGTTCGGCGGCGCCCTCTGTCACGGACTGCTCGCCGGCTGGGATCTGGAGCGCGTCATGCGGTACGCGAACGCCGCCGGGGCCATCGTCGCGGGCCGCCTCGCCTGCTCCTCCGCGATGCCGTACGACGAGGAGGTCACCGGGACGCTCGCGGCCGGGCGGGTCGTCGCGGGGGATCCTGCGGCCTCCGATCCTGCGGCCTCCGCCGTGGCGCCGTCCACCGCGTCGTCCACCGAGCCGTCCGCGGTGCGGTCTTCGGTGCGAGCCCCCGAGGCCCTCTCGTGAGCGGCGTCGATGTGCCCGAGCTGGTCCGGCTGCGTACGTACCACCCCGAGGCCGTCGCCGAGGCCGCCGCCCGCCGTACCCGCCGCCCCCTGCTGCGCGCCGGCGGCCGGCTGATGATCATCGCGGCGGATCATCCCGCCCGCGGCGCCCTGGCCGTCGGGGACCGGCGCCTCGCCATGGCCAACCGCGCCGATCTGCTGGAGCGGCTCTGTCTGGCGCTGTCCCGCCCGGGTGTCGACGGCGTCCTGGCCACCGCGGACATCCTCGACGACCTGTTGCTCCTCGGAGCCCTGGAGGACCGCGTCGTCATGGGTTCGATGAACCGCGGCGGGCTGGCCGGCGCCGCGTTCGAACTCGACGACCGCTTCACCGGGCACCGCCCCGAGGACCTCGCCAGGCTCCGCTTCGACGCGGGCAAACTGCTCCTCCGCATCGACTACGAGGACCCGCGCTCCCTCGACACCCTCCACTCCACCGCCCGCGCCGTCGACGCCATGGCGGAACGCCGGCTGCCGGTCTTCGTCGAGCCGTTCATCTGCTACCGCGCGGACGGCAGGCTCCACACCGATCTGGGCGCGGACGCGGTGACGCGCTCGATCGCCATCGCCTCCGGACTGGGCGGTACCTCGGCGTACACCTGGTTGAAGGTTCCCGTTACCCAGGACCCCGACGATATGGCCCGGGTGATGGAGACCTCGACACTCCCGGCCGTCCTGCTGGGCGGCGAGATCGGGGGCGATCAGGAGGGCGCGTACGAGAAATGGCGCAAGGCGCTGCAACTGCCCACCGTCCGTGGGCTGGTCGTCGGCCGTTCGCTGCTCTATCCGGTCGACGGGGACGTGGCCCGTGCCGTCGATACGGCCGTGGGTCTGCTCTAGGGGGTACGGAGACTTCATGACGACCAACCACGAACCGTACGGCCGGTACGTACCCGCCGGCAGCGCCGCGTCGGGACCGTACGCCCTCGACATCGATCCGCGGCGGGCAGGCTGGTCACACAGCAGTCTGCGCGTCCTGGAGCTTCCGCCCGGCGGCACACACGAGCTGGCCGCCGGGGACAGTGAGTGGATCGTTCTTCCGCTCACCGGCGGTTGCACGGTGAGCACGCAGGGCAAACTGTTTGAACTGCGGGGCAGGGAAAGCGTGTTCAGCGGAGTCACGGACTTCGCGTACGTGCCGCGTGATGCCCACGCACAGATCGCCTCCGGTGCGGGAGGCCGCTTCGCCCTGGCAGGAGCGAAGTGCGAGCGACGACTCCCCGCTCGCTACGGCCCCGCGCCGGAGGTTCCGGTCGAACTGCGCGGCGCGGGCGGCTGCTCGCGTCAGGTCAACAACTTCGGCGCGGCGGGGGTCTTCGCGTGCGACCGGCTGATCGCGGTCGAGGTGCTCACCCCGGGCGGCAACTGGTCGTCGTACCCCCCGCACAAACACGACGAGTACCGGCCGGGCGTCGAGTCCGAGCTGGAGGAGATCTACTACTTCGAGATCGACGGCGACGGCCTCGGCTATCACCGGGTCTCGCCGTCCCGGCCCGGCGGGACGGATGTCCTCGCGGAGGTCCGTACGGGCGACACGGTCCTGATCCCGGACGGCTGGCACGGCCCGTCCATCGCCTCGCCGGGCCGGGACATGTACTACCTCAACGTGATGGCGGGGCCGGGGGAGTCGCGGGAGTGGCTGATCCGCGACCACCCCGACCACGGCTGGATCAGGGATACGTGGCCGGGGCTGGCCGTCGACCCCCGGTTGCCGCTGTACGAGGCGGCATCGGCCGAGCCGGAAGGCACGGCCGCGGGGCCCGGGGCACCGGCATCCGCGGAGCCCGGGGCACCCGCATCCGCGGAGTCCGAGGCCGCGGCCGCAGGAACTGGGGCCGCACCCGCGGCTGAGGAGGAATCCCGATGAGTACGCGTCGTCTTACCGTCGCCCAGGCGCTGATCAGCTTCCTGTCCCGGCAGTACACCGAGCGGGACGGCCACAAACAACGTTTGATCAACGCCACTTGGGGCATCTTCGGCCACGGCAACGTGGCGGGTATCGGCCAAGCCCTTGTCGAGTCCGCCTCGGAGATGAGGTACTTGCAGGGACGCAATGAGCAGGCCATGGTCCACGCCGCCGTCGGCTATGCCCGCCAGAGCAACCGCCTGTCCGCCCATGCCGTGACCACCTCCATCGGTCCCGGCGCGACCAATCTCGTCACCGGAGCGGCTCTCGCCACCATCAACCGCCTCCCCGTGTTGTTGCTCCCCGGTGACACCTTCGCCACCCGTCCTGCCGACCCCGTCCTGCAACAGCTCGAACTGCCCAGCGCGGGCGACATCACCGTCAATGACGCCCTGCGGCCCGTCTCCACGTACTTCGACCGTGTCACCCGCCCCGAGGCGCTGATCCCGGCCGCGCTCGCCGCGATGCGCGTGCTCAGCGACCCCGCCGAGACCGGGGCCGTCACCCTCGCCCTGCCCCAGGACGTGCAGGTGGAGGCGTACGACTGGCCGGAGGAGTTCTTCTCCGAACGCGTCTGGCGAGTCCGCCGTCAGGCGCCCGATCCCGACGAACTCGCCGAGGCGGTACGGCTCGTACGGGAAGCCCGCCGTCCCCTGCTCGTCGCGGGCGGCGGAGTGCACCACAGCGCGGCAGAGGATGTGCTCGCCACGTTCGCCGAGGCGACCGGGATTCCGGTCGCCACCACCCAGGCCGGCAAGGGCTCGCTGCCGTACGACCACCCCTGCGAAGTCGGCGGCATCGGCCACACCGGCACGGCCACCGCCAATGAACTGGCCAGGACCGCCGATCTGCTGATCGGCGTCGGCACCCGCTGGTCGGACTTCTCCACCGCGTCCGGCACGCTCTTCACGAACCCCGCCGTCCACTTCCTCAATCTCAATGTCACCGGTTTCGACGCCCACAAGCTCGCGGCCGACCCCCTGGTGGCGGACGCCCGAACAGCCTTGCAACTGCTCGCGGCGGGGCTCGTCGGGCACCGCGTCGCGCCCGCCTACGCGACCGAGTACACCGAGGACAAGGAGCGCTGGGAGTACCGCGTCGCCGCGGCGTTCACCGCCGACGAGGATCTCGTACGCCCCACCCAGGCCCAGGTCCTCGGCGCGTTCGACGCCCTGGTCAGCGACGAGGACATCGTCATCAACGCGGCCGGATCGCTCCCCGGCGATCTCCATAAGCTGTGGCGGGCCCGCTCCCGTGACCAGTACCACGTCGAGTACGGCTACTCCTGCATGGGGTACGAGATCCCGGCGGCCATCGGCGTGCAGCTCGCGGCGCCGGGCCGGCCGGTCTGGGCGCTCGTCGGCGACGGTACGTATCTGATGAACCCCACCGAGATCGTCACGGCGGTCCAGGAGCGGCTGCCCCTCAAGGTGGTGATCCTCCAGAACCACGGCTACGCCTCCATCGGCGGCCTGTCCGAGACGGTCGGCGCGGAACGGTTCGGCACGGCCTATCGTTTCCGGGCCTCCGACGGGACCTACACCGGCGCCCCGCTGCCTGTCGATCTCGCTGCCAACGCGGCCTCCCTCGGCCTGCGGGTGATCCGTGCCAAGACTGTTCGTGACCTGCGTGAAGCCCTGGCCGAGGCGCGTGCCGCCGACGTTCCCACATGTGTCTATGTGGAGACCGAAACGGCAGACACTGTGTCGGGCGTCCCTCCGGCCCAGGCGTGGTGGGATGTCCCCGTGGCCGAGACCGCGACGCGTCCGTCCGCGGTCAAGGCCCGTGAGCAGTACGACCGGCACGTAGCCGCCCGCCGCCGCCAGCTGTGAAGGAGCTCAACGGAATGAAGACCGTCAACCACTGGATCGGTGGCAAGACCGTCGAGGGCGCGTCGGGCAACTGGGGCCCGGTGACCGACCCGGCGACCGGCGCCGTCACCACACAGGTCGCGCTCGCCTCCGCCGAGGAGGTGGACAGCGCGGTCTCCGCCGCGAAGGCCGCGTACGCCACCTGGGGAACCTCGTCCCTCGCCCAGCGCACGGGCATCCTCTTCCGCTACCGCGCGCTGCTGGACGCCCGCCGCGACGATATTGCCGCCCTGATCACCGCGGAGCACGGCAAGGTGCACTCGGACGCGCTCGGCGAGGTCGCCCGGGGCCTGGAGATCGTCGAACTGGCCTGTGGGATCACCACCCAGCTCAAGGGCGAGCTGTCCACCCAGGTCTCCAACCGCGTCGATGTCTCCTCGATCCGCCAGCCGCTGGGCGTCGTCGCGGGCATCACGCCGTTCAACTTCCCGGCGATGGTGCCGATGTGGATGTTCCCGCTGGCGGTCGCCTGCGGTAACACCTTCGTACTCAAGCCCAGCGAGAAGGACCCCTCGGCGGCGAACCTGCTGGCGGAGCTGGCCGCCGAGGCCGGGCTGCCCGATGGAGTGCTGAATGTCGTGCACGGCGACAAGGTCGCGGTGGACGCGCTGCTCGTCCACCCGGATGTGGCAGCGGTCTCGTTCGTCGGCTCCACCCCGATCGCCCGCTATATCCACACCACGGCCGCCGCCAACGGCAAGCGCGTCCAGGCGCTCGGCGGCGCCAAGAACCACATGCTGGTCCTGCCGGACGCGGACCTCGACGCCGCCGCGGACGCGGCGGTCTCGGCCGCCTACGGCTCCGCCGGTGAGCGCTGCATGGCGATCTCCGCGGTCGTGGCGGTGGGCGCGATCGGCGATGAACTGGTCGCCAAGATCCGTGAGCGCGCCGAGAAGATCAAGATCGGCCCCGGCGACGACCCGGCCTCCGAGATGGGCCCGCTCATCACCAGGGCCCACCGCGACAAGGTCGCCGGCTATGTCACGGGCGCGGCCGCCCAGGGCGCCGAAGTCGTCCTGGACGGTACGGGGTACACGGTCGAGGGCTTCGAGGAAGGCCACTGGATCGGGCTCTCGCTGCTGGACAGGGTCTCCACCGACTCCGACGCGTACCGTGACGAGATCTTCGGCCCGGTGCTGGTCGTGGTGCGTACGGAGACATACGAGGAGGGCGTCGACCTGATCAACGCCTCCCCCTTCGGCAATGGCACGGCCATCTTCACCCGCGACGGCGGCGCCGCCCGCCGCTTCCAGCTGGAGATCGAGGCCGGCATGGTCGGGGTGAACGTACCGATCCCGGTCCCCGTCGGCTACCACTCCTTCGGTGGCTGGAAGGACTCGCTCTTCGGCGACCATCACATCTACGGAAACGACGGTGTGCACTTCTACACCCGCGGCAAGGTGGTGACCACTCGCTGGCCGGACCCGTCCGAGGCTCCGGCGGGCGTGGACCTCGGGTTCCCGCGCAACCACTGACACACCGCTCCCGGCCCACCACTCCCGGTCCTGATCGCAGCCGTGGCCCGTACGACGTCCCCCGTCGTACGGGCCACCGGCGTATCCCGCGCGCTTCGGGTCACCGGCCGGTTGATGAAGTCTTTGCCCATGGCCTGATCGGGACTCTCCCTCGCGCCGACGACACGGCCACGGCCCTGGTACGCCCCCGTATCCCGGTCCAGAGCAATTCATTACCTTTCGCGGCGTACGGCTGAAAGTGCCCGGTTCGCGTAACCGGGTATCGGACGGCCGCGTTGACCGGGCGCAGTCGTATGACTCACGCTCGTAATATAGGTGCTGGATACAACTGATCTGGCCCGGTGCCCCGTCCTGCCGTGAACCCCAGGCTTGTCCACGGTCTCTGACCTGCGCTCCGGCCTGGGATCGGAAGCAGGAGGACACACATGTGTGGCATCACCGGCTGGGTCTCCTTCGACCGTGATCTGCGTTCCGCGTCCGACACATTGGATGCGATGACGGAAACCATGGCCTGTCGGGGCCCCGACGACCGCGGCACCTGGATCAGCGGCCCCGCGGCCCTCGGCCATCGCCGACTGGCGATCATCGACCTGCCGGGCGGGCGTCAGCCCATGACGCTCGACACCCCGCAGGGCCCCCTGGCGCTCGTCTACTCGGGCGAGACCTACAACTTCACCGAACTACGGCGCGAGCTGACGGACCGGGGCCACCGGTTCATCACCGACTCCGACACCGAGGTCGTCCTGCACGGCTATCAGGAGTGGGGCGAGGCGGTGGCGGAACGGCTCAACGGCATGTACGCCTTCGCGATCTGGGACGGCCGCACCGACACGCTCGTGATGATCCGCGACCGGATGGGCATCAAGCCCTTCTACTACTATCCGACCCCCGACGGTGTGCTGTTCGGCTCCGAACCCAAGGCGATCCTCGCCAACCCGCTCGCCCGCGCCCGGGTCCGGCTGGACGGGGTGCGTGAACTCTTCTCCTTCGTGAAAACGCCCGGCCACGCCGTGTGGGACGGAATGCACGAGGTCGAACCCGGCACCGTACTGACCCTGAACCGCGCCGGACTGCGCCGACGGCTCTACTGGTCGCTGGAGACCCGGCCGCACACGGACGACCGTGACGCCACGGTGGCGCGGGTACGCACCCTCCTCGACGACATCGTGCGGCGCCAGCTCGTCGCGGACGTACCGCGCTGCACGCTCCTCTCCGGCGGCCTCGACTCCTCCGCCATGACGGCGCTGGCCGCGCGTCAACTGGCCGAGACCGGCGAGCGGGTCCGCAGCTTCTCCGTCGACTTCCTCGGCCAGACCGAGAACTTCGTCGCCGACGAACTGCGCGCGACCCCGGACGCCCCGTACGTCCACGACGTCGCACTCGCGTCGGGCACGGAGCACCAGGACATCATGCTCGACTCGCACGCCCTGGCCGATCCCGAGGTACGCGGCCGGATGATCAGGGCCCGCGATCTCCCCATGGGCTTCGGCGACATGGACTCCTCCCTCTACCTTCTCTTCCGGGCCATCCGGAAGCACTCGACCGTCGCGCTCTCCGGCGAATCGGCCGACGAGGTCTTCGGCGGCTACCTCCAGTTCTTCGACGAGGAGGCCAGGCACGCCGAGATGTTCCCGTGGCTGGTGCGCTTCGCCGACCACTTCGGCGACGACGCCGACGTACTGCGCGCCGATGTGAGCGCGGCCGTGAATCTGCCGGAGTTCCTCCGCGAGAGCTATGTCACGGCCATCGCCGACATCGAACGCCTCAGCGGGGAGAGCGACTTCGAGTACCGGATGCGCAAGATCTGCTACCTCCACCTGACCCGTTTCGTGCGGATCCTGCTGGACCGCAAGGACCGCGCGAGCATGGCGGTCGGCCTGGAGGTCAGGGTGCCGTTCTGCGACCACCGGCTCGTCGAGTACGTCTACAACGCCCCGTGGTCCCTGAAGTCCTTCGACGGCAGGGAGAAGAGCCTGCTGCGGGAGGCGACGGCCGACCTGCTGCCGAAATCGGTGTACGACCGGGTGAAGAGCCCCTATCCGTCCACCCAGGACCCGAAGTACGCCGTCGCCCTCCAGGAACTCGCCAAGGACCTGCTCTCGCAACCGTCCCACCGGGTCTTCGACCTGGTGGACGCCGACCGCGTCCGACAGGTGACGGAGCGCGACACCCCCCAGATCACCCAGGCTTCGCGCCGTGGCCTGGAGCGCACGCTGGACCTGGCGATCTGGCTGGACATGTACAACCCGGAGATCACTCTGACCTGAAAGGCCCGCCCGCTGGAATCGCCGGCTCCGCGGGCGGCTCCGGCCCCATCCCATCCCTTTTCCGTCGCCTCGGTAAGGTTCCGCATACCGCGTCTGGTGTACGGCGACGCTGTCCGTACTACCCGGGGAGACGTTCGAGTTCCGACCGGTGTCACCACGGGCGGGGCCGGGGCCCGTTTAGGGTTCAATCATGGAGCTACGAACCCCCCGCCGGTTTCGGCCGCGCGCGCGATGGCTCGCGAGCCTTGGCGTCGCCGCCGTGCTCGTCGGAGCCGGGACCTGGACCGCCGTCGCCTCGGACGGTGCGCCCGCCGTGCACCGCACGGATCAGGTGCTGTCGATGGACGGTGCCCGGATCGACACCTCGTACTTCACCGCCGGCAGCGGGCGGCGGCCGGCGGTGCTCGTCGGGCACGGTTTCGGCGGCAGCAAGGACGACGTACGAGGCCAGGCCGAGAAGCTCGCCCGGGACGGATACGCGGTGCTGACCTGGTCGGCGCGCGGTTTCGGGAAGTCGACCGGTGAGATCGGGCTCAATGACCCCGATCACGAGGTCAAGGACGTCTCCCGGATGATCGACTGGCTCGCCGCCAGGCCCGAGGTGCGTCTCGACGCGAAGGGCGATCCCCGGGTGGGGGTGACCGGCGCCTCGTACGGTGGTGGCGTCTCGCTGCTCGCCGCCGGATACGACAAGCGGGTCGACGCGATCGCCCCGCTGATCACGTACTGGAACCTCGCCGACGCGCTCTTCCCCAACGGCGTCTTCAAGAAGCTCTGGGCGGGGATCTTCTTCTCCACCGGCGGTGGCTGTGAGACGTTCCAGAAGGAACTCTGCGACATGTACCAGCGGGTCGCCGTCTCCGGTACGCCGGACGAGGCCGCCCGTAAGCTCCTGGAAGAGCGCAGCCCGTCCGCCGTCGGTGACCGTATCGATGTGCCCGCGCTGATCGTCCAGGGCCAGACCGACTCACTCTTCCCGCTCGGCCAGGCCGACGCCATGGCGAAGGCGATCAGCGCCAATGGCGCACCCGTCGACGTCGACTGGATGGCGGGCGGACACGACGGCGGTGACCGCGAGAACGCCCGGCTGGAGGGCCGGATCTCGTCCTGGTTCGACCGCTATCTCAAGGACGACAAGGGCGCGGACACCGGACCCGCGTTCCGTGTCAGCCGGACCGGAGGTATCGACTCCACCGACGGTCAGGCCCTGTTGCGGGGCGCGAGCAGCGACCGCTACCCCGGCCTGGAGAGCGGCACCACCAGCGTCCCGCTCAACGGCGGCACGCAGACCTTCGCCAACCCGGCCGGCGGGAGCCCGCCCGCCATCTCCGCCGTACCGGGCGTCGGCGGCGGACTCTCCCAGCTCTCCTCGCTCGGCGTCGGGCTCTCCCTCGACTTCCCCGGACAGCACGCGCGCTTCGACTCCGCACCGCTCGACCGGTCACTGCGGATCACCGGCTCGCCGACCGTCCGGGCCACCGTCACCTCCGACAGCGGTGACGCGGTTCTCTTCGCCAAGGTGTACGACGTCGGGCCCGACGGCCGCCAGCAGGTGCTGCCCTCGCAGCTTGTCTCGCCCGTACGGATCGAGGACGCGCGCGAGGGCAGAACGGTGGAGCTCACCCTGCCCGCCGTGGACCATCAGGTCGTGCCGGGGCACCGGCTCCGTGTCGTCCTCTCCGCCACCGACCTCGGCTATGCCTCCCCGGCGGTCCCGGCCACCTACCGGGTCTCCGTCGACGGCCCGCTGACCGTACCGACCGTGCCCGCGCTCACCACCGGATCCACCGCACTGCCCTGGTGGACCTGGGGGCTGCCGGCCGCCGGCGTACTGATCGCGGCCGCACTGCTGCTCACCGCCCGGCGCCGCACCAGCGCGCCGGCGCCCGATCCCGCGCTCGCGGAGGTGCCGCTGCGGATCACCGAGCTGACGAAGCGGTACGCCGGGGCCGCCGACCGCTACGCGGTCCGTGATCTCTCCTTCCAGGTCGAAAAGGGCCAGGTCCTCGGCCTTCTCGGCCCGAACGGCGCCGGCAAGACCACCACCCTGCGCATGCTGATGGGGCTGATCAGCCCCGACGCGGGCGAGATCCGTGTCTTCGGGCACGCCATCAGGCCGGGCGCTCCGGTGCTCTCCCGGGTCGGCTCGTTCGTCGAGGGCGCGGGCTTCCTGCCGCATCTGTCGGGCCGGGCCAACCTGGAGCTGTACTGGCAGGCCACCGGACGCCCCGCCGAGGACTCCCATATCGAGGAGGCCCTGGAGATCGCCGGGCTCGGCGACGCCCTCGCACGGGCCGTACGCACCTACTCGCAGGGCATGCGCCAGCGGCTCGCGATCGCCCAGGCCATGCTCGGCATGCCGGATCTGCTGATCCTCGACGAACCGACCAACGGTCTCGACCCGCCCCAGATCCGCGAGATGCGGGACGTGATGATCAGATACGCGGCCGGTGGCAGGACCGTGATCGTCTCCAGTCACCTCCTCTCCGAGGTTGAGCAGTCCTGTACGCATCTGGTCGTCATGCACCGCGGACAGCTCGTCCAGGCCGGTCCGGTCGCGGAGATCACCGGTGCGGGCGACACCCTGCTCGTCACCACCGCCGAGAAGGTGCCGGAGCCGGTCGTCGAGAAGATCGCCGCGCTGGCGGGTATCGGCTCGGCGGTCCGCGCGGACGACGGACTCGGTCTGCTCGTACGGCTCGACGGGGCGAGCACCAACGCGCTGGTCACCGAATTGATCCGGCTGGATGTCCCGCTGACGGGTGTCGGACCGCACCGCCGCCTGGAGGACGCGTTCCTCACCCTGATCTCAGGAGGCACCGCATGAGCGCGCTGACGGAATCGGCCCCCGGCTACCGGGCCCGGCGCACCCTGCCGCTGCGGGTCGAGGCGCTGCGCCAGCTGAAGCGCAGACGGACGCTGGCGATGGGAGTCCTGCTCGCCGTCCTGCCCTTCATCCTGATCGTGGCGTTCGCGATCGGCGGCACCCCGGGCGCGGACGGCGAGAACAACCGGGTGACCCTGATGGACACCGCGACCGCCTCCGGCGCCAACTTCGCGGCCACCTGCCTCTTTGTCTCCGCGGGCTTTCTGCTGGTGGTGCCCGTGGCGCTGTTCCACGGGGACACGGTCGCCTCCGAGGCGAGCTGGTCCTCGCTGCGGTATCTCCTCGCCGCGCCCGTGCCACGCGCCCGGCTGCTCTGGAGCAAGCTGGCGGTGGCGCTCGGTATGAGCGCGGCGGCGATGCTGCTGCTGCCGCTGGTCGCCCTGGCGGCGGGCACCGCGGCCTATGGCTGGAAGCCACTCGAACTGCCGACGGGCGGCTCCCTGGCCACCGCCGAAGCGGTGCCCCGGCTGGCGCTCGTCGTGGCGTTCATCTTCGTCTCCCAACTGGTGACCGCGGGCCTCGCCTTCTGGCTGTCCACCAAGACCGACGCACCCCTGGGCGCGGTCGGCGGGGCGGTCGGGCTGACGATCATCGGTAACGTGCTGGACGCCGTGACGGCGCTCGGTTCCTGGCGGGACTTCCTTCCGGCGCACTGGCAGTTCGCCTGGGCGGACGCGCTCCAGCCGCAACTGGAGTGGAGCGGCATGGTGAAGGGCGCGGCGATCTCAGTGACTTACGCCGTGGTGCTGTTCGCGCTGGCCTTCCGGGGCTTCTCGCGTAAGGACGTCGTTTCGTAGCCGCTGAGGACGCCGTTTCGTAGCCGCCCGGCAGAGTCATCCCCTTCTGGATCCCCCTTCTGGATCCCCTTCTAGATCCACCCCCTTCGAGCCGCTTCCGCACCCGCCCGGAAGCGGCTCGTCGTGCCGAGGGCGGTGAGCAGATCGCCCACCCGACGGCTGTAGGTACGGCTGGACATGCCCAGCCGGGTGGCAGCCGTCTCATCGGTGAGACCAGCGAGCAGCGCCTCCAGGACGGGCCGCAGGTGTCCCGGCAGACCTCCGGGCGAGGGGAGCGCGGCGGTCGGCAGCTCCTCACCCGTGTCCCACCATGTCTGGTGCGTACGGACCAGGGCCTGGACGACCACCGGATCGCGGATCAACAGCAGCCCGTGGTAGTGGAGTTGGAGATCGAGAGGGACCGCGGCGACCGAGCGGTCCACCAGGACCATCTTGAACGGGATGGAGTCCGTCTGTCTGGCCCGGCCCGGCAGGTCCCGGGGGAGTGGATACGCGAGCCCGGCGAGCCCATGGCGCGGCACGATCCTGCGGACGCCGACCGCGCTGGACCGTCCGCGCGCTCTGCCTCCCGGGCCGCTGTCGTGCCAGTTCTGCTCACCCGCGGCACGCACACAGGCACCGGCGAACTCAAGGAACTGCTCCGGGATGCACTGGCCCAGACAACTGCCCGGGTCGTCGAAGATCAGCAGCTCCCGGCGGGCGGACCGGACCAGTGCCGTCAGTGTCGCCGTCACTTCCCGCACACCCTGGATGGGGCGGCCGGGCGGATGGGGCGTGTCCACCACGTCCTCCCGCGCTCCGCCCACCGGTAATGTCGACCTGTTGAGCACAGAACCCGAAACCTCTGCCACGGCTGACCACCCCCGCCATCCCCTCGGAGCCGTACGCCACTCCATGTACGCACATCATTGCTCACCGTGACAAGTGCTGGTACGGAGAGTGGCGACTCCATGCCAGAGCTTCCGCAATCGGCCCATACTCCCGCAGTCTGGGTGATCGGCGGCGATCGAACCGGTGTGATCGAGAAGCCCCCAAGAACCCTGCCCAGCCGGCCTTTACGTGCGCCATGATGTGCGCATGGCCACTCTGCTGCTCGCTCTCGCCGCGATCTCCACGGGTCTGTTCGCGGGGTACTTCCTGATCTTCCAGACCGGCATCATGCCCGCCCTGGGGCGGTTGAACGACGAGCAGTTCGTCGCGGCCATGCGCCGGGTGAACGAGTACGTGCCCCGCCCGGTCTTCCTGCTCACCTTCCTCGCCGTGGTGGCGTTCCCGGCCGCGGCGCTCGCCATACCCGTCGACGGGCGCTCGGACACCCAGCGCTGGCTTCTGGTGGCCGGACTGGTCTGCGCCGTCCTCAATCATCTGGTCACCATCGGCGGGAACGTACCGCTCAACAACGCGCTGGCCTCGGCCACTTCTTCACCCGACGGTGTGGCGCGCGCGGCCTTCGAGTCCCGGTGGAACACCTTCCACCTCATCCGCACGCTCTTCTCCGTCGCGGCCTTCGCGCTGGTGGTCGGCGCCGCTCTCTCGTAACCCGCCGCGGGCCCGGGCGGGTCCGGCCGGCCCAGTCCGGGTCGGCCCGGCCGGACCGACCCGACCGGCAGACCCCTGTACTGCCGGTCGGGACCGGCGACAACCCGCGGCCCGACGCGTCGTTCAGATGCCGGACCCGTGACTCAGCGGGAGCATCGCCCATACCGTGCGCCCCACCCCACCCTCGCGGGATCCGACGCCCCACGCCTCGGCCAGACTCTCCACCAGCAGCAGGCCACGCCCGTTCTCCGCGCGGAAGTCGGGGCTGCGGGGGCTGGGTGCCCCGTCCCGCGCGCCCTGGTCGTGGACGTCGAGCCGTACATGCTCGGCCAGGAGCCGCACCTCACAGCTGATCAGCGTGCTGGCCGTATGGAGCACGGCATTGGTGAACAGTTCGGAGACGACGAGGACGGCGACATCGCACAGATCCGTGTGCAGTCTCCACCGCTGAAGCTCATCACGGAGCCAGTGGCGCGCTCTGGAGACGGAGTCCCGTCGGCTGGGGAGCGTGAAGGCGCTTCTGTACGCGGGGTGCCGACCGTGTTCGCGCAGGTCGTGTCCGTACGCCTCGTGCCCGTATGCCTCGTGCTCGTACGCCTCGTGCCCGGGCGCCTCGTGTCCGCAGGTGCCGTGCCGGTACGCCTCATGCCCGTAGGCGTCATGACCGTAGGTGTCGTGACAGTGCGTACGTGCGCGGAGGCCGGGGCCGGGGCCGGTTCCCTCGTCCCGTCGGCTGACCGAGGCACACCAGGCACCCCAGGGGTGCCGAGCCCGCACTTGTAACTCCCCGGCGAGAGGCAGGGGTTGCTTGTGTGCACGGTGATCCGTGATGTGAGCCACGCGTTCACTATGAGCGTTGGCGGTCACAGGCCGCAACCGATCGTTCTGATAATTTCACAATGCTCCACATCTCTCTGGTTAGCGCACCACTCACCTGTCAGACTTCATGAGATGAGTCGACGTCAGGAGACCCCACATGAGTGAGGCTCGTCCGGGAACCGCGCCCACCGTCCTCCGAATCGTTCTGGGCAAGCGGCTCGGGGCACTCCGTGAGAAGGCGGGGGTGTCCCGTGAGGAGGCGGCGAAAGTCCTTGATGTCGCTCCGCTGACCATTCGGCGTATGGAGAATTCCGAGGTCAGCCTCAAACTCCCCTATGTCCTGCTGCTGTTGCAGGCGTACGGAGTCACGGAGAGCGAGGCCGAGGAGTTCGCCGAGCTGGTCAAGGTCGCCAACAGGCCCGGCTGGTGGCATCGCTATCGGGACGCGCTGCCCGGCTGGTTCAGCGCGTACATCAGCCTGGAGGACCAGGCCAGTCTGATCAGGACGTACGAACCCCACTATGTGCCGGGCCTGTTGCAGACCGAGGAGTACGCCCGCGGTGTGCTGCGGGCGGGCGCGCACCGTAACGCCGAGGAGCTGGAGCGGCGCGTCGCCCTGCGCGTCAAGCGTCAGCAGCTGCTCACCAAGTCGCACGCGCCCTTTCTGTGGATTCTGATGGAAGAAGCGGTCCTGCGCAGACCCGTCGGCAATCCGGAGGTGATGCGGGCGCAGGTCGACCGGCTGCTGGAAACCACCGAGATCCCCAACGTCACCTTGCAGATCATGCCGTTCGCGATCGGGCCGCATCTCGGGGCGTTCGGACCGTTCCATCTCTTCCGGTTCGATATACCCGAACTGCCCGATGTCGTCTACACCGAGAATCTCACCGGCGCCGTCTATATGGATCAGCGCCCCGATATCGCCGCCTATCTGGAAGTCCTGGACAATATGTCCGCCCGGGCGGCACCCGTTGACGAAACCAGAGCTTTTCTCCTAGGGATACGCAAGGAGCTCTAATGCGGGAGATTTTCAACGGTATGCCGGCCGATGAACTGGGAGCCGATGGCTGGGAGAAGCCGTGGAGCGGCCCCAACGGCGGCAGTTGCGTCGAGACGAAGAAGGTGGACGGCGAGCACGTCGCGATCCGTCAGTCGGCGGACCCGTCGGGGCCGACCCTGATCTGCACCGCGGCCGCCATGGCCGACTTCGTCGCAGGCGCCAAGAACGGTCTCGCCGACTTCCTGCTGTAGTCGCCACCTCCTCCGGGCCCGCCCGGCTACCCCCCCGCCTCCTCGGATACCTCGCCCCCCCAAGAAACCCCACGGCCCCAAAGCCCTCAAACCCCCCACGAGCCAGAAACGGACGGCCCCGCATGACGGACCTCGACCACCCGTCGGTAGACGAGATCGACACCACCAAGCCCCACCCGGCCCGGATGTACGACTTCTATCTCAACGGCAAGGACTACTACGAAGCCGACCAACTGGCCGCGGCGACCGTCGAGTCGGTCTTCCCCACCGTCAAGATCTGCGCGCAGACGAACCGCCACTTCATGCACCGGGCGACCCGCTGGCTCGCGTCCGAGGCCGGCATCCGGCAGTTCCTCGACATCGGTACGGGCATCCCCACCCGGCCCAATCTCCACCAGATAGCCCAGGAGGCCGCCCCGGACGCCCGTGTCGTGTACGTCGACAACGACCCGATCGTCCTCCGGCACGCCGAGGCCCTGATGCGCAGCACGCCCGAGGGCCGTACCGCGTACATCCACGCGGACGTCCGGGAGCCGAAGACCATCATCGAGTCGGAGCGGCTGCGTGACACGATCGATCTGACGCGCCCGGTCGCGCTGTCCCTCAACGCGCTGCTGCATTTCGTGCCGGACGAGTTCCGTCCGTACGAGACCGTCGGGTGTCTGGTCGACGCGCTGCCCTCCGGGAGCTACCTGGTTCTCTCCCACTGCACTCCGGACTTCGCCCCGGAGATGTGGGAGCGAGTGATCGATGTCTACCACCGCGGCGGTATCCCCGCTCAGGTGCGCTCCCGGAGTGACGTCCTCCGTTTCTTCGACGGGCTGGAACTCGTCGAACCCGGCCTCGCGGTGCCGCATCGCTGGCGCCCGGACGGCGAACCGAGGGACGGCGCCACCGATGCGGCGGTCTCCATCTACGCGGGCGTGGCGCGCAAGCCGTAACGGCGGCCGGCACCGCGCACGCCCCGTCCGGTCACATCCACGCGCCGTCCGGTCATACGAACGTTCCCCAGGCGCCGCTCTCCAGACGGGCCAGCGTACGGAGCCCCCGGGCCGTGACGTCGTGTTCGCCATGGTCCGGCCCGTACGCGAGACAGCTCGCGGCGTCGAGCGCGGCCAGGCACGGCAGCGCCTGGCGCTCCGCGTCGGTCAGCGGGCGGCCGTACCCGTGGAAGAACGCGGCGCGCAGATCGTCGCGGTCCTGCCAGGGGCCGCAGGCCAGCCGTACGAAGTCCTGTACGGCGGGGGCGTACCGGGACCGCTCGAAGTCGATGACCGCGAGCTGTCCCGGTGCCTCCCGCGTTGACGTCCGCTGTCCTGGCACCGCCGGGCCGGTCCAGAGGGCGTTGCGTTCCTGGGCGTCGCCGTGGATATGGGCGGGGGCGAGCAGATCGGTCAGTTTCCGTACGTGGTCGGCCGAGCGGCGTACGAGCGCGCGCCGGCTCTCGGACATCAGGTCACGGGCGCGGGCGAGGTGGTGCTCGGCGTCGTCGGCCAGCCGTTCCAGCGCGGCCCGGGCCTCCCGTCGTCCGGCGCCCGGCATCTTGTCCGTGCCGTGCAGACGGCGCAGCAGGGCCCCGAACTGCCGGTGGGCCGAGCGGCGTTCCGGGCCGGGCAGCGCCAGCCGCGATACGGGTGTGCCGGGCACGGCGGTCAGCAGCAGCGCCAGCTGCCGGGGGTCGGTCTCGACGAGCCGTGGGGCGCGGCCGAATCCCAGGGCGGGTACCGCGGACTGGTACCCGAAGGTCTCCCTTTCGTACAACGCGGCACTCGCCGACTGCTTGATGAAGAAGCGCCGGTCGCGACTGCCGGTGACATCCCAGACCCGCGAGGTCTCGCGTGGGTGTGACGCGTCCAGTACGGCGGAGAGGGGGCCGACGACGCGTTCCGCCCAGACTCGTAGCGAGGGCGGCAGGGACTTGTCGTGGGTGTGACTCATGCGCCCCACCTCGGTGACGGTCGTGATGACAGATCCGTGGCGGCCACAACGGGAAGCGCGGGAAGCACCGGAAGCGTGGGAAGCGCCGAAGACACCAGGGATACGGAAGGCGCGGGGAGAGGGACGGGAGCGAGACGGGCGGGGGCGGGAACAGGTCGCATGATTCCTCCGGAGCGCGGGGTGTTGGGGTGGGCGCCCGGACAACGGCCCTGATCAAGGGCGTGTAACGGGGCGCACCGGGGGAATCATAGAACAGACGTTCGATAGATCGGGGATCGCCACGCGGCTTGATCTGCGCCGTTGACGGCCCGGGGGCGAAACGGGAGGCTCGGCGCGGCAGCGACCGACGAGGGCCAATTCGGACCTCGGGTCAGCTGCAGGGGAGGGGTGGAGAACATGGTTGAGCGGAGAGTATCCCGCTGGGCGTCGGCGGTGGCGCTGGTCGCCGCCGGGGCGGTCCTGGCCGTCGGCACGGCGGGTGCGGCCCACGCGGCCGGCGGGGCTCCCGAGGCACCGGCCGCGAGAGCCGTCTCATCGGGGAGTGTCGCGTTCAGCAGCGATCCCACGCCGGAGGAGCAGGAGCGGCTCCGGCAGATAGCCGGCGCCATCTGGAACGACTCGCTGGCCGCCGGCTGGAACATGAACAGCGATGTGGCGGCCGTCCTCTCGACGGCCACCGGTGAAATCCTGAAGTGTTCCGAGGCGTTCGCCCTCGTACCCCGGCCCGCCGGCTTCATTCCGGGGCTGGGCTATCTCGTCAACTACTGGAAGAACCTGCGTGACTACTTCCTCGTGGTCACCAAGGACCGTACGTACGGCGTCTGTGTGAAGGCGACCGCGCTGAACTACCGCTCCGCGATCGAAATGGCCTCGGCGGGTATCTGACGCGTCCTCGGCACGATGGATGGGCGGGCCCGGTCGGCGGGCCCGCCCATCCGAGACGTGCGTACGACGATGTGTGTACGCCTCACCGTACGACACGGTGCGTACGGCGAGGCGTGACGCGCTACTTCGGCGTCAGCACGGTGTCGATGGTGTACACCGTGGCGTTCGCCGTCTTGATGTTCCCGCAGAGGATCTTCGCCGTGTCGTTCACCTTGAACGTCCGGTCGGATCCCGAGGTGGAGAGGGTCGTGCCCTCCCAGGTCGAGAAGACGCCGTTGGGGAGCTGGTCGGGGACGACCTTCTTCTCCGCGACGTGATACTTCACGACCTTCCTGAGCTGCGCCTCGTTGTTCTTGATCTGGTCGAGGTCCGCCGTCGAGAGCTTCTTGAACGCCTCGTTGGTCGGCACGAAGAGCGTGATGTCCTGGGCGGTGTTCAGCCTGTCGGTCAGCCCGGCCTTCTTCACCAGCGAGACGAACGTGCTGAAGTCCGGGTTGTGCGAAATGGCCGTCGCCACCGGCTCCTTGGCCATCTCGACGAAGCTGCCGGCGCCGGTCTTCGGGATCGACGAGCATTCGGGACCGAACGGAACGGCCGGGCTGGGCACCGCGGTCCTGCTCGGCGAGGTGGAGGGGCTGGGCGAGGTGGACGTGCTCGGTGACGTCGACTCGCTCGGCGACGCGGACTCGCTGGGCGACGTGGGCGTGCTGGGGGTCACGGACGCGGTCGGCGGTGTGGGGGTGCCGGGCGTGGAGGGATCCGCGAAGGCCTGGGGTGCCATGACGCCCAGGGAGACCGGGAGGGCCACCACGGCGGCAGCGGCCACGACGGTACGACGGATGCGGGAGGACTTCATGTCTCGATTCCTCTTCCTGTGGGAGGAGGGCCCCGGCTCGGGCCCGGGAGGCGTCGATGGCGGCCGGGGCGGCCGATCCTGCCGGTGGCGCGGGATGCCGGACGGGGCGTTCTCACCGGTCCAGCCTGTCAATCGGTCAAGCCACCGCATAAAGCGTAGCCGTACTGGGTGGATATGGGCATCTTGAGAGGTATGGCCAGGTCAGGCGCGGCCGTCGGCGGCGGATTCACCGTCGGATTCGGATCCGTCGCCGGATCCGTCGCCGGATTCGGATCCGGCGTGAGGACCGGTATCGGCACCGGTATCGGCACTGGTATCGGCACTGGTATCGGCTCCGGTACTGGCACCTGGACCGGCGTGGGCACGGCTCAGCGTCAGTCCGAGCCCGCTCGCCCAGCCGATCGGCTGGAGCACCCAGTAACTCAGCACCCGGTACAGGAGCGTGACGGCGATCGCCTGCTCGGTGCTCAGCCCGTACAGCACGAGCAGCGCCGTGAGGCTCGTCTCGACCACGCCCAGACCGCCCGGTGTGAGCCGCAGGCTTCCGGCGAACTGCGTCAGCGCGTAGACGGCGAGAACGCCGTGCCACGGTACGGCGATCCCGAGACTCCACACGCACGCGACCAGACACGCGAGGTCGAAGCCCCAGTTGAGCACGGCCAGCGACGACGGCCACAGCCACGGGCGTACCCCCGGCCTGGTGGTACGGACCTGATGGCCCAGACGCGACAGCGCCCGCTCGATGTCCCACAGCCGTCGGGAGCGCAGTCCGATCCGCCGCCACACCCGGCGGGCCCGGCGCCTTACCCGGGGAAACCGCGACAGGCCGCCCGCCACGCCCGCCACCAGGACCGCCACGGCGGCGAGCCCGACGACCACCGGCCGCACCCCGGCGACCGGGCCCGATGAACCGGCCGCCAGTACACCTGCCATCAGAAGGACGAAGAGGCTCAGCCCGGACAGCAGCCCCGCGACCACCAGCACGGTCCCGGCGAGGACCTGCCCCGCGCCCCGGCGGCGGAACTGCCGGAACACCCACGCCGCCGCGAACGCCGCCCCACCGGGCAGCGCCCCCGCGATGGCGTTGGCCGCCAGCACGACGGCGCCGACGACCCGCAGCCGGATCCGCGCACCCCCCGCGCGCAGCAGCCAGTGCTGCACGGCCGCCAGACAGCCCAGGGAAGCCGCCTCGAACCCGGCGGCGATCACCAGTCTGGGCAGCCGGACGTCATCGATGAGATGTACGGCGGTGACCAGTTCGTGGCGCCGGGTGAGTGTGACGACCACGGCGGCGGCCACCAGCAGGGCTGACACGACCCACCAGAGCGGACGTACGGACGTGACCGCGGCGGCCAAGGCGTGTCGCGAGGCCCCCTTGTGCCCCCCGGAGCGGCCCGCCACGCTCTTCACGATACGACCCGGCCGGCTCTCCGGCCCCGCCCGTTCTTCCCGGGGCCGCCGCACGGCATGCCGGGATCCGGTCTGCGGCACTGGGCCATTCGGGTGTTGAGCCGAGCCGTCGGCGAACAGTTTCAGCGGGCCTGTCTCCAGCGGCCCGCCGACGACCCCACCCGACGCACGCCCACCCCGGACCCGCGCGTCGTTCATCTCGATGGTCACGGACGACAGTTGGGCGGTGGCCCGTGGACGCCGGACCACCGGGGAGCTGACACCCGGTGATCCGGCATGGCCGTGGGGGGCATGTCACTGAAGTGCGCCGTCCCGGCCGGCCGCATATGTTCGGTGGATTCCCGGAACTGTCACTGACAGTTGGGAATTCCGGGGGTGAGATTTTCGAGCTTGAAGCCGACGATCCACCTGTTCGGCTGGCCCTCAAGCTGGTACCAGGTGTATCCGCCGCCGCGGCCCTTGCACTTCAGATGCACCGTCTCCGTGTTGTAGATCAGCCCCCACTCCTCGGCGTCCAGGTGCTTGGCCTTGTGGACATTCGCGTTCTGGGGACCCTTGATGACGCCGGTG
Organism: Streptomyces sp. NPDC051662; assembly: GCF_040681655.1. Lineage (NCBI taxonomy): Bacteria > Bacillati > Actinomycetota > Actinomycetes > Kitasatosporales > Streptomycetaceae > Streptomyces > Streptomyces sp. NPDC051662. The sequence goes on from NZ_JBFAZD010000014.1 coordinate 195,084, forward strand.
TACTCCACCCGCGGCGGCTCCATGGCACCGCGCGTGGCTCCGGAGTCGGAACCCTCTGTCTGTACGGCGGAGGCGATTCCCGTGCCGCCTACCGCGAGTACGGCGAGAACCGCGAGGACACCGGCCTTGCTACGCAATCTACGCATGCTTCCCTCATTCTATTGACGGGGGAATTTCCCCCGGGTCCTTTATGGCACCCCGGAAAGCGTGTCGGGAAGGGGGAGAGAACGCATGTCATCCGTACGAGTACACGACACCTGTGAATACGGCGTTCACGCGAGGAGAAAGCTCCGGCGTGCGCCGGGAATCAATCTGACATTTGGCATTGCCTCGCCAAATGAATACGTAATCCGCTACGCATAATGTGATTCATTCGCCATGGCTCACGCAATCATGCCGGGTGTCACGGCACGGGGGACGGAGAGCGGCGGGGAGCGGCAGGGGCGCGGGCGCCGGGCGCGCCGCCTTCGAGCAGACGTCGGGGGAAGCGGGGGCTCTGTCGCGGGACCCGGTCCTGATGGTGTCGGGACCAGGTCCCGGTGGTGTCGGTAGGTGGCGGCCCGGTCGGGGGCGGCCTGCCGGGAATCCGGCCCGGTGGCGATGGCGTCCCGGACAGCCCACGGGCGCGCGGCCGGCCGGGGTCGCGGCCCGGGGTTCGGCGGGGTCGCGTAACGCCCCGGGTGCCGGTAGCCCCGGGTGCCGGTATCGGTGGTGCCGGTGCTTACGCCAGCGCTACGCCGTACCCGCTAAGGTGCCTCTGACCTGCGGAAAGGCCCTCCCTTGGGGAGGGCCGTGCACCGCGCGTAGAAAAGCGCCCCCGGCAGGACTCGAACCTGCGGCCAAGTGCTTAGAAGGCACCTGCTCTATCCACTGAGCTACGGGGGCCGGGTGGTGGCCTCGGTGACCTGAAGCCCTGGTTGGGTGGTTCCGCGACCTTGCCGGGACAAGGATAGGGCTCCGATCACCTTGACCCGGTTGCTTCACGCCCGTGGCACGTTGTGGAGGTTCAGTGAAGCGAACCGATAATCGCAGGCAGGTGCGATTCACGCATCGCTTTTGGCCCTCGGCGCCCCGGGTGTTGTGCAGTCGTTATGCCTGTGCCCCACTCGTCCCGTCTGTCCCGAGTATGTGATCGGCGCGCAGGGATGTCCATACGCTTCAAAAAGGCTCCAAAATTGGGCATTCTTCGCATGTGGTGACCTTGGACGTACGGCCCCAGCTGATCGACGCACTCTCCGCACTGCGCGACCGTGTCGCCGCCGTGCGTCTTCCACTGCCTCTCACCGGGGCGCCGCGTGCCCGGCAGACCCGGGCCGAGCTGCTCGCACAGCTCGACGACTACCTGCTGCCCCGGCTCAGGGACCCCGAAGCACCTCTTCTCGTGGTCGTCGGGGGGTCCACCGGTGCCGGGAAGTCCACGCTCGTCAACTCCCTTGTGGGACGGCGGGTCAGTGACGCGGGGGTGCTGCGGCCCACCACACGTACCCCCGTACTGGTCTGCCACCCCGAGGACCACCACTGGTTCGCCGGGATGCGGGTGTTGCCGCACCTGACGCGCGTCTGGCTGCCGCAGCAGGAGGACGACGGGGGGATCGGTACGGACGGGATGGGGTCCGTGGAGCAGAGCGCGCTGCGTATCGACACCGCCTCGACCCTGCCCCGTGGGCTCGCGCTGCTCGACGCACCCGACATCGACTCGCTCGTGGTGGAGAACCGGCTGCTGGCCGCCGAGTTGATCTGCGCCGCGGATGTGTGGGTCATGGTGACCACCGCCTCCCGCTACGCGGATGCCGTGCCCTGGCATCTGCTCCGTACCGCGAAGGAGTACGACGCGTCCCTGGTCACCGTCCTCGATCGGGTGCCGCACCAGATGATCGACGAGGTGTCACGGCAGTACGCGGCGCTGCTGACCCGGGCCGGGCTCGGTGACGTACCGCGGTTCACCGTCCCCGAACTGCCCGAGTCCGCGGGCGCCGGGCGGGGCCTGCTGCCCACCACCGCCGTCGCGCCTCTGCTCGCCTGGCTCGCGCACCGGGTACAGGACCCGGCGGCTCGTCAGCAGGCCCTGGTACGCACCGCGGCCGGGGTCATCGACTCGCTGAACGCGCGGATGCCGGAGCTGGCGGGGGCGGTCGCCGCACAGTACGCCGCCGCCGTGCGGCTGACGGGCGCGGTCGAGGAGGCCTACGCGTCCGAGGGCGAGCGGGTGCGGCGGCAGCTCCAGCGCGGGGCCGTGCTCGCCGGGGACGCGCGGACGCGCTGGCGCGGCTATCCCCGGGACAGTTCGGCGCGTGAGCTGCTCGACTCACTGGTGGAGAGCCTGGGCGCCCTCCTCCAGTGCGCGGTGGCCGCCGCTGAGGAGCGGGTGGAGGAGGTATGGCGGCGTGAGCCGGCCGCCGGGACGCTGCCCATGCCGGGTCCGGACGGGGAGACGGCGGAACGGGTCGGGATGGCCGTACGCCGCTGGCGCCGCGTCCTTGAGGAACTGGCCGAGGAGGAGGTCCGGCAGCTCGAACGGACCCCCGCGCCCGACGCCGAGACCGTCGCCGCCCTGCTCGCGGCAGCCCTGCTCGGCGGCCGGCGCGCCCGGCTCGCGGGGGAGCGGCTCGCGGAGCGGGTCGGGGCGCACGCCGCGCTGCGGCTGCGCGACCGGGGCGGCGAGTTGGTGACGACATACATCGATCGCGTACTGCACGCGGAGCGCGACCGGCGGCTGGGCCCCCTCGACGCGCTTGAGGTGAGCCCGGAGCCGCAGGCCGAGTTGATCGCCGCGCTGTCCGTACTCCAGAGGGAAAGGTGACCGATGTGTCTCAGGTGACTGATGTTGCTGATGAGGCCAACGAGATCGACAAAGTCCATGGGCCCCATGAACCTGACGGGTCTCATGAGGCCGAGAGAGCTGACGGCGCTGACAAGGCTTCTGAGAACGGAGGGGAGGGCGCCGAGAGCGCCATGGAGCCCGGGAAGTCCGCGATGCTCGCGAAATTCATGAAGCCCGCGAAATTCATGAAGTCGGTGAGATCCACGGAATCCAGTGAGCCCGACGTGGCTGTGGAGGTCCATGAGGCGCAAGAGGTCCATGAAGTCCAAGAGGTCCATGAGGCAAGCGAGTCGGCGGAGTACGTCAAGTCGGCGGGGTACGCCGAATCCGCCGAATCCACGGAGTACGCCAAGTCCACGGAGTACGCCGAATCCGGCGAGTACGCCGCGTTTCCGGCCCCCGACGAGCCCGGCCCCTCCGCGGGCAGCTGGGACGACGGGCTGATCGCCCGCCGCGCCACCGAGAAGGACTCCCTGGACGGCCTCAGCGGCGTGGACGGCCTCGACGGCGTTCCGGGCGCCGGTTCCGACGAGTCCGAGGCCCACACGCCCATCGGAGGCGCGTACGGCGGCTCTCTGCGCGTACGTCTCGATGCCCTGGGCGAGCTGGTGGGACTGTCGCGGACCCGACTCGACGGTTCCGTACTCGCCGAGGCCGGGCGCGTACTGGACGAGGCGTCCGCACGGCAGCGGCTCTCCTCGCGCCATACCGTCGTCGCGATCGCGGGAGCGACCGGCAGCGGCAAGTCGACGCTCTTCAACGCCCTGGCCGAAGTGCCCATCTCGGAGACGGGCCTGCGCAGGCCCACCACCTCCGCCCCCATCGCCTGCGTCTGGTCCGAGGGCGCGGCGGGGCTGCTCGACCGGCTGGCCATCCCCGGACGGCTGCGGCGCAAGCCGCTCGCGGGCGGGGACGGCGACGAGGAACTGCACGGCCTGGTCCTCGTCGATCTCCCCGACCACGACTCGGCCGTCGTCCGCCACCGTGAGCAGGTGGACCGGGTGCTCGCGCTCGTGGACGCGGTGATCTGGGTCGTCGACCCCGAGAAGTACGCGGACGCCGCGCTGCACGAGCGCTATCTGCGGCCACTCGCCGGCCACGCGGAGATCACCTTCGTCGTGCTCAACCAGATCGACCGGCTCCCCGGCGAGGCCGCCGACCAGGTGCTCGACGATCTGCGCCGGCTGCTGGACGAGGACGGGATGGCCCTCGGCGAACACGGCGAGCCCGGCGCCACGGTCCTCGCGGTCTCCGCGCTCAGCGGGCACGGCGTGGGCGAACTGCGTGAGCTGCTGGGGCGGTTCGTCCAGGAGCGGAACGCCGCGGAACGGCGGCTCTCCGCCGATGTGGACGCGGCGGCGTGGCGCTTGCGGTCCGCGTATGTCGCCGAGGGGCGCGCCGGACTCGGCGAGCGTTCCCGTGAACAGTTCGCCGACCGGCTGGCCTGGGCGGTCGGCGCGGTGGCCGCGGGCGAGTCGGCGGAGCGCGCCTGGCGCAGGAACGCGGGCCGCGCGTGCGGGACACCCTGGCTCCGGCTGTGGCGGTGGTACGAGTCGACGCGGATGCCCGGCGGCAAGACGCAGCGGCCCCCGGCGATCGCGGAGGAGGAGCTGACGGCTCGCCAGCGGGTCGAACAGGCCGTGCGTACGGTGGCGGAGGAGGCGTCCGCCGGGCTGCCCGGGCCCTGGGCGCACTCCGTGCGCGAGGCGGCGGCACGGGGCGCGGAGGGGCTGCCGGAGGCGCTGGACGAGCTGGCGGTGACGGCGGCCACTCCGAGCAGCCGGCCACCGCGGCCCGCCTGGTGGCCAGCGGCCGTGCTGGCACAGGCATCCATGACGCTGCTTCAGATCTTCGGCGCGCTGTGGCTGGTGGGGCAGATCATCGGCGTACTGGAACCGGGGCTGCTGCCGCCCGTACTCGTGATGCTCGCCGGGATCGTCGGCGGGCCGTTCGTGGAGTGGGCGTGCGGGGCGGCCGCGATGGGGCCGGCACGACGGTACGGGCAGGACGCGGAGCGGCGGCTGCGCGAGGCGGCGGCGGCCTGCGGGCGGGCGAGGGTGCTGGACCCGATCTCGGCGGAGCTGATGCGCTACCGGGAGGTGCGGGAGCAGTACGTGACTGTTTCCCGCACGGGCGGGTGACGGCGGGTGACGGGGTTTTCCACAACTCACAGGTAATACACAGGCGACAGCAGATTCTTTCCATCCGGTCCAGCATGGGATCAGTCAATGCAGCCGGACGGGGAGGGGCCGTTATGAACGACACCGTGGTAACCGTGGTGGGGAATGTCGCAACAGGCGTGGAATTCAGGGAGTCGGCCACGGGCGGGGTGGCCCGGTTTCGATTCGCGGTGACGGGGCGCCGGTGGGACCGGCAGAAGAACGGCTGGACCGACGGGCCCACGAGCTTCTACACGGTATGGGCGTGGCGGACTCTGGGGGCGAATCTGGCGGCCTCGGTCTCCGTCGGTGAGCCGCTGGTGGTGCATGGCCGATTGCGGGTGCGGGAGGACGAACGGGAAGGGCAGCGGCGGACGTCCGTGGAGATCGACGCGGTGGCGGTCGGACACGATCTGACGCGCGGGACCGCCGCGTTCAGACGTGTGACCAGGGCCACTCCCTCCCTGACGGAGCGTCACAAGCCCGCGACGGAGGGGGAGGAGCGGGGGCGGACGCGGCCTCAGGGACCGGATCAGGTGCGGCTTCCCGTGCGGCTTCCCGTGTCGGACGGAGCGCCGGACGGAGCGCCGGACGGAGTGCCGGACGGCACGTTGGACGGGGCGCTGGACGGGAAACCGGGGGCGGCACCCGCTCGCGCGCCGGCCACGGCGTCGACCGCGGCTTTCTGAACGGGGGTTGTGGAGACATGTCGATATACTCGGTCGCATTGCATAGTTCTGCCGGAGTGTCGATAACGATTCCGATTCGGAACGGTTATCAGAGTGCGTGAGTGGACTCGGGTGGTTCGCGCCGTCCATAGGATTCGCAGTACTCACGGGGCACTTGAGTCTGCTGGCGAGGCATCCCCCCCACGCGTTCAACGCGGAAGTACCTCGCCCGAAGGGGAATTCTGTGTTTTCTGCGATATCTGCGTCATCCGTACGGAGGCGAGGCGCCGCCCGTCTCGCCGCCGCGGTACTCGTCTCGGGTCTGGTGGCCATGGGCTCGGTGGTCGGCGCCGGCGCGGCCACCGCCGACGAGGTCCCGCAGCACCAGGGTGGCGCCGCGGCCACCCTCGACGGACTGAAGACCTACGGCGGCGCCGTGCTCCACACCGACGGCAAGGACCAGCAACTCCCCGCCGGGCTGTTCGAGATGACCGTGGACGGCGGCGGCAAGCTCAAGACGTACTGCATCGATGTCCACAACCCCACACAGGACCAGGCGAAATACCTGGAGACCCCCTGGGATCAGACCTCGCTCGGCGCCAACAAGAACGCCGGCAAGATCCGGTGGATCCTGGAGCACTCCTATCCGCAGATAGACGACCTCTCGGCGCTCGCCCAGAGCGCGGAGACCGGGCCCCTCACCGAGAAGACGGCGGCGGCGGGCACCCAGGTCGCGATCTGGCGCTACTCGGACAACGCCGATGTCGACGCCAGCGACCCGGCGGCCGAGAAGCTCGCCGACTGGCTGGAGAAGAGCGCCCAGGACGCCGCCGAGCCCAAGGCGTCCCTGACCCTCGAACCCGGCGCCGTCTCCGGCAAGGCCGGTGAGAAGCTCGGGCCGATCACCCTCCGCACCAACGCGGCCGGTGCCACCGTCACGCCGCCCGCCGACGCCGCCGCCAGCGGCGTCACGATCACGGACAAGGACGGCGCCCCGGTCACCACCGCCGTCAATGGCACGCAGCTGTACTTCGATGTGCCGTCCGATGCCTCCGACGGCACCGCGTCGCTCGGTGTGCAGGCCACCACCTCCGTACCGGTCGGCCGGGCCTTCGCCGGTGTGACCAAGAGCCAGACGCAGATCCTGGCCGGGTCCAGCGAGTCCACCGTCTCGGCGACGGCGACCGCTACCTGGGCCGAGCAGGGCGCGATCCCCGCCGTGACCGCTCAGAAGAACTGCGCCGAGGGCGGCGTCGACATCACCGCCACCAACAAGGGCGACGAGCCGTTCGTCTTCGAGCTCCAGGGCACCGAGCACTCGGTCCCGGCCGGTGAGTCCAAGACCGTCACCGTCCCGGTCGGTGAGGACGAGGCGTACGACTTCACCATCACCGGGCCTGCCGGGTTCACACAGAACTTCAAGGGCGTCCTGGACTGCCTGACCACCAGCGACTCGGGCCCCGTGACCCAGCAGGAGTCCGCGCAGCCCCTCCCGGCCTCGGCCGGCGGCTCCTCGGCGGCTGCCACGGACAACCTCGCGGAGACCGGCTCCTCCAGCGCCACCCCGGTCATCGCGGGCATCGCGATCGCGCTCGTGGTGCTCGGTGGCGGCGCCGTCTTCCTCCTCCGTAAGAGGAACGCCTCGGCGCCTTCGACTCCCGGAGAGTGACCGAAGTCTCGCGCTGAGTGAGACCTCGCAGCCCGTGGCCCCCGGCACGCATTCGCGTACCGGGGGCCACGGCCGTGAGAACGGCGCGAGAGCGGTCCGGGGAGCGGTACTGGTTTCCATCAGGGGATGGACATGCGGCAGGATGGCGTGTATCTGCCCTCACGCGGCGGAGCCGCACATTGGCCCTTCTCGATTGCCGGACGGTTTCTCTTGGCTGAGTACATCTACACGATGCGCAAGACGCGTAAGGCGCACGGCGACAAGGTCATCCTCGATGACGTGACGCAGAGCTTCCTGCCGGGCGCGAAGATCGGTGTGGTGGGTCCGAACGGCGCCGGTAAGTCCACCGTGCTGAAGATCATGGCGGGGCTGGAGCAGCCGTCCAACGGTGACGCGTTCCTGTCCCCGGGTTACACGGTTGGCATTCTCCTTCAGGAACCGCCCCTGGACGAGTCCAAGACCGTGCTGCAGAACGTCCAGGACGGCGCCGCCGAGATCATGGGCAAGCTCAACCGCTTCAACGAAGTGGCCGAGCTGATGGCGACCGACTACTCCGACGCGCTGATGGAGGAGATGGGCAAGCTCCAGGAGGACCTCGACCACGCCAACGCGTGGGACCTGGACACCCAGCTCGAACAGGCCATGGACGCGCTCGGCTGCCCGCCCGGCGACTGGCCCGTCACCAACCTCTCCGGTGGTGAGCGCCGTCGCGTCGCGCTCTGCAAGCTGCTGCTCGAAGCCCCCGACCTGCTGCTCCTCGACGAGCCCACCAACCACCTGGACGCCGAGTCCGTGCAGTGGCTGGAGCAGCACCTCGCCAAGTACCCCGGCACCATCGTCGCCGTCACCCACGACCGGTACTTCCTCGACAATGTCGCCGGGTGGATCTGCGAGGTCGACCGCGGCCGTCTGCACGGCTACGAGGGCAACTACTCCAAGTACCTGGAGACCAAGCAGGCCCGTCTCAAGGTCGAGGGCCAGAAGGACGCCAAGCGCGCCAAGCGGCTCAAGGACGAGCTGGAGTGGGTGCGGTCGAACGCCAAGGGGCGCCAGGCCAAGTCCAAGGCCCGACTGGCCCGTTACGAGGAGATGGCCGCCGAGGCCGACAAGATGCGGAAGCTGGACTTCGAGGAGATCCAGATCCCGCCGGGCCCCCGGCTCGGCAGCGTCGTCGTCGAGGTGGAGAACCTCTCCAAGGCGTTCGGCGAGAAGGTTCTGATCGACGACCTGTCGTTCTCGCTCCCGCGCAACGGCATCGTCGGGGTCATCGGCCCGAACGGCGCAGGCAAGACCACGCTCTTCAAGATGATCCAGGGCCTGGAGGAGCCGGACTCGGGCTCCATCAAGGTCGGCGACACCGTCAAGATCAGCTATGCCGACCAGGGCCGCGACAACATCGACCCGAAGAAGACGCTGTGGGCGGTCGTCTCCGACGAGCTGGACTACATCAACGTCGGCCAGGTCGAGATGCCCTCGCGCGCCTATGTCTCCGCGTTCGGCTTCAAGGGCCCGGACCAGCAGAAGCCGGCCGGTGTGCTCTCCGGTGGTGAGCGCAACCGGCTGAACCTGGCGCTGACCCTCAAGCAGGGCGGCAATCTGCTGCTCCTCGACGAGCCGACGAACGACCTGGACGTCGAGACGCTGTCCTCGCTGGAGAACGCGCTGCTGGAGTTCCCCGGCGCGGCCGTGGTCGTCTCCCACGACCGGTGGTTCCTGGACAGGGTCGCCACGCACATCCTCGCGTACGAGGGCGAATCCAAGTGGTTCTGGTTCGAGGGCAACTTCGAGTCGTACGAGAAGAACAAGGTCGAGCGGCTCGGCGCGGACGCCGCCCGTCCGCACCGTGCCACCTACAAGAAGCTGACGCGAGGCTGAGATGGCCCGCCACTACTACAGCTGCCCGCTGCGCTGGTCGGACATGGACGCCTTCGGGCATGTCAACAACGCGGTCTTCATCAGTTATCTGGAGGAGGCCCGGATCGATTTCATGTTCCGGCTGGCGCCGGGGGACGGCTCGCCGTCCTTCTCCGGCGGGTCCGTGGTGGCCCGGCACGAGATCGACTACAAGCGGCCGTTGGTCCACCGGCACGAGCCGGTGACCATCGAGTCGTGGGTGACGAAGATCAACGCCGCGTCGCTGACGATCGCGTACGAGATCAAGGACGGTGACGGCTCCGACCAGGTGTACGTACGGGCCTCGACCGTCGTCGTGCCGTACGACCTGGCGGCCGGGCGGCCCCGGCGGATCACCGAGGAGGAGAGGACGCATCTCCTGAAGTACCTCGACGACGAGGCCGAGGCCGAGGACAAGGACAAGGACAAGGACGCGCTCGCGGCATGACCGGGCCCGAACGGACAGTGGAGTTCGCCGACGCGCGGGAGGCGGCCGATCTCGGCGCCTTCCTCGCCCGGCTGATCCACTACGACCGCGCCGCCGCCGTACGGCTCCAGGCCGGGGGCGGCGCGCTCGCCGTCTTCGGCCGGCCGGCGTCCTTCGAGGTGCTCGCCATCCGTACGGCCAGACTCGCCACGCGGTACGCGTTCGATGTCACCGTCTCGGCCGGGGAACTCCTCGAAGCGATCGACGAGACTGCGGGCAGCGTGGTCGTCCCGACGGCCGTCACCGGCCCGCCCTGGGCCGGGGTGCTGCCCCCGCGCGGCGGCTGGCGGCAGATGCCAGGACTGCCGGGCACGGACGCCATGCGCCGTGCGCTGACCGTCGCGGTCGCCGAATTCCGGTCCCGCGACGAACGGTTGACGCCCGGCGACGGGACGCGCGCGGAACGCGACCGGATCGGCCGGGAGATCTGGTCCCGGACCCTCGGCGACACCCATCTGCCGCTGCGGGCGGTGCACGCGGCGCGGTCGCTGGGGTTCCTGCGGCCGGTTCGCGCCATGGTGCCGGCCACAGCGCCCGTCGAGGAACAGCCGGTGGCGCTGCTGGAGTCGGGCCGCTGGCTTCGGCTCCGCACGCCGTACGGCTCGATCGCGGTACGGCGCGCGGGAATCGGCGGCCTCACGGTCACCCCGGTCTGAACAGGACCACCCCCGTCTGAAGAGGACCACCCCGGTCTGAACAGGACCACCCCGGTCTGAACAGGACCGCGGGGACCGGGGAGATCGAGGGGCGGCGCGACCGGCGCGCCCCGGGAGAGATCAGCCCGCGGTGTTCACCATCGAGGCGGCGGCGTATGTGAGGTAGTCCCACAGCTGCCGCTGATGCGCCTCCGAGAGCCCCAGCTCCTCGACGGCCACGCGCATGTGCTTGAGCCAGGCGTCGTGCGCGGCGCTGTCCACCGTGAACGGAGCGTGGCGCATCCGCAGCCGGGGGTGGCCGCGGTTGTCGCTGTAGGTGCGGGGACCGCCCCAGTACTGCATCAGGAACAGCACAAGCCGCTCCTCGGCGGGGCCCAGATCCTCCTCGGGGTACATCGGCCGCAGCAGCGGATCCTCGGCAACCCCCTGGTAGAACCGGTGGACCAGGCGCCGGAAGGTCTCCTCGCCGCCGACCTGCTCGTAGAAGGTCTGCTCCTGAAGCGTGCCTCGCGGAATCTCGTTCACCTGTCCATGGTCTCAGACCGACCGGCGGAGGACCTCAGCCCTAGGACTTGTCCCCCATATCCGCCACCAGTCCTCCTGTACAGGACCTGTCCGATAGTGGCGCGCAGATGCCAAGGCCCACTCGCTTCCGGGCCGCTCACCCAGGACAGTGGAGAGATGGGCGCACACCGGGAGGACGTGTACGGGCTGGACGAGGCGGCCGTCGCCGTCGCACGCGCCGGACTGATCCGGGAGATCGCACTGACCGGGGCGCTCGACGACCCGGCCTGGCGGGCGGCGTTCGAGGCGGTACCGCGCCATCTCTTCGTGCCGTACTACTTCGTCGGCCGCCCCGGCGGCTATGACCGGCTGTGGGGCGGAGACCCCGACCCGGCGCGGCGCCGGCGCTGGCTGCGCGGGGCGTACGCGGACGGGCCGCTCGCGACCCGGGTGCGCGACGGCGAGTTGATCTCCTCCAGCAGCCAGCCCTCGCTGATGGCCCGGATGCTGGTGGAGCTGGATGTACGGGACGGTGACCGCGTCCTGGAGATCGGCGCGGGCAGCGGCTACAACGCGGCCCTCCTCTGTCACCGGCTGGGCGACGAACTCGTCACCACCGTCGATGTCGATCCGGAGATCACCGAGTCGGCCCGGGGTCATCTCGCCACGGCCGGTTACCGGCCCGCCGTCATCACCGGCGACGGCGCGCGCGGCTGCCCGGAGCGCGCTCCGTTCGACCGGATCATCGCGACCTGCACCCTGCCGTCGGTGCCGACGATCTGGCCGGCGCAGTGCCGGCCGGGGGCCCGGATCCTGGCGCCGCTCGCGACCGGGCTGATCAACCTTCTCGTCGGCAAGGGAACCCACGGGAACGGCGCCCACGGCAACGGGGCACATGGCGGTGGGGGCGGGCGCGGCGAAGGGGAGCGCGGCACCTGCGCGGAAGGGCACTTCCTGAACACCGCCGCCTACTTCGTACCGCTGCGCGGCGTGCCCGGGAGCAGGGCCCTGGCACGCCGGCCCCTCGGCGGACTGCCGAGGCGCGCGAGCGAGAACGAACTCTTCCGCTTCCTGCTGACCCTGACCGCGGGCAGCCTGGATCCGCACGAGGCGCTCTCCCTCTGGGAGCGGGAGCGCCGCCCGGAGCGGGAACGCTTCGGCGTCACCCTCACCGGCGGCCGTCAGTGGGCCTGGCTGGACGACCCGGCGGGGCCGTACGTATGGCCCCTCAGCCCCGGTGGGATCAGCCTCGACGGATCGTGATCGTCGTCCAGGCACCGACATGCACTCGGTCGCCGTCCTTGAGCGGGACGGGGACATAGGGCTGTATCGGGTCCTCGGCGCCGTTGAGCGTCGTGCCGTTGGTGGAGTTCTGGTCGACCACGGCCCAGCTGCCGTCCGGCTGGTGGACCAGGACCGCGTGCTGGTGCGAGACGCCCGGGTCCTCCGGCGGGACCGACAGGTCGATCTCCGGCGACTCACCGGTGGAGTGCCGGCGGCGGCCGATGGTGACCTGGTTCCCGGCCAGCGGCAGATGCTGCTCGGGGGAGTACGCGGGCAGATTCAGCCCGGTGGCCTCGGGGCCGCTGCGCTGCATCATCGCCATGAAGTACTCACGGTCGGGGCCGATGACCGCCGTCCAGGTGGCCGGCGGCTGCTGGTACTGCCGCATCGGGTCGTGCTGCTGTTGCTGGGGTACCTGGGCCCGGGTGTGTGCCTGCGACTGCTGTGACGACTGCGACGGCGCGTGCTGCTGCGACTGCGGGGCCTGCGGATGGACCGGGGCCGATGCCGCCGAGGGCGGCGGCAGCATCCAGTCGTCGTCCCCGGCCGGCCGCGCGGGCGAGGGCGCCTGCGGAGCGGCGGACTGCTGCTGGAAGGCGGGCGGGGGCGGCGGTCCCTGCTGCTGATACGGCGGCGGGGGCGGCGGCCCCTGCTGGTGCGGGTTCTGCGGCGAGGGCGGCGGGGGCGGTGACGGCTGCTCTGGCGACAGCGGCTCGGCGGGCCGGTTCAGCTGCGAGGGCCGCGAGCTCTGGTACTCGTACGGATCCGCCGGCTGCCGGGGCGGCTGCTGGGCCTGGAAGCCCGGCGGCAGGTTCAGCCCGGGTACGGGGCCGCCGGGGCTCGGCTGTTGCGGAGCCAGCGGGGTGTACGACGTCGCCGTGTTCGTCAGGAAGTTCCAGCGGCACTCCTCGCAGAACGGAGCCATCGGCTCGCGCGGAGTGCGGCACTGCGGGCACAGCTCGGCCTGGACGGTGGCGTTGGGGCCCGGCCCCGGGGGATAGCCGTAGCCGGGCGCGGGCGGCGGCGGGGGAGGCGGCGGCGGTACGGCACCCGTGGGAGCGCCAGGTCCGGCCATGCGATGGCCGCAGACCTCGCACCAGTCGTCGGAACCCGACTGGTGTCCGTTCGGGCAGGTCGGCATGTCGGCGCTTCCCCCTCTCCTCGTTCGGCCCGCAGGCCGCTGTTCTCTGTGTCTCCGCGCCGCGGACTCCTCGTCGCGCGGTTACGCGGTGATGCGGTTGCCTCTACTTCTTGACGCGAACGGTCTTGGTGGAGCGCGTTTCGAGGGTCATCTCGTCCGCGTCCGCGACCTTCGCCTTCAGTCGCACAGTACCTGTCGCCGCATCGACGACGTCCACCACCTTCGAAAGCAATTTCGCGGTATCGGCGTTCCCCGACGAAGCGGCGAGCTGTACGGCGCGTCCCAGTTTGGCGGTCGCGCCGTCGAAATCGCCCGACTTGCGTGCGTCCAGACCCTGTTGGATGACTTGCGCCAGTTCGGCTTGACCCGTGTAGTGCGCGACCTGGGGGTTTATCGAGGTGGAGGCCGCCATGTCATCCGTCCACACCGCTCGTACCAGCCCCTGGGACAGCACCTCGGGGGCTCCGCCGCCGGGCGCGGGAAGGATGAGCGAGACGCGCGCGGCCAGCATCTCCTGGCCGATGCCGGCCTCCGGAACCCGTACACACACGTGGTAATCGCGCGATTCGTCACCCCAGGACCCGGTGGGATAGTCCCCGGCCCGCGGCCCCGCCTCCGTGCGGCGGCCGGTCAGATCCTCGACCGTGGGTGCCACCTGCTTGATGAAGGCGATCTCCACGCCGACGGGTGTCCACAGCCGCAGCGCCACATCCGCGATCTCCTTGCCCATCGCGTTCTCCATCATGCTGGTGAAGTCCGCGGCCAGACCGGCCGGATCGGCGACGATATCGGCCGTCCCGAGCAGCGCGGAGGCGATGGCCGTGACCTCCTTCACCTCCCAGTCCGTGCCGACACCGCGGGCGTCGCAGGTGAACCGGCCCGCGCAGGAGTCGAGCGCGGCCCGCAGATCCTCCGGCGCCTCGTGCTCGTTACGGCCGTCGGTGAGCAGGATGCCGTGCCGGATGGGGACATCGGCGGTGGACAGCAGCCGGTCGGCCAGCCGCAGCCAGGTGCCGATGGCCGTTCCGCCGCCCGCGCTCAGCCGGCGCAGCGCCTCCTTGGCCTGGGCTCTGGTCCCTCTGTCGGCGATCGCGAGCTTCCCGTTGCCCGGGAAGACCTCCTTCGCCACATGCGTACCGCCGACGATCGCGAAGGCGACGCCGTCGCGCAGGGTGTCGACGGCCGCGGCCGTGGCGTCGCGCGCGTTGCGCATCTTCGTCGGCGGGTAGTCCATGGACCCCGAACAGTCGACCATGATCACCACGGCCGCGTTCGGGCCCTGGCCGGGCACGGCGGAGGGCGTGGCCGTGGCTCCTGTCAGTGGCACTCCACCGGTGGTGCCGCCCCCCGTCGAGGTGACCGTGACGATCGCGTTGACCTCGCGCCCGCCTTCCGGCAGGTATTCGTTCTGGTACACGTCGACGGAGAACCGCGGCACGTTCGACTTGGAGAAGTTCGCCATCTGTATCGGCTCCTTGACGCTCCACACAGCAGAGACAAGTCAGTGAAAGGGGCAGTAAAAGGTCTTCCGTTGATCAGTGTTCGGTCAGTAATTGATCAGTAATTGGTCAGTTTCGAGGCATGCGTGACCGAAATCGAGACTCATGCCGAGCTGTAGGCGGATCCTGCCCCTTGCGATGGCAGGGCGAACGGCAGTACCGCCACTGTTACGTTGTCGTGGCCCCCACCGTCGAGCGCGTGTCCGACCAGTACCTGGGCGGCGTGCAGCGGCCGTCGCGCCGCGTCGGCCGGCAGGGCCCTGGCCATCTCGTCCGCGCCCTCCGCGTAGTTCCACAGACCGTCCGTGCAGACCACCACCACACCGGGGCGGTCCGGCTTGAACGAGGCGGTGTGCGGCTCCAGTTCATACGCGTCGGCGCCGAGCCAGCCGGTGATGGCGTGGGCGCGGGCGTCCGCGTACGCCTCCGTCTCGTTCATCAGCCCCGCCGCGACCATCTGCGCGGCCCAGGAGTCGTCCTCGGTGAGCCGGGCGGGCGGGCCGCCGCGGTCGTCGGGGATCCAGTAGACCCGGCTGTCGCCGACCCAGCCGACGACCAGCAGACCGCTCGCGACCACCGCGCCGACGATGGTGCACGCGGGGGCGTTCTGATGGCGGTGCGGGTCATGCTCCATTCCGCCGCCCGGGGCCGTGGCCAGGGCGTTGACCGCCTCGGCCGCGACCACGATCGCGTCGTGCATCGACTGCTGCGGATGCGTACCGCGCTCCAGCGCGGCCAGCAGGGACTCGTTCGCCGCGCCCGCCGCCGCGGCCGAGGCCTCGTCGGGACGGGTCGCGGACGACACACCGTCGCAGACGACCGCGACCACGGCGGGGGAGCCGTCCGGCAGGGCGGCGGACGACACGGCGAACGCGTCCTCGTTGCGGTGATGCCGTAGCCCGCGGTCGCTGACGGCCGCCACCGCGCCCAACTCCTGCTCCACATGGTCACGTTCGCGTGGCTGGGCGTGGCCGCAGTTCTCGCAGTAGCCGTCCGTGTCGACCCGGCCGGCCCGGCAGGCGACGCAGAGCTTGCCACCGGCAGGGAGGGCCGCGCCGGGGTCTGCGGTGCGCGGATCGGTGGCCGCCCGGTTCGGGCCCTCGGCGCCGGCGTTCTCGGTGCCGGTGCTCTCCGGGCCCGTGCTCTTCGGGCCCTCGGCGCCGGCGTTCTCGGTGCCGGTGCTCTCCGGGTCCGCGCTCTTCGGGCCCGTGTTCTCCTGGCTCGTGTTCTCCGGGGTCGCGTAGTCGCGCGCCGAGCTGTCATGGATCAGGGCGCCGGGCGCGGGCAGTTCGAAATCACCTGGATGGGCGGGCAGTCGCGAGCCGCTCGACTCCAGCCCCGGCAACTCCTCCGGCAGCTGCGGCGGCGGCGCCGATGTGCCCGAGCTGCCGGTCCCCGAGACCGTGGGCCACTCCACACCGGCCACCGGAGCACCGGCCGCCGGCGTACCAGTCGCCGGAGCACCGGCCGCCGGTGCCTCGGGCGCGCGCGTGTCGGGGACCGTCGGTGCCAGCCCGTTCATGACGAGGGTCGGTCTGTCGTCAGGGCGCGGCGGCACGACCGACAGGTCGTAACCGCACGCGCCGCAGAACAGGTCGCCGGACTCCAGCGGCTCCTCGCAGCTGGGGCAGGTCGGCAGCTGCGCCGACTTGGGCTTCTGGGACATCAATCACACCCACGTCCGGGGGCGGAAACGGTTTGCCCGTTCCACCAGTTCGATCCTCTCCTCGCCGCGCTGAGCGAGCCGGGCGAGCACCCGGTACGAGCGTTCCAGTCCGAACCGCAGCCCGCGCTCGTCCAGCTCACTGCCGAGCAGTACGGCCCGCACCGGACGGGAGCCGGGACTACCGGAGAGTACCCAGTCCAGGGCCGTCCCCAGTACCTCCGTCGACAACTGCTCGCGCCGTACCGCGTCCAGACCGAACTGCTGGAGCGCGGACACCTGATGGGCCGCCGCCGTGAGATCGTCGATCAGCGGCCCCTCCTGGCCCGGACCGGCGGTGGCCGTCGGCGCTCCACGCTGCCGCAGCCTGGCCCGTACGGCCGCGACCCGCGCCGCCGTGTAGTGGATCGACGCCTCGGGCACGGACTCCAGGGACCGTACGGCGCCGACCCGGTCACCGGCGGCCAGCTGCACCCGGGCGAGACCGAACGCCGCGCTGACATAGCTCGGATCGGTCGTCCAGACGAGGCGGTAGTACTCGGCGGCGTTGTCCAGCTGGCCGAGCACCTCGGCGCAGACGCCCAGCGCCAGCTTCGGGGCCGGCTCGCCGGGGAACGCGTCGTATATCGCGTCGAAGGAGAGCGCCGCCGTCTCGTGGTCGCCCGTGGCGAGCGAGGCGACGCCCCGGTACCAGACGACCCGCCAGTCGTCCGGACGCTGCTCCTCCAGGACGGCCAACGACTGGGCGGCGGTGGCCAGTTCACCCATCTCCAGCCGGGCGCGCAGCTCACGCAGTCCGCGCTCCAGCGAGTCGGCGGGGGCGGCGGCCAGCGCGGTGATCAGCTCGGCGGGGGCCGTGGCCAGCAGACCGGCGAGGAAGCCGGCGTTCGGATCGTTCGGATCGACTCTCGGTACGGGCAGGGCCAGCGAGACCGCGCGCGTGTCGAGCGGCGCGAGCCGCGGCACGCCCGAGCCCGGAGCCACCACACCCGGAGCCACCACACCCGGAGCCACCACACCCGGAGCCACCACTCCGGGGGCCACCGCGCCGGGGGCCACCACTCCGGGGGCCACCGCGCCGGGGGCCACCACTCCGGGGACCACCGCGCCCGGACCCGTCCCGGCGCGGGGCGACGGCAGATACGGCGGGGCCACCGGGGCGAGCCCACCGGTTCCGGCAACACCCGGCCGCGCGCCCGGCGCGGGCAGGGCGACCGCACCGGCCCCGGCCCCCGGCGCCAGGACCGGCGCGGCTCCCGTCCCGTCGCCGCCGGTGAGGGCCGGGCCCGGCCCCGCCGCCCGGGCGCGCCGCCCGAACAGGCCACCGCCCCGCGCCGGTTCGGGGCGCGCCCCCAGCCGTGAGACCTCCTCGGTCAGCTCCGCGAACAACTCCGTGTCCGTGACCCGCAGCTCGGGACCGAACAGCGTGGACAGCGAGGGACGCGGACGCCCCGTCTGGAGCGCCACCACCTCCCGCAACACGCCCGTCAGCTGCTCCGCCATCTCCTGCGCCGACGAGAACCGCCGCGCCGGGTCCGGGTCCGTCGCCCGGACCAGCAGCCGGTAGAAGGACTCGTACGTCCGGAAGACCTCGATATTGTCCGGGTCGGGGAGCGAGTCCACGAACACGTTCGTGTAGCCCTGGAAGTCGAAGGTCAGCACCGCCAGCGTGCGGGCGATCGTGTACAGATCGGAGGCCACCGACGGGCCGAGCTCCGCGACCTCGGGCGCCTGGTAGCCGACGGTGCCGTAGATCGCCGACTCGTTGTCGTCCATCCTGCGGACCGCGCCCATGTCGATGAGCTTGAGCTGATCCTCGGTCTGGATCGCGTTGTCCACCTTGAAGTCGCAGTAGAGCAGATTGCGGCTGTGCAGATGGCCGAGCGCCTCCAGCGCCTCGATGCCGTACGCGCACGCCTGCTCCACCGGCAGCGGATCGCGCTTGCCCGCGGCCGTGCGCCGCTCGTTGGCGATCTCCTTCAGCGACTTGCCGCCGACGTACTCCATGACGATGTAGCCGTCCATGGAGCCGGTCCGCTGGTCGAGATGTTCCACGAAGTTGTAGATACGGACGATGTTGGAGTGTTCGATCTCCGCGAGGAAGCGGCGCTCGGAGATCGCCGCCTCCATGGCGTCCTGGTCGCCGGTGTCCAGCAGGCCCTTGAGCACCACCCAGCGGTCCGAGACCGCGCGGTCGATCGCCAGATAGACCCAGCCCAGACCGCCGTGGGCCAGACACCCCACCACCTCGTACTGGCCGTGCACGATATTGCCCTCGTGCAGCTTCGGTACGAACGAGTACGGGTGGCCGCACTTGGTGCAGAACCCTTCCGTACGCCCCGGCCGGTCCCCACGCGCGCGGCCCACCGGCGCACCGCAGTCCGAGCGCGAGCAGAACCGCTTGCGCTCGGGCACCTCCGGATGCCGCATCACCGCGGAGCGCGGGTCGGGGCGCGGTACGTCCGGTACGGAGACGAGGCCCGCGCCGAGGCGGTTACGGCCCGACGCGGCCGTGGACGAGCCGGAGCTGCGTACCGACACCGACTGGGTCGACAGCCGCCCCGACAGGGTGCGCGAGAGCCGGCCGGAGACCGAGCGCCGGGACGTGGAGGAGCGCGAGGAGCGCGAGGAGGTCCGTGCGGAGGAGCCGGACGAGGAGCGTGCGGACGCGCCACGCCCGGAGCCGCTGCTCCGCCCGCCGCCCGTGATGCCGGTGGGCGGTGAGGACAGCGATCCATTGGGCGAGACGACGGGCGCCAGACCGCAGGTGTCGCAGTACAGCTCACCGCCGCCCATGTCCTCGTACGAACCCTCGCAGCCGGGCCGCTGGCATGCGTTCGTCCCGCTCATCTGTCCCCCCGTTGGCCCGCCGACATCTCTGTCGCGTCTCGCTCCGTCGTCCGTCTCCCGGCCGCCCGTCCCCCGGCCGTGACTCCCGCCACCGCGTACGGCGCCCTCATGCGTCCCCCCTGCGGTCGGCGGGGCCGGGCCCGCGGGGGACCAGTACATCCGCCGCCGCCCGCTGATAGCGCAGCACCGCCTCCTCGGCCACGCGCAGATCGCAGGGCGCGCTCCACAGCATCCGGCGCGCCGCGTCGTACCGCTCGATCAGGACAGGGTCCTCGGCCAGTCCGTGCCGGGCGACCTTCGCCTTGTACGCGTCCAGCCGGCCGCGCAGCTCCGCGCGGACCGCCAGCGGAGCCGTGACCGCGGTCAACGACTCGCGGGCCCGCAGCAGTTCGTCCTCGGCGTCCCGCTCCAGCGACTCCAGGAGCGGTGAGAGCCGGTGCCACTGGGCGTGTCTGCGGTACTCGGCGGCGGTCGAGAGCCGTTCCTGAAGGGCCGTCGGCGGACCGCTCACCGCGGGCACCTCGGAGGCGGCGATCTTCGCCAGCACCTCGCCGCGCGCCGACCTGGCCTCGGTGAGCGTACGGTCCGCGCGCGACAGCACGTCCCGCAGCCGCATCAGCCGCTCCTCGGAGTCCTGGCGCACCCGCAGCACCGCCTCGATCTCCCGCCGTACGTCCTCCAGCGCGCGGGCCGCCCGGTCGTAGCGCTCGGTGTCGGGCCGGCCGCCGCCCGGCGCCGAACTGCCCGGCGCGGGCCGCCAGAAGGCCAGCGGATCGGAGACGACCTGGTCACGCAGCATGCTCAGTTCCTGAGTGATCGACTCCAGGTCGTCACCGGCCGGATGCTCGCCGGGCCGTACGCCCACGGAGTGCGCCAGCGAGCGGGTGCGCCGCAGCTCAGCGGCGAGCAGATCGATGCGCGCGGGCAGCGCGGACCACACCGAGTCCGCGGCCACGACCATGTCTAGGGACGACGCGTACAGCTCGTTCATCCTGGCCACCAGCTCCGCGAGCGTGAAGCGCTCGGAGAGCCTCGCCGGGCCGTCGAGGGAGGCGGGCCGCGCTTCGGCGGCGCCCGCGACCACGACACCGCGGCCGCGCAGCGTCTCCGTCAGCTCCAGCAGATCGTCGCGGTTGGGCCAGCGCCGTCTGGCGCGCGCCTCACGCGCTCCGTTCAGCGCCGCGGTGTAGCTGTCGAAGTATGTCCAGAGCAGGGTGATCGACAGCTCGGCGGCGGCCCAGCGGTCCTTGGTGACGCCGGTCAGCTCGGCGCCTTCGAGGAGTCTGCGGCCCGCGTGGTCCTGGAGAGCGAGCAGTGAGGTCTCGATCGCCTCGTACTCGGCTTCGAGGCGTGACAGGGCGCGGTCCACCTCGTCCCGGTCCATCACCGGTCCCGGTGGCCTCCCCGTCGAGTCGGGGAAGGAACCCGTGACGCCCATCGCTCACCTCTCCGCTCGTGTCTTCGGCCCTGTCGGCGCGGACCGGCCGGCGCGCCGTGTGTCCGCCGGTCGTCGGCGCTCAGTCCAACCCAAGTCCTCGGCCGCCCAGTTCTCGGCTGCCTAGTCCTTGACCGCCCAGTCCCTGGCCGCCTAGTCCTTGTATGTGGCCGTGGGCGGTTTCGTGATGCCCGGCAGCCCCGCCGCCAGCCACCGCTCGTACGACTTCATCCAGGGGCTGTCGGGTCCGCCCGCGCGGTACTCCTCCAGCACGTGGTTCACCCGGCGCACCAGGTCGTCGTTGCCACGCTTGGCGGCGACACCGTAGTACTCCGGCTTGAGCGGCTTCCCGCGCAGCTCGACCGCCGGATCCTGGGCCGCCTGGCCGGCCGCGAGGGCGTTGTCCGTCATCAGGGCGTCGACCTCGTCCAACTGGAGCCGGACCAGACAGTCGAGCTGGTTGGGCACCGTCAACTGATCCTTGTCCGAAGGCTTCCCCTCATTCTCGTCCTCGAATATCGCGCCGAACGATTCACTCTTCAGCGTCTCGTTCGCGATCGAACCCTCGGCCGTGCAGACCCGCTTCCCGGCCAGCGATTCGTCGTACCCCTTGATGGTCGACCCCTTGGGAACCAGTATCTGCTGGCCCGTCTGGAAGTAGGCGGTGGAGAAGGAGACGTCCTTGAGCCGGTCGCAGGTGATCGTCATCGTCCGGACGACCAGGTCCACCGTGCCACTTCTCAGCGCCTCGGTCCGCTGGTTGGTGGGGATGGTACGGAAGACGATGGCGTCCGGACTGCCCAGTATGTCCGCCGCTATGGCCTTCGCGAGATCGATGTCGAAGCCCTCCAGATCGCCGGTGTCCGGGTTCCGGGCGCCCCAGCGGTAGCTGTTCTGGTCGACGCCGACGATCAGCTTCCGGTCATCACCCTTACGGTCTCTGATCGCCTTGACGCCGGGGGCGTTGTTGTCATTGACGGGCCGGAGACTGGCCTCCGGGGACGGGCAGTCGTCGGCCTTCGCGGGCACGGCCGTGGACGTGCGCTGCTCGGAGCGTTCCAGTCCCTCCGAGGTCGTATGGGCCAGCGGCAGCAGGGTGACCACGGCCGTCAGCACACAGGCGCCCGCCATGGCCGAGACACCGCCCCAGCCACGGAGCCCGCGGAACGGGCCGGGTCCGCGGAACCGGCGCGGCCTGTCCGTCGAGGTCATCCCGTCCCCTTCCCCTCTCACCGGTACTCCGAAAGCCTGCGGCCGATCCCCAGGATCGCGCCCACCGCGGCCACCAGCGCCAGTGCGCCGGCCCCGATCGCCAGACCGTTCAGCGCGCCGAGACCGTCGGAGGCGTAGGTGTCGAACTCCTTCTGCTCCAGCTCGATCGCGAGCTTCAGGGACGAGTCGACCCGGCGGAAGGACTCGCCGGTGGAGTCCTCCGTCCCGATCACCTTCGCCAGCGCGGTCTTGTAGTCACCGGTCTTGTCGGCCTCGCTGGCCAGGGCGTGCCGCCCGCGCCATTCGGAGACCGAGGCGATCGCGTCGTTCACCGGTGCCCGGCCGTCGCTGTTGTCGGCGAGCCCCTTGGCCCTGCCGAGCGCGGTGCTCAGCTCGTCCATGCCCGTGTTGTAGTCCGTCTCGTACTTGTCCTTGTTGTCCTCGTTGAGGACGGCGCCCCTCGCGACCAGGGTGAGGTTCTCATTCGCGCGGGCCTTGAGCGAGTTGATCCGCGCGTCGTTGAGGACCTTGAGCGACGCCTGGCCGTGCGTCTGCGCGTTGTCCAGCTCCGAGCGGGCCACGGTCTGCGCGGCGGCCAGCCAGAGCAGCAGGACCGTGGAGGCGGCGGTGGCGGCGAGCAGACCGTGGTTGAACACCCTGTTCGTCCGCAGGTAGTTGCGCCGCTGCGCCCAGAAGAGGCCGCCGAACGCCAGCGCCCCCAGCGCCGTCGAGACATACGGCCACAGCCGCGCGTCGTCGTTGTCCGTCACGAGCCGGTCCGTCTCCGCCGCGTACAGCTTCTCGGCGGCGGGCAGCAGTTCGTTCGTCATCAGCTGGTTCGCGTACCGCAGATAGGCGCCGCCCAGCGGCAGCCCCTGGCGGTTGTAGGCGCGGGCCTGCTCGATCAGGCCGGTGTAGCGCGGAAGTCCCTCGTTGAGCGTGGCGATCTGACGGCCGGACTCGCTGGCACCATCCGTGTGGGTGGCGGCCGTGATCAGCAGCCCGGACGCGGTCGTGATGTCCGTGCTGTACGTCTTCCGCACATCCGCGGGCTCCGGCGCGCCCGCCAGGAAGCCGCTCGCCGCGGCCGTGTCGGCGTCGGCCAGCGAGCGGTAGATGTCCGCCGCGTCCACGCTCAGCGGCTGACTGCGGTTCACCACGTCATCGGCGGCGGTGAACCGGTCCGACGCCTCCCATGCCGTCACCGCCCCGAACGCCACGACCAGCAGGGCCAGGGCGGCTCCGATGATCCGCAGCCGGCCGGGCTCGGTCGTCGCGGCGGAGCGCAGCCGCTCCGAGGTCTCGGCCCACGCCGCCCGCCGCGCGGGCACCGGACCGGCCGGCGGAGCCGACGGTGGCATCGGCGGCTGCGCGGGCGCGTGCTGCGGAGCCGATGGTGGCGCGGGGCGCACATTCGGCGGGTTTGTCACGTGACCTCCCCCTCGGTCATGGACGACGGCGGCCCGCCCCCTGCGGGTCGGAGGACAACTCCAGGTCAGCAGTATGGCCGCAGGCACTGACAACTACACCAGGGTTGACTGGATCTTGTCTTTCTCGCGCCGACCGCGGCCGGTCGATCTCCCCGCCGTTCTCCCGCTGTTTCCCCTCATGAATACGCCGCAGCCCCGTGAGCGGTTCCCGGTCACGGGGCTTTCGTACGCGTACGGCGGTCGGAGTCCGTTCGGAGCGGCTCCCCGGGTCAGGCGTAATGGGCCCCGAGCCTGGCATGCGCCTCCGCGCTCGCCCCCACCTGGTCGAGACCGAGCAGCGCGGCTCCCAGCACCGGCGGCGCCGTCACGACTCCGACGACCGCCTTGGGCGCCCTGGCCGCGAGCAGCTCCGCGATCCGGGCGTCGAGCTGCGGATGACGGGCCGCCAGGACGCTGCCGCCGAGCAGCACCGGTACCTCCTCGTCGAGCAGCCCGAGCTTGCCGAGCGCCACCGCGGCCAGCACGACGACCTCCTCGGCCAGCCGGTCGACCACGGAATGGGCGACCGCGTCGCCCGCCGCGCTCGTCGCGAACAGCACCGGCGTCAGCTCATGCCTGCGTACGAACGGGATATGCCCCAGATGCAGCGCCTCGATCAGCTCGTACATCGTGCCGAGCCCGAAGTGGCCGGGCAGCGTCCGCACCAGTTCCGTGGGCTCGCCGCGTCCGTCCTCGGCCCGCGCCGCGAACCACAGGGCCTCCTCCGCGAGACCCGAACCGCCGCCCCAGTCACCGGAGATCCGTCCGATCGCCGGGAAGCGCGCGGTACGGCCGTCCGGCAGCATCCCCACACAGTTGATGCCCGCGCCACAGACGACGGCCACGCCCCGCGGCTCCGCGCCGCTCGGCAGACCGGCGCGCAGTATCGCGAAGGTGTCGTTGCGCACCTCCGTCGTGCGCCCCCAGCCGCGCGCCTGCACGGCCTCGGCCAACTCCCGCTCCTCGACCGGGAGATCGGCGTTGGCGAGACAGGCGGACACATGGCCGACCAGGTCGCGCGCCGGCAGCCCGGCCGCCGAGGCGGCCTCGGCGACCGTCACCGCCAGCGCGTCGACCGCCGTCTCGATCCCGACGACCGGCGGCTGGAAGCCGCCCCCGCGGGCCGTGCCGAGCACCGAGCCGTCGGCGCCGATCACGGCCACATCGGTCTTGCTGTTCCCGGCGTCGATGGCGAGGACGCTCGCGCGCCCCACCGTCTCGCCGGCAGTGCTCACCGCCACGCTCACACCCACGCGAGATGCTCCCGGTTGTGCGCGATCAGCTGGTCGGTGAGCGCCTCGGCGTACTCGAACTGACCGATCAGCGGGTGCGAGAGCAGCGCCTCGAAGACCCGGTCCCGGCCGCCGTGCAGCGCGGCCTCCAGCGCCAGGTCCTCGTACGCCGTGACATTCGCGATCAGGCCCGCGTACAGCGGATCCAGCTCGGACACCGGGAGCGGCACCGCGCCCGACGTGTCCACCCGCGCCTGGACCTCGATCACCGCGTCGTCCGCCAGGAACGGCAGTGTGCCGTTGTTGTACGTGTTCACCACCTGGATCGGGCTGCCGCCGCCGCGCAGCAGCGAAGCGGCCAGATCCACCGCGGCCTCCGAGTAGAAGGCGCCGCCGCGCTTGGACAGCAGCTCGGGCTTCTCGTCCAGCGAGGGGTCGCCGTACATCTCCAGCAGCTGCTTCTCCATCTCGGCCACCTCGGCGGCCCGGGACGGCTTGGTCCGCAGCTCCCGTACGACCTCGTCGTGCGCGTAGAAGTAGCGCAGATAGTACGAGGGCACCACCCCGAGCCGGTCCAGCAGCACGCGCGGCAGCCGCAGATCGGCCGCGAGCGAGTCGCCGTGCTCGGCCAGCAGCCTGGGCAGCAGATCGGCGCCGTCGGGGCCGCCGAGCCGTACGCCACGCTCCCAGGTCAGATGGTTCAGCCCCACATGCTCCAAGTACACCTCGGAGGGCGCGACGTTCAGCAGCTTCGCGAACCTGCGCTGGAAACCGATCGCCACGTTGCACAGCCCCACGGCCTTGTGACCGGCCTGGAGCAGCGCCCGGGTCACGATCCCCACCGGGTTGGTGAAGTCGATGATCCACGCGTCGGGGTTGGCGCGCCGCACCCGCTCGGCGATGTCGAGGACCACCGGGACCGTACGCAGCGCCTTGGCGAGACCGCCCGCGCCCGTCGTCTCCTGGCCGACACAGCCGCACTCCAGCGGCCAGGTCTCGTCCTGGTCGCGCGCGGCCTGTCCGCCGACCCGCAGCTGGAGCAGTACGGCGTCGGCGTCGGCGACGCCCGCGTCCACGTCCGAGGTGGTGGTGATACGGCCGGGATGGCCCTGCTTGGCGAAGATACGCCGGGCGAGCCCTCCGACCAGCTCAAGACGGTCGGCCGCGGGGTCGACCAGTACGAGTTCCTCGATCGGCAGGGTGTCCCTCAACCGAGAGAATCCGTCGATGAGTTCGGGTGTGTAGGTCGATCCTCCGCCTACCACGGCGAGCTTCATGGTTCTCAGCCCTTCACTCCGGTCAGTGTGACTCCCTCGACGAACGCCTTCTGGGCGAAGAAGAACACGAGGATCACAGGGGCCATGACCAGTACGGTCGCGGCCATGGTCAGATTCCAGTCGGTATGGTGCGCGCCCTTGAAGGACTCCAGGCCGTAACTGAGCGTCCAGGCGGCCGGGTTCTCCGAGGCGTAGATCTGCGGGCCGAAGTAGTCGTTCCAGGCGTAGAAGAACTGGAACAGGGCCACGGCCGCGATCCCGGGCTTGGCCATCGGCAGGACGACCCTGATCAGGGTACGGAACTCGCCGCAGCCGTCGACCTTCGCGGCGTCCAGGTACTCATTGGGGATCGTCAGCAGGAACTGGCGCAGCAGGAAGATGGAGAACGCGTCACCGAACGCCATCGGGATGATCAGCGGCCAGAGCGAGCCCGACAGATCGAGCTGCTTCGCCCAGAACAGATACATCGGAATGATGATCACCTGGGGCGGCAGCATCATCATCGAGATGACGAGCATCAGTGAGAGCTGCCGGCCCCGGAAGCGGAACTTGGCGAGCGCGTACGCCACCGGGATCGAGGAGAGCACCGACAGGACGGTCCCCAGCCCCGCGTACAGCAGGGTGTTCTTCCACCAGGTCAGAAAGCCCGGGGTGTCGAACACCTTCGCGTAGTTGCCCCACTCCCAGGAGTTGGGGGTCAGATCGCGGGTGAGCGCCTGATGGTCGCTCATCACCGAGGTCAGGAAGAGGAAGACGAACGGCAGCACGAAGAAGAGCGCGGCCGCGACGCCCAGGGAGTGCACGGCGATCCAGTGCAGCAGCGCCCTGCGGCGCGCGCTGCGGGCGGCGGGCGTGCGGTCGGGCGCGTCGGGCGCGGCCGTCGTCGGCGAGCCGGGCCGGCCGAGGAGTTGTGTCATCTCAGTCACCCGATCCGATCAGTCCGCCGCGCCGCCGCATCAGCAGCGCCGTGAAGGCCATGGCCAGCGCGAACAGTACGAGCGCGACCACACACGCGGCGCCGTAGTCGAAGCGCTGGAAGCCCAGGTTGTAGACCAGCTGCGGCAGGGTCAGCGTGGACTTGTCCGGGTAGCCGGGCTCGAACTGCTGCCCGGAGCCGCCGATGACCCCGGAGGCGACCTTGCCCGCGACCAGCGGCTGCGAGTAGTACTGCATCGCCGAGATCACCCCGGTGACCACCGCGAACATCACGATCGGCGAGATGTTCGGCAGGGTCACGTACCGGAAGCGGTGCCAGGCCGACGCGCCGTCCAGCTCGGCCGCCTCGTACTGCTCCTTCGGTACGTCGAGCAGCGCGGCCATGAAGATCACCATCAGGTCGCCGATGCCCCAGACGGCCAGCAGGGTGAGCGCGGGCTTGGACCAGCCGGGGTCGTTGAACCAGCCGGGGGTCGGCAGGCCGAGGTCCCCGAGAATGGTGTTGACCGGCCCCGTACCCGGGTTGAGCAGGAAGACGAACGCGAGCGTCGCGGCGACCGGCGGCGCCAGATACGGCAGATAGAAGAGGGTGCGGAAGATCCCCGTAGCCGTCTTGATCTTGGTGATCAGCATGCCGATGCCGAGTCCGAAGACCACCCGGCAGGTCACCATGATCACGACGAGCCAGAGCGTGTTGCGCAGGGACGGCCAGAACATCGGGTAGTCGTTGAAGACGTACGACCAGTTCCCCAGACCGTTCCAGACGGGCGAGTTGAAGCCGTCGTACTTCATGAAGGAGAAGTAGACGGTCGAGATCAGCGGATACGCGAAGAAGACGGTGAAGCCGATCAACCAGGGCGACATGAACGCCGCCGTCCGAAGCGCCGACGCGCGGCGCTTCGAACGGAGCGTGTGCGTGGACATCGGTGACGTCCCGGCCCGCTACTTGGCCTGCTCGATGTCACGGTCGATCTGCTGGGCGGTCTTCTCCAGACCCGCCTGGAGATCCTTCACCTTGCCCTGCTCGTACTGGTACCCGAAGTCCTGGAGCGTCTGCTGGTACGTCGAGCCGTTGATGGCGGCCGGCGGGGTGTTGGACTTCGGGTGCTGCGCGATGTCGAGGAAGGTCTTGAAGCGCGGGTCGAACTTCAGGCCCGGGGACTTCAGCGCCTCCAGCGTGGAGGGCACATTGCGGATGCCGTTCGCGAACTGGACGACCGCCTCGGTGTCGGTCGTCATGTACTTCACCAGCTCCCACGCGGCGTTCTGCTTCTCGCTCTGCGGTGCGATCCCCATGATCGTGCCGGAGAGGAACCCCTTGCCGTAGCTGTCCGCCTCGTCGTCCGCCACCGGCATCGGCGCGACACCGATCTCGAACGGCACCTTGGCGTCCTCGGCCATGCCGAGCCGCCACTCGCCGTCCAGCTGCATGGCGACCTGGCCGGTGTGGAACGGGTGCTTGGCGCCCCACTCGTCACCGAACGTGGAGCGGTACTTCTCCAGCTTCTCGTACCCGCCGAGGTCGTCGACCAGCTTCTTCTGGTACGTGAACATCTTGGCGAAGGCCGGGTCCTTGGCGATGCCGGACTTGCCGTCCTTGTCGAAGTACGCGTGGTCCCAGCTTGACATGTAGTGGTCGACGACCGTCTCGTAGCCGTGGTACGTCGGCATCATGCCGACCTGCTCGTAGCTGTCGCCCTTGGGCTTCGTGAGCTTCTTCGCGACGGCGGCCAGCTCCGACATCGTCCTCGGCGGGGAGGCGATCCCGGCCTTCTCGAAGGCGTCCTTGTTGTAGTAGAGCCCGTACGCGTCGCTGAGCAGCGGCAGCGCGCAGCGCTTGCCCTCGAACTGCGTGTACTCCAGCAGCACCTTGGGGAACGTCTTCTCCAGGTCCAGCTTGGACTTCTCGATGAACGGGGCCAGATCGGCGAAGGCGCCCGACGAACAGAACTTGCCGACGTTCGAGGTGGTGAAGGAGGACACCACATCCGGCCCCTTGGAACCGCCCGCGCGCAGCGCCTGGTTGAGCTTGTCGTCGTTGATATTGCCGACGACGTTCACCGTGATGTTCGGATGCGCCTTCTCGAACCGGTCGATGTTGTCCTGGATGGCCTTCACCTCGGCGGGCGCGCTCCAGCCGTGCCAGAAGGTGATGGAGGTCTTGGCGTTCGGGTCGTCGGACGCGTCGGCGCCGGACTGCCCGGTACAGGAGGTGGCGAGAACGGATATCGCGGCCACGGCGACGGCGGAGGCGGCGAGACGACGGTTTCTGAGCATGGCGGTACTCCCGGTGATGGGTACGGGGGTCGGTAAGGGAGATACGGGGGGTGTGCGGTGCGGCGGAAGGAGTCGGGCGGAGTCGGACGGTGATCAGCGGGCGGTGTCGAAGACCTCGTCGCGCGTGGTCGACAGGGCGCTCTCCAGCGCGCCCCGCAGAACCGGACGGTGCTGGACCTCGCCGATGAGGAGCCGGGGGCGGGACGCGGCCAGTTCGGCCAGCTCCGCCTGGACGAGTGCGCGCAGCGGCTCACCGCCGGCGGCGGTCACCCCGCCCGCCAGGACGATCAGCTCGGGGTCGAGTACGGCGGTCACCGAAGCGAGACCGGTGGCGAGCCGCTGGGCGTACAGCCGCAGCAGCTCGGCCAGCCGCTCGTCCTGCTCGTGCCCGGCGGCGGCGCGGGTCAGCAGCCCGGCCGCGACCTCGGCGTACGGCGTCTCGGGGGTGTCGATGCCGAGGGTTTTCGCGAGCCGGGGCACGGACTGGGCGCCCGCCAGCTCCTGGAAACCACCGCTGTTCGCCCGGACCACCTGGCGTACCAGCGGAGTTCCGGGGACCGGCAGGAAGCCGACCTCGCCGGCGCCGCCGGTGAAGCCGCGGTGCAGCCGCCCGCCGATGAACAGGGCGGCGCCGAGGCCGTCCTCGTTCCACAGCAGAACGAAGTCCTCGTCGCCGCGGGCCACTCCGAGGCGCTGCTCGGCGACCGCCGCGAGGTTCACGTCGTTCTCGTACTCGACGGGCATCGGCAGGACCGCGGCCAACTCGTCGAGGAGCGTGGCGGAGTGCCAGCCGGGCAGATGGGACGCGTACCGCAGCCGGCCGGTGGACGGATCGAACGCGCCTGGCGTACCGATCACGACCCGGCGCACCTCGGCGGTGGCGAGGCCGGCGGCCTTCACGGCCCCCTCCAGCGCGTCCGTGACCTGACGGACGACACTGTCGGCGCGGCGCCCCGGGGTGGGCAGTTCGAACTCCCCGACGGTGGTTCCGGTGATATCGGCGACGGCGGCCAGGATCCGCCGCGGATTCACATCGAGCCCCCCGGCGTACGCCGCGTGCGCGTTGACCGCGTAGAGCTGGGCGTTGGGCCCCGGCCGTCCCTCGGTGGTCCCGGTGGCCACGACCAGACCGGCCGCTTCGAGACGGGCGAGCAGCTGGGAGGCGGTCGGCTTCGAGAGGCCGGTGAGCTTGCCTATCCGGGTCCGCGAGAGCGGGCCGTGGGCCAGCAGCAGATCGAGCGCGGCCCGGTCGTTCATGGCCCGCAGCACACGCGGCGTCCCCGGTGACGGAGTGGGTGATCCGGTCGCATCGGTCACGGACTCGGCACCTGCCCTTCCACTGCTCGCTCTCCCGATGACACTGTTAGGAAAGTTTCCTATCGGGTGCGAGGAAAGTAGGCCGGAAGCCTCGAAGGCGTCAATACTCTCCGGCACAAGACACCCCCGCGGCAACCAAAGCGTTACCTGCGGGGGTGCCTGAAAAGGGGCGCGCTACTTCGCCAGGTTCGGGGGCGGCGTGATCGGGGCCGCCGCCAGGGACTGCGGGGACGTCGGGCTCGCCAGCGCCGAGGGGGCGGCGACACCGGCCGCCGGGTCGGGCGCCGCGGCGGCTGTCTCCACCGCGGGGAAAAGGCCCCCGACGATCTGTATGCCCGCCTCGTCGAACGCGCGCTTGACCCGCCAGCGCAGCTCGCGCTCCACCCCGAGCGCCTGCCCCGGCATCGTCTTCGCCGAGAGCCGCACCGTCATCGAGTCCAGCAGGACGGCGTCCAGACCGAGCACCTCGACCGGGCCCCACAGCCGCTCGTTCCACGGGTCGTCCTTGGCCATCTTCTCCGCGACCGCCGTGATGACCGTACGGACCGCCTCCAGGTCCTCCGTCGGCCGCACCATCACATCGACACCCGCCGTCGCCCAGCCCTGGCTGAGGTTGCCGATCCGCTTCACCTCACCGTTGCGTACGTACCAGATCTCGCCGTTGTCGCCCCGCAGCTTGGTGACCCGCAGCCCGACCTCGATCACCTCACCGGAGGCCACCCCCGCGTCGATGGTGTCCCCGACGCCGTACTGGTCCTCCAGGATCATGAAGACCCCGGACAGGAAGTCCGTCACGAGATTGCGCGCACCGAACCCCAGCGCCACTCCCGCGACGCCCGCCGAGGCCAGCAGCGGGGCCAGATTGATATTGAGCGCGCCCAGCATCATCAACGCCGCCGTGCCCATGATCAGGAACGATGTGACCGAACGGAGCACCGACCCGATCGCCTCGGAACGCTGCCGACGCCGCTCCGCGTTCACCAGCAGCCCGCCGAGCGCGGTGCCCTCGACCGTCTGCACGCTGCGGTTCATCCGGTCTATCAGCTTGGTCAGGGCGCGGCGGATGACATGGCGCAGCACCAGCGCGATCACCAGGATCAGCACCATGCGCAGACCGGTGCTCAGCCAGGTGGCCCAGTTGTCCCCGACCCAGCTCGCGGCGTCGTTCGCCCTGTCCGCGGCCTCGTCGAGAGTGACGGGGTCGGACGACGGGCCGGCGGCCGGCAGGGCGGACCAGGACACGACAGAAACCTCCAGGTATCGGCGGGGTGGACCAACCACACTAACGGGGCACTCCCGCGCGACCGCCGCCCCGGAGGCCGGAGAGACGCGCCTCACGTATAGGGCCTTCCCAGGGCCCCCGAGCGGCCCCGCACACGTCATGTGGTCGAAAACACTCATGGCCCGTTACCTGGACGTGGTGGCGTTTCGACCAGGCATGAGGAGAGACTGAGAGCAGATCGTCCCGGCGCGAGCCACGTGCCGCCGGCGTACAAGGAGGCATCCGTGCCGCATGTCCTGGTCCTCAACGCGTCGTACGAGCCACTCGGCGTCGTACCGCTCCGCCGCGCGCTCGTCCTCGTTCTGGAGAACAAGGCACTCTGCCTAGAGGAATCCGGCGCCTTCATGCACAGCGAGACCCGAGTCATCCCAGCCCCCAGCGTCGTACGGCTCAAGCGCTTCGTCCGGGTCCCCTACAGGGGGCCCGTTCCGCTGACCCGCCGTGCCCTCTTCGCCCGTGACGGCGGTCGCTGTATGTACTGCGGTGGCGTCGCAACCAGCGTCGACCACGTCATCCCGCGCAGCCGCGGCGGACAGCACCGGTGGGACAACGTGGTGGCGGCATGCCGCCGCTGCAACCACGTCAAGGCGGACAGGCACCTACGAGAACTGGGCTGGCGCCTCAACCACCAGCCCGAACCCCCGTCGGGCCTGGCCTGGCGCATCATCGGCACGGGCCACCGTGATCCGCGCTGGATGCCATATCTCCAGCCGTACGGCGCGGAGGACGCGGTAGCCCGAATCGACGCACCCCGAGCGTCTTGATGGGGCCGGTCGTTTCGGCTGGGGCCGGTTTCCGGGTGCGGGTTGTCGCCGGGTGGCGCTCCGGGCTCGCATCCGGGACTGCATGATTTACGGCGCGTTCTGCCCAGTCGATGGTTCGGGCGTTCGCGCGCCACAAATCACGCTCTACGTCCCGGACACGACCCCTGCGCGCCCCCCTTCACCGCCCGCACAAGCGGGCCCGGCCGACCACGAGGCCG
>NZ_JBFAZD010000015.1:0-224345 GCF_040681655.1 Streptomyces sp. NPDC051662
CTCCGCCCAGGCCAAGGCGTTGGAGGCGAAGCCGCCAGGTCGCAGGACGGCCCAGTCCAGGCCGGACTCCCTCAACGCGTCCTCCACCGCGCGCAGAGGCTCCTACGATGCCGCTCCCGGGACGGCCGCCCGGGTGAGCCTCGCCCCCAGATCGCGCAGGTAGTCCGTCAGCTGGTCGGGTCGGTGCGCCGTGAACTCGCAGTCCACCAGGGCCAGTCGCAGCGCCAGCCACTCCAGCGAGTCCTTCACCGAGGTGCGCAGCCGGCAGGAGTCAGGGCCGGTGGGTTCGGGCGCGCCGAGATGGGCCGGGAGCCTCGCCGCGACAAACCGCGCGGGCGCCCGGAAGCTCACATCCACCTCCATCCGCGGCTGCATCCGGGACATCGACCGGCTCAGGAACTTCGCCGCGTCCCCGGCGGGCAGCTCACGCGGATGGAACCGCGCGCCGGTGGCGAAGGGCTCGCTGACGCGGTCGACCCGGAACGTACGCCAGTCCTCGCGCCCGAGGTCGTACGCCACCAGATACCAGCGCCGGCCGGTGGAGACGAGACGGTACGGCTCGACCTGCCGCTTCGTCTCCGTACCGTCGCCCGAGCGATAGCCGAAGCGCAGCCGCTCGGTGGCGGTGACCGCCGAGGCCATCACCGTCAGAGTGCGCGGCTCGATGGTGGCACCGTCGCCCTGGGCGAGGGGGATCGTCGCGGCCTGAAGTGTGGAGACGCGGTGGCGCAGCCGGGAGGGCAGCACCTGCTCCAGCTTGGCGAGCGCCCGTACGGACGCCTCCTCCACGCCCTCGATGGCATGGCCCGCCCCGGCGCGCAGCCCGACGGCGATGGCGACGGCCTCCTCGTCGTCCAGGAGCAGCGGTGGCATGGCGGTGCCGGCGACCAGCCGATAGCCGCCCACCGCGCCCATGGTGGCTTCGACGGGGTAGCCGAGGGCGCGCAGCCGGTCGATGTCGCGGCGGATCGTTCGCGGGCTGACGCTGAGCCGCTCGGCCAGCTCACTGCCCGGCCACTCGCGCGGAGTCTGGAGGAGGGAGAGGAGAGTGAGGAGCCGCGCCGGGGTGTCGGTCATGGGATCCATGGTGCGCGCCCTCTAGGACATGTTCTGGCCTAGATGGTCTCTAGTTTCCTCCGCATGAGTTCTTCGCCCGCCTCTTCTCCCCCTTCTTCTCCCCCTTCTTCTCCGCCTTCCTCTCCTCCTTCCGCTCCTTCTTCTCCTCCTCTCTCACCGTCTGTGCCTGTTCCTGACAAGCCTTCCGCGCCCGGCGACCGTCGTCGCTGGCTGGCCCTCGCCGTCGTCATGACCGCCGCGTTCATGGACCTGGTCGACGTCACGATCGTCAATATCGCCATCCCGAGCATCGAACGGGATCTGGGCGCCTCCTTCGGGGCCATCCAGTGGATAACCGCCGGATACGCCCTCGCCTTCGCCGCCGGACTGATCACCGGCGGTCGGCTGGGTGACATCTACGGCCGCAAGCGGCTCTTTCTGATCGGAATCACCGGCTTCACGATCGCCTCCGCGCTCTGCGGCTTCGCCGCGAACCCGGAGATGCTGGCCGGCTCACGGCTGCTCCAGGGCGCGATGGCGGCGATGATGGTCCCGCAGGTGCTCGCGATCATCCATGTCACCTTCCCCGCGCACGAACGCGGCAAGGTCTTCGGGATGTTCGGCGCGATCGTCGGCCTCGGCGCCGTCTCGGGACCGCTGCTCGGCGCGCTGCTGACGCAGTGGAACATCGCCGGGCTGGAGTGGCGGCCCATCTTCCTGATCAATCTGCCGGTCGGGATCGCGGGCGTACTGCTCGGCCGGAGGTTCATCATCGAGTCCAAGGCACCCAAGGCGCTCCGGCTCGATCTGGTCGGCGTGGTGCTGGTGGTCGCCGCGCTGCTGATGCTGATCTATCCGCTCACGCGCGGGCGCGAGCTGGGCTGGCCGCTCTGGGGTCACCTGTGCATGGCGGGCAGCGTGCTGGTGTTCGCGGGCTTCGTGGCGTACGAGAAGAGGAAGACGCGCAAGGACGGTTCGCCGCTCGTCGAGCTGTCGTTGTTCAAGGTGAAGAGCTTCGCCGCGGGTATCGCCGTGCAGCTGACCTTCGGGGTCGCGCTGGGCATCTTCTTCCTGGTCTGGACGCTCTATATGCAGATCGGTCTCGGCTGGAGCCCGCTGCGGGCGGGGCTCACGGGAGTGCCGTTCTCGATCGCGGTCTCGGTGGCGGCGGGGCTGTCCGTACAGAAGCTGGTGCCGCGCTTCGGCCGGAAAGTGCTCCAGGCGGGCGCGCTCACCATGGCCGTGGGGCTGCTGCTCTACATCTGGGAAGCCGGCCGGTACGGAATGGGGATCCATGCCTGGCAGATGGCGCTGCCGCTGACGGTGATGGGGCTCGGCATGGGTCTGATCGTCGCGCCGCTGACGGACGCGGTGCTGTCCGGGGTGCCGCGCGAGCACGCGGGTTCGGCGTCCGGTCTGATCAACACCACGCAGCAGATGGGCAGCGCGCTGGGGCTCGGGCTGGTGTCGGTGGTGTTCTTCGGTGTGGTCGACGACCACATCGGTGGCGCCTCGGCCGGCGACCCTTTGGCGGTCGGCACGGCCTTCGTGGACGGATTCCAGCACGCGCTGTGGTGGGTGGTCGCGGTGCTCGTGGCGATCTTCGTGGTGATGTTCGCGCTACCGGCGCGACCGAAGCAACAGGTGGAGGAGTCGGCCGTGGAGGCCGCTCGGACGTAACAGCCGTTCGTCTACGGAGACCCGCACCGGGCAGATGCCAGGGTGCGGGTCTCCGTCGTTCGCGTACCGCCGAGCTGAACACAACTCAGGTCTCCTCCGTATGAAGGCCCATAGCGCCCAGGGCGTTTCGTCTGCTGCCGACGAGCGGACTCCGTTCCCCACAGGAGGTCACGAGTTGAGCCACAAACGCATACCCAAGCGGAAGATCGTCTTCGCCGGGGGAGGTGCTGCCGCCGTGGTGGCGGCCGCGATTCTGCTGCCCCAGGCCAATGCCTCGCAGACCGGATCCGACCCCTCTCCGGCCCCGGCGCCCAAGTCGCTGAGTGCCTTATCCGCGGGGGACTTGGCCTCGCGGATCGCCACGCGGCTGGGTCCGGCCTTCGCCGGTGCCTACTACGACCAGGACAGGCGGCAGGTCACCGTCAATGTCGTCGGCGACGACAGCGATCTGCGTGCCGAAGTCACCAGGGCGGGAGCCGTGGTGAGGAGCGTCAAGAACAGCACGGCCCAGCTGAAGTCCGCCGCGATGACACTGCGGCAGCAGGCCACCATTCCGGGCACCGCGTGGGCCGTCGATCCGACGACGAACCGGATCCAGGTCACGGCGGACCGTACCGTGACCGGCGACGAGTGGGACCGGATCGAGTCCACGGTCGAGTCGTTGGGCGCGGACACGGCCCGTATCAAGAAGTCCGCCGGCGAGTTCAAGACCGTCGCCGCGGGCGGTGACGCCATCTTCGGCGGCGGCGCGCGCTGCTCTCTCGGCTTCAACGTCATCGACGGCAACGGCGCGCCCGGCTTCCTCACCGCCGGCCACTGCGGAGTCGCCGCCGCCGAGTGGTCGGACGCCGCGGGCGGGGCGCCGGTGGGCACCGTCCAGCAGGCGACCTTCCCGGGCGACGGCGACTTCGCGTTCGTCAGTTACGACGACGCCACCACCCAGGCCCCGAGCACGGTCGACACGGGCGACGGACAGACTGTGGAGATCACCGGGGCCGCCGAGGCCACGGTGGGCCAGGCGGTGATCCGTATGGGCAGCACCACAGGGCTGAACGACGGCTCGGTCACCGGCCTCGACGCCACGGTCAACTACGCGGAGGGTACGGTCACCGGCCTGATCCAGACCGACGTCTGCGCGGAGCCCGGTGACAGCGGCGGCCCCCTCTTCACCGCGGACGGCAACGCCATCGGTCTGACCTCCGGTGGCAGCGGCGACTGCACCGTCGGTGGCGAGACGTTCTTCCAGCCGGTGACCACCGCGCTGGCGGCGGTCGGCGCTCAGATCGGCGACGGGTCTGTCGGCGACGGGTCCGTTGGGGACGGGTCTGTCGGGGACGGGTCTGTTGGGGACGGCGGCGACTTGGGCGCCGGGAACGACGGCGGGACGGCCCAGAACGACGGCGGGAATGCCGGGGGCTACGGCGGCGATGCCGGGGACTCCAACGATGAGGGAGCCGTCGGCCACGGCGAGAGCGCCGCCACCGAGAACGGCTGACGCCCGACTCTGTCCGTACCGTGCCCGGATCTGTTTACTTTCTGGAAATCTGGGCGTAGCGTGTCGCCGAAACCACAGGTTCGGGCACGGAATGGACGTAAAACCACATGTACGCACCGGAGCGACAGCAGGAGATCCTGCGCCTCGCCCGTGAGGGCGGCCGCGTCGATGTGCTGTCGCTGGCCGAGGAGTTCCAGGTCACCGCCGAGACCGTACGGCGTGATCTCAAGGCCCTGGACAGGGCCGGGCTCGTACGGCGTGTGCACGGTGGGGCCATACCGGCCGGACGGCTCGACTTCGAGCCCGATCTCGCGGAGCGCGAGTCCACCGCCGCCGACGAGAAGGACCGTATCGCGCACGCGGCGCTCGCCGAGCTGCCGGAGGACGGCAGCGTGATCCTGGACGCCGGTTCGACCGTGGCGCGGCTCGCGGCGGCGCTGCCACTGGAATGCGGGCTCACCGTCGTCACCCACGCGCTACCCGTCGCCGCCCGCCTCGCCGATCATCCGGGCATCGATCTCCATCTGGTCGGGGGCAGGGTGCGGCACCGTACGCGCGCCGCCGTCGACGCCTGGGCCCTGCGCGCGTACGGCGAGATCCGCGCCGATGTCGTCTTCCTCGGCACGAACGGGTTCTCGCCGGAAGGCGGTCTCACCACCCCGGACCTCGCGGAGGCGGCCGTCAAGCGCGCGCTCGTGGGCGCCGCCCGGCGGGTGGTGCTGCTCGCCGACTCCGCCAAGCACGGCCAGGAGCACTTCGCGCGCTTCGGCGCTCTCGCCGATGTCGACCTGCTCATCACCGACAGCGGGCTCAGCCCTTCGGACGCCGCGGCGGTAGAGGCCGCGGGCACCGAAGTGCTGTGCGTCTAGCTGTGCGACCCCCAGCTGTGCGACCCGTAGCTGTGCGACCAGTCGCCGTGCGACCCGTAGCTGTGCGACCAGGAGAGCGCCGCATGATTCTCACCGTCACCCCGAACCCGAGCCTGGACCGTACGTACGAGGTCCCGGCCCTCGACCGAGGCGAAGTGCTGCGGGCCACGGCCGAGCGCATGGACCCCGGCGGCAAGGGGGTCAATGTCTCGCGGGCCGTCGCCGCGGCGGGCCGACGTACGGTCGCCGTACTGCCGCTCGGCGGCGCGCCGGGCGCGCTCGTCGCCGAACTGCTCGCGGGGCAGGGCATCGAGGTCGCGCCGGTGCCGGTCGCCGGCGCGACCCGTTCCAACATCGCGCTCGCCGAGCCGGACGGCACCCTGACGAAGATCAACGCGCCGGGTCCCGAACTGACGGCCGTCGAATCGGAGTCGCTGCTCTCCACGATCCGTACGCACGCGGGCGCGGCCGCCTGGATCGCCTGCTGCGGCAGTCTGCCGCGCGGCCTCGCACCGGAGTGGTACGCCGAGCTGGTCGCCCGCGCGCATCGTGCCGGGGCCAGGATCGCGCTGGACACCTCGGGCCCCTCCCTGCTGGCAGCCCTCCGGGAACGGCCGGACGTCGTCAAGCCGAACGCCGAAGAGCTGGCCGAGGCCGTCGGCCGCCCCCTGGCGACGGTGGGCGACGCGGTCAAGGCCGCGGAGGAGCTGCGGACCTATGGCGCAGGGTCCGTGCTCGCCAGCCTCGGCGCGGACGGCCAGCTGCTGGTCTCGGACGCGGGGACGTACTTCGGCTCCGCCGCCGTCACCGCCGTCCGCAGTAACGTCGGTGCGGGCGACGCCTCGCTGGCCGGGTTCCTGGCGGCGGGCGGCGAAGGCCCCGACGCTCTCGCGTCCGCCGTCGCGCACGGCGCGGCGGCCGTGCAGCTGCCGGGCAGCGTGATGCCGTCGCCCGCGGACCTGGACCCGTCGGCGGTCACGGTGACCGCGGACATCCCGCTGGACCGTCCTCTCATGGAGCCCGCCTCATGATCCCGTCCCCGCCCGCCACCCGGGACCCCGCTGCCCCTCCCGTTGTCCCACCCCCTCCTGCCTCTTCTCCCACTCACCTGACCCGCGCGATAAGCAAGCGAAGGAGCCCGCGATGAGCGACATGATCACCGCGGACCTGGTCGACCTCGACCTGGCCGCCGAGACGAAGGAAGCCGCGGCCCGCTCGCTGGCCGAACGGATGGTGACCCTGGGCCGGGTCACCGACCTGGACGGCTTCCTGGCCGATGTGGCCGCGCGCGAGGCGCAGATGCCGACCGGACTCGACGGCGGTATCGGTATTCCGCACTGCCGCAGCGCCCATGTCAGCGAACCCACGCTGGCCTTCGGCCGCTCGGGCCGGGGCATCGACTTCGGAGCCCCGGACGGTCCCGCGGATCTGATCTTCCTGATCGCCGCCCCGGCCGGTGCCGACGACGCCCATCTGACGATCCTCTCCGCCCTGGCGCGGCGCCTGATGAACGAGGAGTTCACGACGGCGCTGCGTACGGCGACGGACGCGACCGCGGCGGCGTCGCTGATTCGCGGCGAGGACACCACACGGCCCGCCCCCGAGCCGCGATCCGAGCCGGAGGCGCAGCCCGAGCCGCAGCCGCAGCCGGAGCCCGAGCCCGAGTCCGTGGCCGGGGAGGAGTCCCAGGCCGGGAAGGAGTCCCAGGCCGGGAAGGAGCCCCAGGCCGCGCCTTCGGCAGTGGAGGAGCCCGAGAAGTCCGCCGCCCGCGTCTTCCGGGTCGTCGCCGTCACCTCCTGTCCCACCGGGATCGCCCACACCTATATGGCCGCCGAGGCGCTGGAACAGGCCGGGCGGCAGGCGGGCGTCGAGGTGGTCGTCGAGCCGCAGGGGTCCGCCGGATTCAACCGGCTCGACCCCGCCGTCATCGCCGCCGCCGACGCCGTGATCTTCGCGCACGATGTGCCGGTACGGGAGAAGGAGCGGTTCGCCGGGAAGCCCACCGTCGACGTAGGCGTCAAGGCGGGTATCAACCGGCCCGCCGAGCTGATCGCCGAGGTACGCGGCAAGGCGGAGCGCGGCGAGGTCACCG
This sequence comes from Streptomyces sp. NPDC051662, assembly GCF_040681655.1. Classification (NCBI taxonomy): domain Bacteria; kingdom Bacillati; phylum Actinomycetota; class Actinomycetes; order Kitasatosporales; family Streptomycetaceae; genus Streptomyces; species Streptomyces sp. NPDC051662. The sequence goes on from NZ_JBFAZD010000015.1 coordinate 7,193, forward strand.
GTACGGCGAGCGACCACGCCTCGCCCGTGGACAGCGCGGGCGAACCGGGCGAGGGCTACGGCACCAAGCTGCGTAAGTGGCTGATGTCCGGCGTGAGTTACATGGTCCCGTTCGTGGCCGCGGGCGGGCTTCTCATCGCCCTCGGCTTCGCCATCGGCGGCTACACCATCAACAAGGCTCCTTCCGTCGCCGAGCACTTCATCTGGACGGACCACACCAGCTGGGCCGCCCTGCTGTTCCAGGTCGGCGGCCTGGCGTTCAGCTTCCTGGTACCGGTCCTCGCGGGCTATATCGCGTACGGGATGGCCGACCGCCCCGGTCTGGTGTCCGGCTTCGTCGGCGGCTCCATCGCCCTCACCATCAACGCGGGCTTCCTGGGCGGCCTGGCTGCCGGTCTGATCGCCGGTGGCACGGTGATGGCCATCCAGAAGCTGAGGGTTCCCGCCTCACTGCGCGGCATCATGCCGGTCGTCGTGATCCCGCTGATCTCCTCGGCGATCGTCGGCTTCCTGATGTTCCTGGTGGTCGGAAAGCCCATCGCCTCGCTCCAAAAGGCGCTGACGGACTGGCTGTCCGGTCTCTCCGGCGCCAACGCGATCATCCTCGGTGTCATTCTCGGCCTGATGATGTGCTTCGACCTGGGCGGCCCGCTCAACAAGGTCGCGTACGCCTTCGCGGTCGGCGGCCTCGCCAACCCCAACGAGGGCAGCCTCAAGGTCATGGCCGCCGTGATGGCCGCCGGCATGGTCCCGCCGCTCGCCATGGCGCTGGCCACGACCGTACGCGGCAGGCTGTTCACCCGTACCGAACGGGAGAACGGCAAGGCCGCCTGGGTGCTCGGTGCCTCCTTCATCACCGAGGGCGCGATCCCCTTCGCGGCCGCCGACCCGCTGCGGGTGATCCCCTCCGCGATGGCGGGCGGCGCGGTCACCGGCGGGCTGTCGATGGTCTTCGAGTGCACACTGCGGGCCCCGCACGGCGGCATCTTCGTGATCCCGCTGATCGGCAATCCGTTCCTGTACCTGATCGCGATCGCGGCGGGTACGGCGGTGAGCACCGGGCTGGTCATCCTGCTCAAGGGAGCCCGCAGGACGGGCCGCCCCGACCAGACGGCGGACGCCGGGAGCGCCGCCGACGGCATCACCGGTGACGGGGGAGCCGGAGCGGACGCCAAGGTACCGGTAGCCGCCTGAGCCGGGTCCTCGTAGTCGTACGTCGTCCACCCCGACGTCCACCCCTGACGGCGTACGACCCCCCGCTCCCACCCTCGTCCTCACCTCATCTCATGTCATCTCACCTGCGCGCGGAGCTCCATGGCTTCGCGCGCGAGGTGTTCCGTCTCGTACACCTCGCACATATGGCGGCCGTCCGGAGTCGCCGTGTGCTCCACCTCCCACAGGCTCGTCTCGCTGCCGTCGATCAGCAGGAACGCGTGCTCGTAGAGCATGAACCCGGCGTCCTTGCCCTCGACCTGGCACTGTCTGCCGAAGACCTGTGTGATGTGGTGTGCGAACGCCGTCCGGAGCAGCCGCGCGGTCTCCTCGCCCGGCCGGTCCGCGTTCTCCGCCCGGCGCAGCACCCGGCGTGCGTGGTCGGGGGAGTTGTCCGGCGAGTACATCCGGTGCCGTGGAACCGGGGTCGACGGCATGGCGCGCAGACCGCGGAGCAGGGCGAGATGCGCGTCGATCTCGGCCGTGCGCTCGGACTCCAGCTCCGCGAGCAGACCCGCCGCGACATCGTCCATGGGTGGCCCGTCCGGATCGCGCACCGCCGCCGGGTCCGCGTCCGCCGCCCCGTCGTCGGAGAGCCGTGGCGCCTCGGGGCTGCCGGGGCGGCAGAGACGGGCCGCGGCCAACTGCGCCTCGGACTCCTCCGCGTACAGCTCGTGCGACCGCGCTTCGTCCCGGCCGGTGTTGTGCACCAGCTCCCAGAGACTGAGCGCGCTGCCGTCGACGAGCAGATACGTGTGTCGGTATGTCTCGCGGTGCAACCCCGCACTGTGGTGCGCGGAGCACAGCGAGCTGGCGTGCGCCAGCGCATGGCTCAGTTGCTCGACCAATGCGTCCGGCAGGTCGAAGGAGTTGAGTGCCCGACCCAGGAGTCGCTCGAGGTGCGTCTCGGTTGTCTCGTAGGGATCGTTCAAGATGGGTCTCCAGGCCGTCGCCACATGTCACTTGGTGATTGCATAACGTAGTGCCTAGGGCTGACATCGCGTCCTAAGTTTGAGAAAACGAAGGGGGCGTACGTGAAGTTCCCGCGCGCCCCCCGCCAACTCGGTGACTACGCCGGTCAGTCGAGCCGGTACAGCTCGCGGTACGACGGGAACGTCCCGCCGGGCCCCGCCACACTCTCCGCCGCCTCGACTGCGGACACGATTGCCCTGGTCACGACGTCCGCCCCGGCCGCCAGTACCTCATTGATCGCGAGCGGATCCCTCTTGGCGAGGGGGAGTTGACCCGTCGCCAGGGCGAAAACCGTGTCCCCGTCGTTGAGCAGATGCACGGGACGGACGGCGCGCGCGATGCCGTCGTGCGCCGTGCCCGCGAGCTTATGCGCCTGTGCCCGGGACAGTTCGGCGTCGGTGGCGACGACGGCGAGCGTGGTGTTGAGCGGCGGGGGTCCGTTCCGCTCGCGCAGCTCGGCCAGCCGCCGCTGGGCCGCCTCATGGACCTCAGGCGCCGGGTACGCAGTACGGCCGTTGAAGTAGCGCCCGTACAGCACGCCTGTCAGCGGATCGATCGCGGAACCCGCCGCGTTGGCCACGACCAGGGCGGCCACGGTGATCCCGGAGTCCAGGACCAGGCTCGCCGTACCGACCCCGCCCTTGACCGGGCCGACGAGGGCGCCCGTCCCGGCGCCCACACCGCCCTCCGCGACCGGTGCCCCGCTCGTCGTACTCGCCGCCGCCTCCACCGCCGCACGGCCCGTCGCCGCGTCCGGCCGGACCCGCCAGTCGCCCCCGCGCCCCAGGTCGAAGACCCCGGCCGCCGGCACGACCGGCACCACCTGGGACGGATCGGCACTGACCCGGATGCCGCGCCCGCGCTCCTCCAGCCACGCCATCACCCCGGACGCCGAGTCGAGCCCGTACGCGCTGCCGCCCGTCAGCACGACGGCCTCGACGCGCTGGACGATATTGCGTGGATCGAGGGCGTCGGTCTCCCGGGTGGCCGGCCCGCCGCCCCGTACGTCCACCGCGGCCACCACCCCGCCCTCCGGGGCGAGAACGACGGTGGTGCCGGTCAGCGCCCGGTCCCCGGCCACTCGGGCGTGCCCCACCCGCAGGCCCGCCACGTCGGTCAGTGCGTCATTGGATGTCATGAACCCTCATCCGTACCACGGTGGTCCGCGCTCCCGGCACGTGCCACCTCCACCCCCACCGCCACGGCCGCCGCCACGGTCGCCGCCACCAGCCCCGACGCGAGGAACGCCGGAGCTCTTCCTCACGTCCGCCGCCGTTACGGTGGGGACCACGCGCCCGTACCCTGGAGCCATGAGCACCGTCCCCACCCCCGAGCCTCCGGCAGCGGAGCAGTCCCCGTCGGCCCAGCCGTCCCGACCGCCCCGCCCCAGTCCGGCGTTGATCTTCGACGATCCGCTGGACCAGCAGTCGACGGACGACACGGACCGTGGCTGGGGAGACCGACCCGCCGGGGGTAATGAGAGCGTGGCCGATCTCGCCCGCTTCCTGGACGAGAAACCGCCCCACCACCTCTGACCGGCGGTGCGGCAATCAGCCGCTACGAATTTCCCTGCCCCGGATTGTTCGGCCCCGGGGCGGTCTGGCCAGTGGTGGTCCGACCGGCGGTGGTCTGTCCAGGGACGGCCGTGCCGGGCCCGCGCTGCGCGATCAGAGTGTCCCTGATCTCCTTCAGCACCTCCAGCTCGCTGACATCCGCGGCTTCCTGAACCTCCTCCTGGGCGGCCTGCTGCCTGGCCCGCCTGGCGAGGTACTTGGACATCGGCAGGACCATCAGGAAGTACACGACGGCCGCCGTGATCAGGAACGTGAGGACCGCGCTCAGCACCGTTCCCCACATGATCGGAATGCCGCTCACGACCTCGCCCGCGTCGTTCGTCGCGCACGGCGACTTCAGACATGAGCTGTACTTGTTCAGATCCTGGGTGCCGAACGCGCCGACCACCGGGTTGATCAGACCCTTGACGACCGAGTTCACCACATTCGTGAACGCCGCGCCGATGACCACCGCGACCGCGAGGTCGATCACGTTGCCGCGCATCAGGAAGGCCTTGAAGCCTTCCAACACGCTTTCCTTCTCCTTGCTCACGAGTGAGCCTTTCTTCGCATGTGCGGTAGAGGTGACAATCAGCTTCGCAACCTACGGCAGCGCGTGCCCACACTGTCCAATCCGCAGACGCGATCAGGCGACCCCACAGCTCGCCAGTGCGAGTGCGAACGTGCCGGCCCATCGCGAACCGGCCCATCACGAAGCGACTCATCGCGCGCCGACTCATCGCGAACCGGTCCCGCACGAGCCGGCTCAGCACAGCGTCACCGCCAGCCGTGACGTGGTGCCCGCGGCGGCCAGCTCCGTGGCGGTCGCGCGTGGAACGGACAGGACGATCAGTGCCCCGCCGTCCCCGGTGTCCACAACGGTCTCCCGTGCCCTCGGAACCTCGATCACCCGGGCTCCCGAGGCCACCACCCTCGCCTCCGGCGCCCCCTCCGCCGCAGCGATCACATCCACACGGTCTCCTCGGCGCAGCAGCCGGACCGTCGCCGCGTCCGCGATACGGACCGGCGCGGACACCATCTTGGCGGCCCGCTGAGCGCGGGACGGCCGGGACGGTGTCGCCACCGCCACGGCGCCGGGCGCCCCGGACTCCGCACGGGCGTCGGCGTCCGCCGCCGCACCGACGGATCCCCCCGCTCCCGCGGTGGCCAGCGCGGCAGCCGTCATGGCCAGACCGGCCGCCGTTGCGCGCCGCCGCCTGAACAGGGCTCCGCTCAGCCGTCGGCCCGAGCCCCGTACCCGTAGCGGATCGAAGGGCGGCACCCCGCGCGGCTCGGGCGCGGCGGGTGAGGGGAAAGGAGAAGGAAAGGGCGAGGAGAGCGGAGAGGGGACGGGCGAAGAGTCCGGAAGAGAAGGAAAGGACGGATCGTGCGAGAAGGAACGGGACATGGAAACCACCACCAGCCGTGAGGAGTTCTGCGGTCGCTCCTCACGATGCACGGTCCGTCACGATCCCGCTGCGGCCTGTTGATCAGTCGCCGATTGTGGACAACTTCCTCACCCGCCGGAGTGGTTCAGGCGGGCGCCGCCGCAATTCCCGATTTCTCGCGCATGGTTCGCGAGGGGGCCGGGCACATCGTGATCAGGGCAGCTCGATCCCGGTGTCGATCCCGTCCAGAGCATGTGAGCACAGACAGTCGCGCGTCTCGCTCGCCTGCAATCCGCCCACCGCGTCGAACAGCACCGTGCGCAGCCGGTCGACATTCGAGGCGAAGACCTTGAGGACCTCCTCGTGGGAGACCCCCTCGCCGGTCTCCGCGCCCGCGTCCAGATCCGTCACCAGAGTCATGGAGGTGTAGCAGAGCCCCAGTTCACGAGCGAGTACGGCCTCGGGGTGCCCGGTCATCCCGACCACCGACCAGCCCATGGCCGCATGCCACCGCGATTCCGCCCGCGTCGAGAAACGCGGGCCCTCGATGACCACGAGCGTCCCGCCGTCCACCGGCTCCCAGTCGCGCCCGCGCGCCGCCGCCAGTGTTGTCCTGCGTCCCTCGGGGCAGTACGGATCGGCGAGCGAGATGTGCACGACCTTCGAGGTGCTTCCGTCCGGAAGCGGCAACCCGTCGTAGTAGGTCTGCGTGCGCGCCTTCGTACGGTCCACCAACTGATCGGGCACGAGCAGCGTGCCCGGCCCGAACTCCGGCCGCAGCCCGCCCACGGCACACGGTCCCAGAACCTGCTTCACACCGACGGAACGCAGTGCCCACAGATTGGCGCGGTAGTTGATGCGGTGCGGCGCGAGGCCGTGGGAGCGTCCGTGCCGGGGCAGGAACGCGACCTGTCGGCCGGCGATCTCGCCGAGGAAGAGGGAGTCACTGGGGGGCCCGTAGGGAGTCTCCACCTCGACCTCGGTCACATCCTCCAGGAAGGAGTAGAAGCCCGAGCCACCGATCACGCCGATCTCTGCGTTCGCCATCCGATCACAGTAGCGGTACTCGCCCGCGCGTACGCGAAAGACCCCGGCCGTTCAAAACGGCGGGGTCCCCACGGAAAAGCCGAGTACGAGAGAAGGGAGACGTCAGGCGGCGGAGGAGCCGCTGGAGCTGCTCGACGAGCTGGAGCCCGAACCGGATCCGGAGCCGGAGCCGCCCGAGGAGGAGCCCGAGCCCGAGGAGGACGAGGCCGACGCCGGGGCCTTGGACTCCGACGACGTGGACGAGGACGACTTCGAGTCCGTGGAACCCGTAGCGGAACCCGAGGAGCCCGCTGAAGCAGGCGCGCTGCTCGACGACGAGCCACGACTGTCGTTCCGGTAGAACCCGGAGCCCTTGAAGACAATGCCGACCGCGGAGAAGACCTTCTTCAGGCGTCCTTGGCAATTCGGGCACACGGTCAGGGCGTCATCGGTGAACTTCTGCACCGCCTCAAGGCCCTCGCCACATTCGGTGCACTGGTACTGATAGGTCGGCACTTGCTCCTCCTGGCACTCTCACTCAATGAGTGCTAACGACGCTCCATAGTGACGTATTCCGCGCGATCAGTCCACTGCCATCGGCACGCGGTGACTCATCCCACGCGCGGAGGCCCGCCCGGAGGCCCCCGGGGTCAGCCACGAACGCAGCGCGACCAGTGTGACCAGCGCCAGCGCGGTGCCCACCAGCGGCACCAGGAAACCGGTGCTCGCGCCATGCGCGTCCGCCAACTGGCCGGCGACGGTGACCGCCGCGGCCTGGCCGAGCGCGACGGCGCCGGTCAGCCAGGTGAACGCCTCGGTACGGGCCGAAGCGGGCACCAGCGACTCGACCAGCGTGTAGCCCGTGATCAGCGCGGGCGCGATACAGAGTCCGACCAGCAGTCCCAGTCCGGCGAGCAGCGGCACCGAGTGCACAGCCCACAGCGCTGACGCGGCCAGCGTCAGCCCCGCGTATCCGACCACCAGCCTGCGACGTGGCCCGATCTTCCAGGCCACAGCGCCGCAGACGATGCCGGCGAGCATGTTGCCCGCCGCGAAGACGCCGTACAGCAGACCGTTCACGCCGGGGTTGCCGATCTCCTCGGTGAAGGCGGTCAGCGAGACCTGCATCCCCCCGAAGACCGAACCGATCCCCAGGAAGGAGATGGCGAGGACCCGCACCCCGGGCACGGAGAGCGCCGAGATACGCGGCTCGGCCGGGCCGCCTTCCCCACGTCGGCCGATCTTGGGCTGGGTACGCCGCTGAGCGGCGAAGAGCAGCCCGCCGGCCAGCGTCAGCACGGCCTCGGCGATCAGTCCGGCGGCCGGGTGGACACCGGTGCACAGCGCGGTCGCCAGCACCGGGCCGATGACAAAGGTGAACTCGTCCGTCACGGACTCGAACGCGGCGGCCGTGGGGAGCAGCGACGTGTCGCCGCCGGAACGGGAGCCTGGGCTCGAACCGGCGCTCGATCCAGAGCCTGAACCGGAGGGACTGCTGGAGGGACTGCCGGAGAGGTTGCCGGAGGGACTGCCGGAGAGGCTGTTGGAGGGGCTGCCTCCCAGTACCGCCGCCCAGCGTGACCGGACCATCGGGCCAATCTGGGGGACGGACGCGCCGGTCGGGACAGCGGCGAGGGACAGCGCCCACAGCGGGGCGTCGGTGAGCGCGAGCACGATCAGCGCCGTGACGGATGCCGTGTGCAGCAGCACGCCCGGGACGAGCACCGCCCGCTGCCCGAACCGGTCGGCGAGCTTCCCGCCCTGCGGCGCGAAAAGCGCCATGGAGACACCGGTCACCGCGGCGACGGCCCCCGCGCTGCCGTACGAGCCGGTGGTGTGCTGGACCAGGAGCACGATGCCGATCGTCAGCATCGCGAAAGGCTGCCGGGCGGCGAAACCCGGCAGCAGGAACGTCCAGGCGCCGGGTGTGCGCAGCAGCCGCCCGTATCCGGGACGGGGCGTCGCGGCCGGGGCGGCGTCCTCGGTGGTGTCGACCGTGTTGTGGGACACGGTCCTTGCCTTTCTGCCGCCTGGTAGCAAGCCCCCGGATGTACGGGCGCCGCCGAGAGCTGTCCTCTTGCGCGGAACTGCGGTAGATACCAGGGCCCACAACGGGGAACGCCACGGCCGCCATACGGTCGCGCCAGCACTGCGTCAGGCAGAGTTGGTCGATCAACTGTGCCTTTATCGTACAGGCACAAACGCCACGCCACCTGGGAAAGGAGCGAACAGCATGGACGCACGCCTGCGATTACGGAAGGAGGGCGCCCCCGCCCTCGGTCCCGGTCCCGGTCTCGATCCCGGTTCAGACGCCGGTTCCGGCTCCCGCCCCCGCACCCGCGCCCGTCCCCAGCCAGTCGGCCAGCTTTCCGCCCTGTCCGACCGCCCGGAGCCGTCGCTCGGCGGCGTCCCGTACCGGATCGGTCGCGACCACCAGGAGCTCGTCGCCGCGGCGCAGTACGGTCGCCGGCTGCGGCACGAAGCTCTTGCCGTCCCGTACGACCAGGGTCACCGCGGAGCCGGCCGGCAGCCGCAGTTCTCCGATCTCCACGCCGTGCATCTTCGAGTGCGAGGGGATCGCCACGGAGAGCAGATGGCCACGCAGCCGCTCCAGTGGCGCCGACTCGATGCCCAGGTCGGCGGCCTCGGCGGGGTCGCCGAGCCGCAGGGCCTTGGCCAGCCAGGGCAGCGTCGGCCCCTGGATCAGCGTGTAGACGACGACCAGGATGAAGACGATGTTGAAGATCCGGAGACTGCCCTCGATGTTCGACACCATCGGGATGGTCGCCAGGATGATGGGCACGGCGCCGCGCAGCCCGGCCCAGGACATCAGCGCCTGTTCCTGCCAGGGGATACGGAACGGCAGCAGGCTGATCAGTACGGCCAGGGGCCGGGCCACCACGGTCAGTACCAGACCGACCACCACCGCGGGCAGGAAGTCGTCTCCCAGCTCGTGCGGGGTCACCAGCAGTCCGAGCAGGACGAACATGCCGATCTGCGCGATCCAGCCGAGCCCCTCCGCGAAGCCGCGGTTGGCCGGGGCGTGCGGCAGCTTGGAGTTCCCCAGGATCATCGAGGCGAGATAGACCGCGAGGAAGCCGCTGCCGTGTGCCGTGGCGCCGATCGCGTACGCCGAGACGGCGATGGCCATCACGGCGATCGGGTACAGCCCGGAGGCGGGCAGCGCCACATGCCGCAGCCCGAAGGCGCCCGCCCAGCCCACGGCGAGTCCGACACACGCGCCGATCGCCAGTTCCAGCGTGATCTCGCCGACCAGCACGTACCAGTGCTCCACCGGGCCCGCCGCCGAGAGCGCGACCACCATGATCACGACAGGGGCGTCATTGAAGCCCGACTCGGCCTCCAGCGCCCCGGTTACCCGGGACGGCAGTGGCACCTTCCGCAGTACGGAGAAGACCGCCGCGGCATCCGTCGAGGAGACGACCGCGCCGACGATCAGCGCCTGCCGCCACTCCAGACCGATCAGATAGTGCGCGGCCGAGGCGGTCACCCCGACGCTCACCGCGACCCCCACGGTGGAGAGCACGGCGGCGGCGGGCAACGCCGGTTTCACTTCTTTCCACTTGGTGCCCAGACCACCTTCGGCCAGGATCACCACAAGGGCGGCATATCCGATTACCTGCGTCAGTTCGGCGTTGTCGAACTTGACGTGAAAGAGGCCGTCCTGCCCTATGACGACCCCGATCCCGAGATACAGCAGCAGGCTGGGGAGCCCGCTCCGGGAGGAGATCCGGACGGCCGCGACCGCGATCAGCAGCACGAGGGAGCCGATCAGCAGGAGTTCGTTGAGATGGTGGACAGACAGCGGCCGATCCTTCCCCTCGCGCTTGCCGGATCGTTCCTCCGGCAGCCGGTACTTCGTTACCTTACCTAATCTTTAACGTTTTCTTGACGCTTTCGATCGCCAGTACGAGCCGATGTGATCTGCGCCTCCCTTTCGGCCGCTGTATGGCGGGAACCATGGCGTGATCACCTGTGCGATCGTCCGACGAGTCGCACTACATGACACCGCGTCCGGGACGATGAACGGCTGCGCCTATGGTTGCTCCAGCATTCCAGGACCACCCTGCCCCTCGAAGGACAGCGATGCCCGCCAACACAGCCCCCCCTTCCGCCAAAAAGAAGGGGCGACGCGCCCGTCTGATCGTGATCGTCCTGGTGCTGGCGCTCGTCGGCGGTGTCGGCTACGGCACGTACTGGGGCGTCAGCACGGTCCGTGCCTCCTTCCCCCAGACGACGGGGACGCTTGAACTCGAAGGCCTCTCCGATCGCGTGGACGTCAGACGCGACAGCTACGGGATCCCGCAGATCTACGCGGACACCGACGAGGACCTGTTCCGCGCCCAGGGCTTCGTCCAGGCGCAGGACCGCTTCTGGGAGATGGACGTCCGGCGCCATATGACCTCCGGCCGGCTCTCCGAGATGTTCGGCAAGGGCCAGGTCAAGACCGACACCTTCCTGCGCACCCTCGACTGGCACGGGGTGGCGCAGCGCGAGTACGACACCAAGCTCTCGGCGGAGACCAAGAAGAACCTCCAGGCGTACGCGGCGGGCGTCAACGCGTATCTGGAGGGCCGCGACGGCAAGGACATCTCCGTCGAGTACGCCGCGCTGAACCTCACCAATGACTACAAGCCCGAGAAGTGGACGCCCGTCGACTCGGTGGCCTGGCTCAAGGCGATGGCCTGGGACCTGCGCAGCAATATGCAGGACGAGATCGACCGCTCGCTGCTGACGAGCCGGCTGAGCGACCAGCAGATCGATGACCTGTACCCGTCGTATCCGTACGACCGGAACAAGTCGATCGTCAGCGAGGGCGGGATAGACCCGATCACCGGCAAGTACGACCCCGAGGCCGAGCCCAGCGACGCCACCGGAAGCGGCACGGGCACAGGAACGGGCACGGGCACAGGAACGGGCTCAGACCTCGGCACAGGCACAGGCACGGGTACAGGCACAGGCACGGGCTCAGACCTCGGCACGGGAACCGGCACAGGAACCGGCACCGGCGGAACGGACATCGCCTCCGACGCCACCTCCGGCTTCAACTCCCAGCTCGAAGCGCTCTCCGGCACGCTCGACGAGATCCCCGAGCTGCTCGGCCCCAGCGGCAGCGGCATCGGCTCCAACTCCTGGGTCGTCTCCGGCCGGTACACGACAACGGACAAGCCCCTCCTCGCCAACGACCCGCATCTCGCGCCCCAGCTGCCCTCGCTCTGGTACCAGATGGGTCTGCACTGCCGCAGTGTCTCGGCGGCCTGCCAGTACGACGTCGCGGGCTACACGTTCGCCGGAATGCCCGGCGTCATCATCGGCCACAACCAGGACATCGCCTGGGGCTTCACCAACCTCGGCGCCGATGTGACCGACCTCTTCCTGGAGAAGGTCAACGGCGACTCCTACCAGTACGGCGACAAGGAGAAGCGGTTCAGGACCCGCGAGGAGACGATCAAGGTCGCGGGCGGCCAGAGCAAGACGATCACCGTCCGCTCCACCGACCGCGGACCGGTGGTCTCGGACCGCGACAGCGAGTTGGTGAAGGTCGGCGAGAAGGCCCCGGTCGGCGACGTCGCCCCGGACCGCGGCTCCGGCTACGCCGTGTCGCTCCAGTGGACCGCGCTCCAGCCGGGCAAGTCCATGGACGCGGTCTTCGAGCTCAACAAGGCCAAGGACTTCGGCCAGTTCCGCAAGGCCGCCGAGCACTTCGAGGTGCCCTCCCAGAACCTCATCTACGCCGACACCAAGGGCAACATCGGCTATCAGGCGCCGGGCAGCATCCCGATCCGCTCGGACGGGTTCGACGGCCGGACGCCGGCTCCCGGCTGGGACCCGAAGTACCAGTGGAAGGGGTACATCCCCTTCGACGAGCTGCCGTACGAGTACAACCCGGCACGCGGCTACATCGTCACCGCCAACCAGGCCGTCGTCGACGCGAAGAAGTACCCGTACCCGCTGACCGAGGACTGGGGTTACGGCGCCCGCAGCCAGCGGATAAACGACCTGATCGAGTCGAAGATCAAGGACGGCGGGAAGATCTCGACCGACGACATGCAGACCATGCAGATGGACAACACCAGCGAGATCGCGAAGCTGCTGATGCCCTATCTGCTCAAGATCGATGTCGCGGAGCCGTCCGTACGCGAGGCGCAGAAGCTCCTCGAAGGCTGGGACTACACGCAGGAACCCGACTCGGGTGCCGCCGCCTACTTCAACGCGGTCTGGCGCAATGTCCTCAAGCTCGCCTTCGGGAACAAACTCCCCAAGGAGGTACGGGTCAAGGGCGAGTGCCTGAACGTCCGTCCCGCAGACAGCACCGGCCCGGCGGACGACGACGTTCCGTTGGTACGGGAGTGCGGCCAGCGCGCGCCCGACGCCGCCCAGCCGGACGGCGGTGACCGCTGGTACGAGGTTGTGCGCGGCATCATCAAGGACGAGGACAACGCGTGGTGGAGCTCCCCGCGCAGCCGCGGGGACGACGCCACCAAGACCCGTGACAAGCTGCTGGAGCGCGCCATGGAGGACGCTCGCTGGGAGCTGACCGCCAAGCTCGGCAAGGACGTCTCCAGCTGGAGCTGGGGTCGGCTGCACCAGCTTCAGCTGGACAACCAGACCCTCGGGACCAGCGGCCCCAGCATTCTGCGGCAGATGCTCAACCGGGGCCCCTGGAACCTCGGCGGCGGCGAGGCCGCCGTCAACGCGACGGGCTGGAACGCGGCGGGCGGGTACGAGGTCGTGTGGGTGCCGTCGATGCGGATGGTCGTCAACGTCGGCGACTGGGACAAGTCCCGCTGGATCAATCTGACGGGCGCCTCGGGGCACGCGTACAGCCCGCACTACACCGACCAGACGGACAAGTGGGCCAAGGGTGAGCTGCTCGACTGGTCCTTCACGGTCAACACGGTGGAGCGCGCGACGAGCGACAGGCTCACGCTTGAGCCGCCCAAATCATGAGCCGCCACCGCCCAACAGGCGGGACTTCGAAGAAGCGCCCTAACGCCGCGGGTCATCGAAGCGCCTGACGCCCTCCGGCGTCACCACGGCCCGTACGGGGTGGTCGTGCGGTTCCTCAGGGACCCGCGCGACCACCTCGTTCTCGTACAGCAGGACCGTCAGCGCGGGTTCCGCTCCGGCCCGGGCCAGCCGCCCGAGGACCCGGTCGTACGAGCCGCCGCCCCGCCCCAGCCGCATCCCGCGCCCGTCCACCGCGAGGCCGGGCAGCAGCACGACCTCCGCGTCCAACACCGCGTCCACGCCGAGCCGGGTACCGACCGGCTCCAGCAGCCCCCGCCCCGCGGGCGCCAGACGGTCCGCGCCCTCGTACTCCGCCCAGTCGAGGTCGTTGTCGGCCAGGAGCACCGGCAGCAGGACCCGTACCCCCCGCGCGCGCAGCGCGTCGAGCAGCGCGCGCGTGCCCGGCTCGCGCCCCACCGAGACATAGGCGGCTACGGTACGGGCGCGGGCGAGTTCCGGCAGATCGAGCGCGCGCCGCGCGAGAACCGCAGCGGTTTCCCGGGCGTCCTTGCTGGACAGGAGCGCTCTCGCGGCAAGGAGTTCACGGCGCAGCGCGGCCTTTCCGGTCATGTCATCGCTCGTCATTACGCACCGGACATCACAAACCTCGCGTCTGCTCTTTTATGAGACGAAAGTTAACCGGAGTATCATCTTCCGCCCATACGGCGCGGATAGGGTACTCCGCATGACTCACTCGTCCTCCCGGATCACCAAGGCTGTCATCCCCGCCGCGGGCCTCGGCACCCGGTTCCTCCCCGCCACGAAGGCCACTCCGAAAGAGATGCTGCCGGTCGTGGACAAACCCGCGATCCAGTACGTGGTCGAGGAGGCGGTGGCCGCCGGGCTCTCCGACGTCCTCATGGTGACCGGCCGCAACAAGCGTCCGCTGGAGGACCACTTCGACCGGAATTACGAGCTGGAGGAGGCGCTTACCCGGAAGGGGGACGCCGACCGCCTCGCGAAGGTCCAGGAGTCCAGTGACCTCGCCACCATGCACTACGTGCGTCAGGGCAACCCCAAGGGCCTCGGCCACGCCGTGCTCTGCGCCGCCCCGCACGTCGGTGACCAGCCCTTCGCGGTGCTGCTCGGTGACGACCTGATCGACCCGCGCGACCCGCTGCTCTCCCGCATGGTCGAGATCCAGGAGCGGGAGGGCGGCAGCGTCATCGCGCTGATGGAGGTCGACCCCAAGCAGATCCATCTCTACGGCTGCGCCGCCGTGGAGCCCACCGGTGACGCCGATGTGGTCAAGGTGCACGATCTGGTCGAGAAGCCCGACACCGCCGACGCCCCCAGCAATTACGCGATCATCGGCCGTTATGTCCTCGACCCCGCCGTCTTCGACATACTGCGCCAGACCGAGCCGGGCCGCGGGGGTGAGATCCAGCTCACCGACGCGCTCCAGCAGCTGTCAGCGGACGAGAAGGTGGGCGGACCGGTCCATGGTGTGGTTTTCAAGGGCCGTCGCTATGACACAGGTGACCGCGGCGACTATCTGCGTGCCATTGTCAGACTCGCGTGCGAACGTGAAGACCTGGGCCCGGACTTCCGTGCCTGGCTCCGCAGTTATGTCAGCGAGGAGATGTAGCACTTGAGCAGCACGGCAGAATCGGTACCGGCCGCCGGTCACGAGCGGCTCTGGTCGGTGGACGACCATCTCGCGGACATCCTCGCCGCGGTCCACCCGCTCGACCCCATCGAGCTGCAACTGCCCGACGCCCAGGGCTGTGTGCTGGTGGAGGACGTCACGGTACCGGTGGCTCTGCCGCCGTTCGACAACAGCTCCATGGACGGATACGCGGTCCGTACGGCCGATGTCGCGGGCGCCACCGACGAGTTCCCGGCCGTCCTGACCGTCATCGGCGATGTCGCGGCGGGCAGCGGTGCGTTGCCCGAGGTCGGCCCCGGGCAGGCCGCCCGGATCATGACCGGCGCCCCGCTGCCGCCCGGCGCCGAGGCAGTCGTCCCGGTGGAGTGGACCGACGGCGGCGCGGGCGGCGCCGCGGCCACCGCGATGCGCCCCGCCGGCGCCGGCGGTGAGGGCGCGAGCGGTGAGGTACGGGTGTTCCGCTCGGCCGAGGCGCGCGCCCATGTCCGCTCCCGCGGCAGCGATGTGCGCGCCGGAGATCTGGCCCTGGAGGCGGGCACGGTCCTGGGGCCGCCACAGATCGGTCTGCTGGCCGCCATCGGACGGGGTTCGGTACGGGTCAGACCGCGCCCGCGCGTGGTCGTGCTCTCCACCGGCAGCGAGCTGATCCAGCCCGGCGAGGAGCTGGGCGAGGGCCAGATCTACGACTCGAACAGCTTCGCGCTCACCGCAGCCGCCCGGGACGCGGGAGCCATCGCCTACCGCGTCGGCGCGGTCACCGACGACGCCGACACGCTCCGCGCCACCATCGAGGACCAGCTGATCCGCGCCGACATGGTCGTGACCACGGGCGGTGTCAGCGTCGGGGCGTACGACGTCGTCAAGGAGGCGCTCTCCACCGTCGGCGACGAGGACGAGCCGGGCGGCGGTGTCGACTTCCGCAAGCTCGCCATGCAGCCGGGCAAGCCTCAGGGCTTCGGCTCGATCGGCCCGGAGCACACCCCGCTGCTCGCCCTCCCGGGCAATCCGGTCTCCTCGTACGTCTCCTTCGAGCTGTTCGTCCGCCCCGCGATCCGGGCGCTGATGGGCCGCGAGGATGTGCACCGCCCCGTCGTCCGGGCGACACTCGCGGCCGGCGAGACGCTGTCGTCCCCGGCGGGCCGCCGGCAGTTCCTGCGCGGTACGTACGACGCCGAGGAGGGCACGATCACCCCCGTGGGCGGGGCCGGTTCCCATCTCATCGCCGCCCTCGCCCATGCCGACGCGCTGATCGTGATTCCGGAGGAGTCCGTCTCGGTGGAGCCCGGCACGGACGTCGACGTCGTCCTGATCGGCTGATCGCCACGCGGTGGCGGTACCGTGTCTGCCCACACAGGCCCCGTCGGGCCCGGACCGGGAGCGCCACAGCGAATGACTGTGTTTTCCCGGGGGGAGACCCCCGGACCCCTTCAGCAAGACGGCTTGACGCATATCGACGAGTCGGGCGCGGCTCGTATGGTCGACGTCTCGGCGAAAGAGGTCACGGCGCGCGTCGCGCGCGCCAGCGGCCGGGTGCTGGTCTCGCCGCGCGTCGTCGAACTGCTCAGGGGCGGGGGAGTGCCCAAGGGGGACGCCCTCGCCACCGCCCGGATCGCGGGCATCATGGGCGCCAAGCGGACCCCCGAGCTGATTCCGCTCTGCCATCCGCTCGCCGTCTCGGGGATCACGCTCGACCTCTCGGTCGCGGACGACGCCGTCGAGATCCTCGCGACGGTGAAGACCACCGATCGCACGGGCGTCGAGATGGAGGCCCTGACCGCCGTCTCGGTGGCCGCGCTGACCGTGGTCGACATGGTGAAGGCGGTCGACAAGGGCGCGGTCATCACGGACGTACGGGTCGAGGAGAAGACGGGCGGTAAGTCGGGCCACTGGACCCGCCCCGAGACGGAGGCGCCGCCCGGGGCGGCGGTCTCCGAGGCGGACGGAGGCGCGGAGTGAGTACGCCCGCGAGAAGCGGCGGCCCCGGGCCCGAGCCGCGGTCCACTTCCCCGATCGCCTCGCCGTCCCCGTCCGCGCCCACAGCCACGTACCGCGCCCTGGTCGTCACGGCGTCCAACCGCGCCGCCGCCGGGGTCTACGCCGACACGGGCGGTCCGATCCTCGCCGACGGCCTGACCGCGCTGGGCTTCGCGGTCGAAGGACCGAAGGTCGTCCCCGACGGGGATCCGGTCGAACAGGCCCTGCGCGAGGGCGTCGCCGCCGCGTACGACGTCATCCTGACCACCGGCGGTACGGGCATCTCGCCGACGGACCGCACCCCGGACGCCACCCGGCGCCTGCTCGACTACGAGATCCCGGGCATCCCGGAGGCGATCCGTGCCGAGGGCGCCGCGAAGGCCCCCGCGGCCGCCCTATCCCGAGGTCTGGCGGGTGTGGCGGGACGGACCCTGATCGTGAACCTGCCGGGCTCGACGGGCGGGGTACGGGACGGTCTCGCCGTGCTCGGCCGGCTGCTCGTCCACGCCGTGGACCAGATCCACGGCGGCGATCACCCCCGTACCTCCGGATGAACCCGGCCTGGCCCGTGACGCTGGTGGACGGCGAGGTCACCCTCCGCCCGATAAGGCTGCGCGACCAGCGCGCCTGGCGCGAGGTGAACCGCCGCAACCGCGACTGGCTGCGGCCCTGGGAGGCGACGATCCCGCCGCCGCCCCCGGGCGGTCCGCTCGCCCAGCGCCCCACCTACCGTCAGATGGTCCGTCATCTGCGCGGCGAGGCCAACGCCGGGCGGATGCTGCCTTTCGTCATCGAGTACCAGGGCCGGCTCGTCGGTCAGCTGACCGTCGCCGGTATCACCTGGGGCTCGATGTGCTCGGGCCATATCGGCTACTGGGTGGACCGCGAGGTCGCGGGGCGCGGGGTCATGCCGACCGCGGTCGCCCTCGCGGTGGACCACTGCTTCCGCATGGTCGGATTGCACCGCGTCGAGATCTGTATCCGTCCGGAGAATGGCCCCAGCCGCCGGGTCGTCGACAAACTCGGATTTCGCGAGGAAGGGCTGCGGCCCCGATATCTGCATATCGACGGGGCGTGGCGGGACCATCTCGTCTATGTGCTCACGGCCGAGGAGGTGCCCGACGGGCTGCTCCGACGCTGGCGCAGGGCCCGACGAGGTGCGACCGGCAACGATCATAAAATGAAATAAGTGTTCGATATTGATCGGCATATGGCCATAAACTGATGCGCACCATCACAAAAAAAGTCAGTGCTATCAGCTAGATCGTGCGACACACCGGCTCAATTGGCGGATCCCCTCGTGCGAACCCCTCTACGGTGTGAACCGTGAGCAGCAGCGGCCTCATCTACGCAGTCATCGTCGGGGCCTGGGCCGCCTACTTGGTGCCGATGTGGCTCCGCAGGCAGGACGAGCTCAATGAGGCACGCCCGACGGAACGCTTCAGCACCGCCATCCGGCTGCTGTCCGGACGGGCGGCCATGGAGCGCCGTTACGCCAAGGAGCTTCAGGAGCGCCCCGCCGAGGAGGCGGGGCCCGACGGGGAACCGGACAGCCGCACGGAGTCGATCAGCTCCGTCGACGTCCGGGCCTTTTCCGCGCCCCCGGCCCGTACCGAGGCCCGGATGGAGATCCGCCCGGACGTCCCCGCACCGGCCAGGTCAGGGGGCGCGCGCCCGGCCTCCCGTCCCGCGCCGGCGGCCCGCCCGGCCCCCGCGCGCCCCGCGTCCGGCCGTTCGGCCCCCGCTCCCGAGCGGCGCGCCCCCGAGCGGCGCCCACGGCCCTCGGGCGCCGCGGCGGAACGCGCCCGGCGCGCACAGCGCCTCCAGGTCCTCGCCCGCAGGCGACGTACCACCATGGTCCTCTTTCTCGCCTTCACCCTGGGCACGATCGTCGCGGCGGTCGGCGGTCTCGGCTTCCTCTGGGCGCCGGCCTTCCCGGCCGTACTCCTGAGCGTGTACATCGTGCATCTGCGCGGTCAGGAGCGACGCCGCTTCGCGTTCACCATGGACCGGCGCAGGGCCGAGGCCGCCGCGCAGCGCCTCCGCGAGAACCGCCCGCGCCGCCACCAGCCGTCGACGGCCGCCTCGGGCGAGCCGGACGAGGAGCCCGAACCCGGCCCCGAGCCCGCCCCCGCCCCCACGGTCTCGCCCCAAGAGGCGGGCCGCCGCGCCCTGGTCGAGCAGACCGACCACGCGGAGTGGGTGGACCAGCAGCGCGAACGCGGCCCGGCGAGCGGCGACAGCTGGGACCCCGTACCGGTCCCGCTCCCCACCTACGTCACCGCCCCGGTCGCGCCCCGCGCCACGGGCGGCGTCGAGGTCGGCGACCCGGAAACGTGGAGCGCGGCCCGCTCCTCCACGGCCGAACCCACCGTGGAGCCCCCACCGCCCCCGCGCGCCCCGGCACCCCGCCGCACGCGCGACCGCGGCAGGACCCCGCTGTTCGACCAGTACGACGAGGGCGACCGCCCCCGCGCGGCCAACGAGTGACCCAGCGGCCCCCACCCCGCCCCCGCTCCCCGCGGCCACCGCCCGGTCCGGTGCCCCGGTGGCCGGCCGCCAACGGATTTCCGAGCACGGCGGCGGGAGTGCTAAGGTTTCACTCGTTGCAAGGGCCTGTGGCGCAGACTGGTAGCGCACCTCGTTCGCATCGAGGGGGTCAGGGGTTCAAATCCCCTCAGGTCCACAGCAGCGCCGTTCACGGGTTCATCCCGGAACGGTTCACGAGATCCCGGTCAGACGGTCACCGTCTGACCGGGATCTCGTCGTTTGAGCTCCTGCTTGTGTGAAAGTCAGCCTGCCGGGCCGCCGGGAAGCGCGGCGGCCCGCGTCGGAACGGACCGGGGGTCGGGATGCGGACATGCCGCGGGGACCGCAGGCGTGGAGGCAGGCTCCTGCGGTCTCGCGACGTGTCGATCTTCAATTACCCGGAACGTGCCCGCTCAGGGGCTACGGCTCAGCGCCTGGGAGCGGGGCGAGACCGTCAAGCTGATCGTCGGGTAGGGCAGAAGGACATCGTTCGGCTCGTGGTCGAGGCCGGTGATCGCGCTCTGCTTGCTCGCGGCCAGGTACTGCTCGAGCTCCTTGATGTTGTGGACCATGACGGTGATGGCGGACAGCAGGGTTTGCGCGACGCGGCCACGGGGCTGACGCCTCTCGCGGGCGTGCAGCGCGGAGTCGACGGACTTCAGCCGCCCGTTGCCACCTTCGATGTGAGCCCGCAGCGCCTGGTAGGCCAGGGCCCAGGAGGGCGTCTGCCAAGGCAGCTCCTGGCGTGTGCGGGGCATGACGTGCGCCTGCACGGTGACGGAGGACTGGCGGCAACATTTGGGGCGTTCGGCGAGCGGCAGGGTTGGGGGCTCTACGGTGGGCCGGCTTGCGGGGTGCGGGGTGCGCTCCCTGTGGGCATCGAGGTTGATGACGACCGGTACGGGCTCCCTCTTCGGTGGTGCGCCGCGACCCTCACGCTCCTGTGCCCAAGGGCAGTTGAGCTTGGTGATGGGGCAAGCAAACCGCTCGGTTCCGCGATCGTCGAGCGTGTCCTTACGGGTGAGTGCGTACGCCTCGATCTCCTGCAGCCGCTCTCGAAGTGGGATGCGTTCACGCTCGTTCTTGGCGCTGCGGATCTGCGAGTACAGGTCGAGCAAGCGGCGTGGCGTGAGGGGGCAGAAGAGCCGGCCGACTTTCGTGATCGCGCCCTGGTGATGGCCTTCCGCCCTGGCGGAGGTGACCTGGGGCCCAGTGAAGTCGAGCACGGGCATGTAGCCGAGGGCGCGCATCGGCCGGTGGAAGTTCTCAGGGAGGAGCTTGGTGTAGGCGCGGTCGGCCGCCGTGAAGCCAGGGAGCTCGGTGAGCTGCGCCAGCACAGCGCTGACGTAGTGGGCGTGGCGGCCCATGTCCTTCTCCGGCGTGTGCAGCACCATGCCGAGGATCAGCTGTGGGTAGCGGCCGGCTCGGTCCGGGTCGGCGTGGGCCGCGATGGCGAGCGTGGCGCTGTACCCGAACTTCCGGTCGCCGCCCCCCTTGTAATGCCAGTTCGCACTAGCCTCCAGAGCAGAGCGCTTGCGTGTGTGGGGACGGGCCCAAGTTGGCACGCAGGTGGTGTCGATCGCAGTGTCGCCGCGCCAGTGGCGCATCAGACCTTTCACGAAGGCGATGCGGACCGGGGCGGTGACCAGCCGGTTGGCGAGTTCTTCCAGACGGCGGAGAGCGGGCTGTCCGTGTTCACCGTTCCACTGAGCGGCCACTTTGCGGCCTGCTGCCCTGGGAAGCCGACTGCGGCGCTGGTGCGGTGCAGCGTCCAGCAGTCGGTTCATGAGGGGCCAGGCGCGGTGGAAGCGGTTGTAGAGCGCGTTGACCGCGTCCTGGTCCTCGATGTCGCAGGTCGGAATGGCGAGGTGGGCGCGCAACCGCTCGCTGGTGCCGAACGTCATGATCTCGAAGGCGTCATCGAGGTTGCCGCTGGTCCTCTCGTAGCTCGCGCAGACCAGACCGAGCAGAACCAGACGGACGGGGTATCCGGGCGGGCCCGGCAGCCCCGCAAACTGGGCCTCGATCATTTCTACGACGCCGCTCTGATGGAGCGTGCGCCGAAGCTTCATGATCTTGCTGTCAGCCATCTGGGACGGCTCGTGTGAGCGCGGGTACGGGCAGCGGGGGCGGCCGTTGCCAGGTTGGTAGCGGGGGTCATCGGCGGGCGTTCTCATGCCGAGCCGCGCAGCAAGCGGGCGGTGGCCGGAGTGGTGAGCGGGGGGACCGATGCCCGGTAGGGGGCCAGGGCGGCGGTCGACTTCATGCCAGCCGCCCTGGCGATGACATCTTCAGGGACACGTTGGCGAAGAAGCTCAACGATCCAGGTGCTGCGCAGCCGGGCCAGCTTCAGTTCGGGAAGCCCCGATGCACCCTTCAATGTCCGCCCGGCCCAGTTGGACACACCGTTCTTCGGGTCGGCGACTTGGCGCTGGGGCAGGAACAGGTAGCCGTCACCTGCGGCACACGCCCTCGCGGCGAGGGCCTCCTCCCACATCGCTCGGCAGACCACCAGCCGATCGCTGCCCGGTACTGCGACGACCACCGCCTCCGACGGCAGCACGGTGATGTCGGTGCCGCGGGTGGCCAGTACCTCGCGGCGTGCCAGTCCGCAGCCGGCGCCGAGGGCCAGCAGGGCCAGGGCGCTGTCGCCGAGGGTGGAGGTAGGGGGCAGTGTGCGGGCCCACATCAGGTAGCGGGCGAGTTCCGGCGGGGTGTACGGGGCGGCACGCTGGCGCTTGGCGCTCATTCTGGGTGTGGGCTGTTGGCCGTACTCCAACCACAGCAAAGCCTCGCGGATGCGCAGGAGGATGCTCCGGTAGGTCTGGACGGAACTTCCTTCGAGTTTCGTCCGTGCGAGCAGGTATCGCGTCATCACCTCTGGTGCCAGCCAGGCCAGAGGGTCGCGGGCGATGCCGACGCGCTCTGCGTACGTGGCCAGACCGGAGAGCGCCAGCATCACTTTCGGGACTGGATATGGGACGGAATCGCAGGTCGCTGCAGCCACCATGCGGACGCCATCGGCGACCAAAGGCCACTCCGATGGCTTTTCCAACGGCTGGTAGCCGAGGATCGCGCCGCTCATAGCCGTCTCCAAAGGAACGCACCACGAAAAGTGGCTACACAAGTGGTCACCTGTTTCGTGAGTGTGCACTTCGACTGTCAGGAGCGCATGCGCATGACCGGAGGACGAGGCCGCAGCAGGCCGCCGCGGGAGCTGGCTCGGGATCCGGAGAACTGGCCCGAGGCGACGTTCGTTGACCAGCCCCAGGCCAGGGTTGTGCAGGCGGTCGCACAAGCCCTGACCAGGCAAATGACCCTTCAAGGGCTGGGTCTGCGACGCGTCGCCGCTCTCAGTGGCGTCAACCGTCAGGCGGTCGCGAATCTCCTCGCCGGCAGTAGCTGGCCGGACGTGGCGACGTTGAGCCGTCTGGAGGACGGGCTCGGTGTGGGTCTCTACCCGGGTACCAACGATCCGGGATCGATGCATTGCTGAACCTCCGGAACCCGCACGTCATATGCGCAGGCAGGACGGATTGGGCTCAGCACGCCACAGGTGACCCGGCGGTGGGCTACCCTCAAAAACGGCATGCAGAAGCCCCTAACCGGACTCACATGCTCGGTGCCGCCGAGACTGATCCCTTGGCGGCACCACCAATTCACCATCCAGCGCCGTGCTGATCCTTCACGGCAACGGACGCGCTGCTAGGCGCTGCTACTTATCGATCCACCTCCGCCCCGGTGTACAGGCCAGGTCCGACCTGCTTCAGGTATCCCTTGTTCACCATGCGGTTGAGTCGGTGACGCATCCGCTCGATCTCTGCTCGAGGCGCACTCGTGTCGACGAGGGGGATGACTACGTCCTTGGGGCTCATCGGTCGATCAGCCGAGCCCACCACAGTGACTACCTTCCGGTTCAGCTCGGTGAGTCGACCGGAGAGATTCGAACCCTGGTGCTTGTCCGTCGTGCGCCGCTGCTGTCTACCCGGCTGCCCGCCGGGGGTCGACTCTGCATCTGACTCGGTGGCTTCTGAAGCGCCATTCGTGGAGGACTGTGTATGAACCCCGTCGGGGCCTTCGGTGGATCCTCCACTCGCGGTCGGTTTCCCAGGCGGCGCCTCTTCGAGAAGCTGCGCTGCAGTACGCCGCGTGATTGCAAGTGCTGCCAGCCGCTCCTCGGCCTCGGCAATCTCAGCGCGCAGTCGGGTAACCAACTCCCGAGCAGCGTGTTCCTCCGCGTCGAGACGATGGAAGAGCATCTCGCTCATTGCCGACCTCCCATCAAACTCCGTACACCCAACCAAAGTTATGCGCAGGTCCGCCCGCAACCTTGCATGCAAGCGTCACTCTAGAGCCACCGTGTGCCATTGCGGGGCACCTTGCTGAATCTCGCCTACGCAAGGGAGGGGGCGCGCAAACCATCGCGTCGAAGGGGAGCTTGCGTAGCCACGGCGGTGATGCTCTTCGGGGCGTTCGTTGTTCTCTGCGTCCCCCGTAGGGGCGGGGCCGCACGGGTCTCTTGGTTCCGGGGTTGTGCTTGGTGGACTGGTCCTGCGACGTCGATGAGGGCTCGCGCAGACGAGCGCCAACATGCAGTTCAATCAAGAGTGATTGGACCGTCGGGCAGCCAGCCGTTGAGGTAGCCGTCGATCAGAGTCGCCGTGCTGTCGAGGTGGGGCTCCTGCAGGAGTGACGAGAGCATCGCTCTTGCTGCCCACATGACAACCAGCCCCGACCGTCCTCCTGCATGGATCGAGTTGGAGGCCAGGGGCGTCCTGGCGCGAGTGAGGAACACATGCTCCTCCATCCGCACCCGTGGCAAGCTGCTCGAGGGGACGGTGGCCCATCTTCGTCCGACAACTGGCCCCCATCGGATGACCGAGCCGCTGAAGCAATGTGTTCCTAGCCTCAGGGCGGCCTCGGCATAGGACTCGACCAGCCGGACCGGGGCGTGTGGCAAGGTCCAGCGCTTGTGGACGGAACCAAAGAGTGGAAAGAGGGCTACGCGCTCTTGTGCATCGATCACGACGAGGGTCACTGTGCGATGAAACCGGGGTCCGGGGAGTTGCATGGAATAACCATCGGTGACGGCTATATGAATAGCCAGCGGGCTGGACTGGATGGCGGTGCTGACGACGAAGTAGGGCGGTCGCCAGTCCCTGTTTCAGGCGGTCGCGAACGCGCCACCGCAGCTCAGAGCCCCTGCCGCGGAACCCGGCAGGGGCTCTGTGGCGTCATGGAGATGTTTGCGCGCGCCACCGGCACTCCGGAGAGATAGGGAAGCGGGCTCCTCGCCCCCTGGGACAGCTGACTTGGTGATTCCCTTGCCCCATTCTGGTGCGCGCAGGCGCTTTGGGCTCTGGAATGCTGGCCCCGCTTGACAGTCTTGTGCGCCACGACGGGCCTGCGCCAGGGGCCCCGGCTCCGCGCCGTACCCAGCGGTCCCCGGCAGTCCGCCGAGGCTCCTGGACTGTGCAGTCGGACGACTAGGATGCCGGTCGGGGCGCCGGGGGGATGTGCGTGGTGGGGTTCGCCGAGCCGTACGAAGGCTGACCGCGTCGAATGTGGCTTCCGCCCCTGTTCGCGTCCACGCCAATCAGACCCCAGGAGGTTTTCCGGTGACGTCAGCTCCGCGGCCGTCCGCTCCGAAGCCGGGCCCTTCAGCGCCACGTGAGCACTGGTACCAGCCACGTCGTTCCGGCTTTCGTTGGGAGCAGGAAGGGCTTGATCACGTCCGGCAGCTGATGCCGAGGGCTGAGCCGTACCGGGCGTGGGCGACGTTCCAGTTCACGGCGGACTCCGGCCGGGTCAACGAGTGTGACCTGCTGATCGCCGTGCCGGGCGGCCTGTATCTGGTGGAGCTGAAGGGGCACCCGGGGCGGGTGGTGAACCATGGGGACACGTGGCAGTTCCACGCCGACCGGGTGCGGACCCTGAAGAATCCTCTGCATCTCACCGATCTCAAGGCGAAGGAGCTCAAGGGCCGACTGGAGCGGGCTGCGCGGGCCATGAGGGAGGACCCGAGGCGCATTCCGTACATCAAGCCTGCCGTCTTCCTCCATGACGCGGACCTGGTGAGCGAGCTGGACGAGTTCCAGCGCACCGCGGTGTTCGGCCGCAATGACGGCGCGAGCGGGCTGCCGGGCATCTGGGACGGTCTGCTGGCGCTGCCGCCGGAGCGGGAGAACTGGCGGGTCACCCCGCAGGACAGCCAACTGCTCGAGACGTTGATGAAGCGCATCGGCGTCAGTCAGTCGACGGCGCATCTCCGCTTCGGGGACGGCTGGCGCCTGGACTCGCGTGCCCTGGACGCCGGGCCCGGATGGGAGGACCGGCTCGCCGTACGCGAGGACGGCCTGGTACAGGAAGGCGGCCGGGTCAGGATCTATCTGGCCGGAGAGGCCGCCTCCGGGCAGCAGCGACGCCGCGTCGACCGGGCGGCCCGCCGCGAGTACCAGGTGCTGCAGGGCATCAATCACCGCGGCATCGTGCAGGCCGTGCAGATCCACGAACATCAGGGCGGCCCGGCCATCCTGTTCCGGCACCGTGAGGCAGATCTGCGTCTGGACGCCTACCTGGACGCGTATGGTGGCCGGCTCACCCCGGCGGTCCGCCTGGATCTGGTGCGGCAACTGGCCGAGGCGGTGCGCTACGCACACAACCGGTCGCTCTACCACCGTGCTCTCTCCGCCCGTTCGGTGTACGTTTCCGCGCGGGAGGACGGCAGCGAACCGGTCCTGCGGATCGCGGACTGGCAGACCGCCGCCCGCGACTTCGAGACGTCCCTGCACCGGTCGCTCGGGGACACACCACTGGACGCCGGCCTGATCGCTGACGTCGCCCAGGTGTATCTCGCCCCGGAGACGGATCAGGAATTCGCCGACCCTGTCGATCTCGACGTCTTCGGCCTGGGAAGCCTCGCCTATCTCCTGCTGACCGGCCGCCCGCCGGCGGACCGGCGGAGCGCCTTGGTCGACCGGCTCGCGGCCGAAGGCGGACTGCATCCGTATGCGGTGGCGGACAGCGTGTCGGCGGCCCTGGACGATGTGGTCTTCCAGGCGACCGCCGCAGACCTGCAGGAGCGGCTCTCCTCACCCGACGACTTCCTGCGTCTCCTGGATGCCGCGGAGGCCGACGCCGCACCGGCCGACCAACCAGCAGGTGAGGTCGCGGATCCGCTAACCGTGCAGCCCGGTCAGCCGCTGGACGGCACCTGGACGGTCACCCGGGTGCTCGGCACCGGAGCCACCGCACGGGCACTGCTCGTGCGGCGCACGGAGGCCGAAGGAGCGGCCGACCAGGACTTTCCCCGTGTCTTCAAGGTCGCTCTGGACCATGAGAAGGGTTCGCGCCTGTTCGCCGAGGCGGAGGCGCTCAAGGAGGTGGGCGGCGGCCACATCGCCAAGTTGCTCGCGGAACCCCGTGAGGTGGCCGGCCGTACGGTCCTGGAGATCGAGTACGCAGGTGGATTCCGCTCACCGGCCGACCAGGACCCGGTCAGTCTCGGCTCCCGGCTGCGGGGTCAGGGGTCGCTGGGGTACGACCAGTTGGAGCGGTTCGGGAACGATCTCCTCGACGCGCTGGACAGTCTTGCCGCCCGTGGGGTGCGCCACCGGGACATCAAGCCGGACAATCTGGGGCTGTTCAAGCGCAGCGACGGCTCCTGGCAGCTGATGCTGTTCGACTTCTCGCTGGCGAACGCGCCCGACCAGGACGTCCACGCGGGCACCCGCGGCTATCTCGATCCCTTCCTGGGAGGCAGCCGCCGGGCTCGTTACGACGATCACGCCGAGTGGTACGCCGCAGCCGTGACGCTCCACGAGATGGCGTCCGGTGAACGCCCGGTGTGGGGGGACGGCCAGGGCGACCCGCGTACCGTCCTCGACGCGACGCTGTACGTGGCGCGTGAGCTGTTCGATCCGGCACTCAGCGACGGGCTGACGGACTTCTTCGAGCGCGCCCTGCACCGGGACGTCGAGCAGCGCTACGACAGCCTCCGCCAGATGACCGAGGCGTGGCGGCAGTTGTTCCGGACGGCGGACTCGGCCCGTCCGGCGACCACGCCGGCGACCGTGGGTGTGAACGCCGAGGACGTCGAGGATGCACGCGAACAGGCGGCAGCGGCCGCTGGCCTGACGACTCCGCTGGAAGCTGCCGGGCTGTCGCCGAGGGCCGTCTCGGTGGCCGCGGGGCTGGGCGCGGCCACGGTTGACGCACTGCTGGACATCCCGCCCCACACGATCTCCCGCGCCCGGGGCGCGGGCAATGTGATCCGTAAGGAACTCAACCGGCGCCACCGGCAGTGGACGCACGACCTTCGCAGGAAGCCCGCGCCCAAGGCGCCCGCCCCGGTTGCCGCGGACGCTCCCGAGGCGGTGCTGGAGTCGGTGGACACGCTGGCGGCCCGGCTTACTCCGGCGCAGGGCAACCGCAACACGAAGCCGCGGCCCGATGTCGTGCGTGCCACGCTTCAGCTTCCGGATGCCGCGCTGCTGGAGCCGTGGCCCGCCCAGCCGGCCATCGCCAAGGCGCTCGGCGTCAGTCAGACCACCGTCTCCAAGAACCAGCTCGCCGCGATCGAGCAGTGGGCGCTCCTGCCGTGGCTCGGCCGTATCCGCGACGAGCTGGTGACGATCCTGGCCGAGCAGGGCAGGGTCATGACGGCCGAGGAGCTGGCGGCCGAGCTGCGCGCCCGCCACGGTGCGGGGGACGCCGGCCCGGCGGAGACCTTGGCCATGGCGCTCGCCGTGGTCCGTGCGGCTGCGGAGACCGAGGCCCGCAGGCGACCCGATGACACCGGTGCCAACACAGAGGCGCCGGCCCGCCTGGCCGTGCTGCGCCGTGGCGGGCGCGTCGTCCTCGCGCTGGAGGACCAGCCGGGCGCCGATGACCCGACCCCGGTCGAGCTCGCCGAGTACGCGGCACGCCTCGGCGAGGCCGCGACGGCAGTGGCGTACCGCGACCCGCTGCCGGGACGGGCGACCGTGCTGCGTGAGCTGCGCGCGGTGAAGGCACCAGACGGCATAGTGCCGCCGGCCGACACGCGGCTGGTTGAGCTTGCCGCGGCCCTGGCCCGCGGTGTCGGATTCTCCCCGCGGCTGGAGCTCTTTCCGCTGGATCTCGATCTGCCGCGTGCGCTGCGGATCTCGCAGGCGCCTGCCGGAGTGCGGGCCCATGTCGGTATCTCCACGGCCGATCTGTTGGCACGGGTCCGTTCCCGGTTCCCCGGCCTGGCGGTCCTGGCGGACACCACCTACGTCGAGTTGGCGGAGGCTCTGACGCAGGCGGACTTCCCGCTCGAATACGTGGCGCAGCGCAAGCGTTTCCTGCCGCGCGTCCCGGAGCCGCGGGGGAGCCGTCATGAGGTGTCCGTCTCGGCGCTCACCAGCACGGGCACGCTGATCGCCGCCGCGCAGGGCGAACTTGCGAAGGGTCGGGATCCACGCCAGGTGCTTGCGGCACGGCTGGACACCGCTCGCAGGCGGGGCGGCTTCCTGGCGCTGACGTTCAAGGGCGCTGAACTCCCGGGTGTGGCCGTGAGGCTGGCCGCCCGCTACGGAGTGGTTCCGGTCTCGCTCGACGAGCTGTTCCTCACCGCCATGCGTGAACTGGCCGAGGAGCAGGGCGTGCGGTGGCCCGCACTGCTGAAGGCGGACGCGAAGTTCGCGGCGACGGGGGTCATCGGCGCGGCGCTCGCGTCCTACACCCGTCTCGCCGCGGAGCGCGTGACCGGACGCGTCACCGTGCTCGCCGAGCAGGCGGGTCCGCGCACGGTGCTCCTGGCCCATC
Organism: Streptomyces sp. NPDC051662; assembly: GCF_040681655.1. Taxonomy (NCBI): domain Bacteria; kingdom Bacillati; phylum Actinomycetota; class Actinomycetes; order Kitasatosporales; family Streptomycetaceae; genus Streptomyces; species Streptomyces sp. NPDC051662. Next base: position 36,276 of record NZ_JBFAZD010000015.1, read on the forward strand.
AGACCGGTCTGGCAGCCCGCTACTGGGAGGCCGGAGGACGTGAGCTCCTCGTCGCGTTGCAGGAGGCCGCCCGGCGTCCCGCGGACGCCCCGCACGGCCTGTGGCTGCTCGTACCGGCGGAGGACGCGCACGCGACACCGGCGCTGGACGGACGCACGGTCGATGTCGTGGACCGGGCGAGTGAGTGGGCCGTACTGGACGGGCTGTCGCTGAAGGAGTTGCGGGCGGTGGCGTAGCGGTCCCGCGCCGCCCTTGCCCACGCTGCGGAGAGGGTTGCGTCTCGGGTCCCGGGCTCCGAGGCCCGAGCGGCGGTGTCCGAGCTCCGACAGGCTCTGTGCACTCCTTCGTGGGTACGCGGAAGAGGCCCCGGCCCGATCCCTGGGCTTCGGGCCCTGAGCGTCGGGCTCGGAGCTTCGATCCGGCCTGCGGACGAACCGCGCATTGAGCGCGATAACATTCCCACGTGGCAGGTATCCGCGCGCAGTTGAGGTGCGTTGACGAACCATCACCCCGCGCCTGCGCGTTCACCATATGATCCGCAGGGTGTCGAACCGTTCGGTAGAGGACCACTTCGCCAGCGCCGCAGAGCGCCACTTCCGGGATGCCGAGTACCTCCAGGACGACGGCAGGTGGCCCAATGCGGACCACCATCTCGGCTTCGCCGCTGAGTGTGCGCTCAAGAGCCTCCTGCTGCTCTTCACCGAGGCGAGCCTGGACCCCAAGCCGAACGGCAGACCGGCCAAGATGCCTTGGATACGCAAGGAGACCGGCGGGACGCAGGAGTACGGGCACCTGCCCTGGAACGAGACCGACCTGGCGGTGCTGGCACACGGTCCGCTGGGCAACCAACTGCTCGTCGCCCTGGAGGACCACCTCGACGCCTTCGGGAACTGGAGTGAGCAGGACCGCTATCTGCACTGCGAGCACATCACTGAGGTGACGGTCGCCGCGCTGTACGAGGCGACCCGCGCCATCGTCGGCCTGCACGAGTCCGCCCTGATCAACGGAAGCCTGTCATGAGCCCCCGCACCACCCCCGTCCGCTTCGACGAAGCCGGTCCGCTCGCCCTCTCCCTTGCCCGCTCCGTGGCCGACGAGGAGTTCACGGTGCTGCTGGTGAGGGACGTACGGGGACGCTTCACCCTGATCGTCGACGACCGCGAGCAGCTCGTGGATGAGAACCGGCGCGACCGCTGGCACGCAGCCCTCGTCGAGCAGCTCGCCCCCTACGTCACCGGCCGCCCGCTCACCCTCGCCTCGCAGATGATCACCGCCGACGCCCTGCTGAACTCCCCGCGCGCGACCTCCGACATGCTGCGCCCCTCCGGTGGCGCGGGCAGCGTCCGGCTCCTCGACAACACCGTGGTCGGCGAGGACTGGGCTAAGGTGTCCACACCCGGCCCCGAGGCCGACGGCTCCCGCACCCATCGCACCGCCCTGTACGGCTTCAAGGGCGGTGTGGGCCGCACGACGGCGACCGCGATGCTGGCCCGCCGACTGGCGGACGAAGGCCACATCGTGCTCGTCGTCGACCTCGACCTGGAGTCCCCGGGAGCGGGCCCGCTGCTCGCGGGACCGGACAGCCTGCCATGCAACGGAATCGTGGACCACCTCGTCGAGGCCGCCGTGGGCAACGCCGACGGGCTGGAGCTCGTGACCCGTACCGCCTACGCCCCGCGCAGCCGCAGCGGCGAACTGTGGGTGGCGCCCGCGCGCGGGCAGGGGACGGACGGAGTCCCGTACGCGTACGTCGACAAGCTCAACCGGGTCTACGCCGACCTCCCGGGCTCCTCCTTCGCCGACCGGCTGGCCGAGGCGGTCGAGGCCTGCGAGAAGGCGGTGGCGCTCGGGGACAGCGGCCTGCGCCCCGACGTGGTGCTCCTGGACAGCAGGGCCGGTATCCACGACGTGGCAGCCGTCACCATCTCCCGACTGTGCGACCTCGCGCTCCTCTTTGGCGCGGACAACGCCCAGACCTGGGCGGGCTACGGCGACCTCTTCGCGGCCTGGCAGTCCTCCGGCCGGGCGCCGGACATCCGCGAGAAGCTCCGCATGGTCGCGTCGATGGTGCCGGACACGGTGCACCACTCCATGGACGACTATCTGGACGTCTTCACGGCCCGTTCGTACGAGTGCTTCGCCGCGCTGTACGACGAAGTGGCTCCGGGAGAAGCGCTGTCGCTCTCCACGGACGACACCGCACGCATTGCGTTCGCGCCGAGCGAGAAGGATGACGCGGCCCCGCACCACCCGATCCCGATCCTCTTCGAGCCCGGCTTGGTCGGGCTGGGCGCGGGCGACGCCCGCACCTGGCAGGACCGAGCGTTCGTGAAGGCCGCGTACGGTGTTTTCCTGGACACCGCCGCCCGGCTGATCACGGCCGGCCCCGGCGACGAGGAGGGAACGCGATGACGGAGCCGCTGACCGCGCGCGAGTACCGCGACCTGCTGTCGGACGCGCTGAGGGACGCGGCCGAGGCCGACACCCGGCGGCCCACCGCGCACACCCTGTTCATGCCGGACTCGCACCGCACCGCCCTCTACGTCGACAACACCGTGGTGCAGGGCGGGCGGGGCGTCGGCAAGACCTTCTGGTACCGCTCGCTGCTCGACGGCGACCTGCGCGCCTTCGCCGCCGACGAGTACCGCATCGCACGGCTGCGCAGACTGAACGTTGCCCCTGGCCACGGCTTGGACATGAACTCCGCACGCTACCCGGGCCAGTTCATCCTGCGCTCGCTGATCGAGGCCGGGACACCTCCGTACGAGATCTGGTACGCGGTCCTGCTGGCCGCCCTGGGCCAGCCAGAGCTGCGGGCACAGCCCGACTGGAGCGACAAGGTCGCCTGGGTGCGGACGAACGCCGACGCGGCCCAGCGCACCATCGAGCAGGCGGACCAGCAGGCACACCATGAGAACACGGTCCACCTCCTCCTCTTCGACGCGCTCGAGCACCTGCACGGTGACCGGGAGCAGGCCGACCGGCTGGTCGCCGGCATCCTGCAGCTCGCCCTGCAGATGCGGTTCGGCACGCGCAACATCCGCTTCAAGGTGTTCATCCGGCCGGACATGTTCGACGGCGCGAAGCATCACTTCCCCGATGCCTCCAAGCTCTCCGGCAACGCGGCCCGGCTGGAGTGGTCACAGACGGACCTGTTCGGCCTCCTCTTCCACTGCATGGGCAACGAGAACGATGCGGAGGGGGCCTCGGCGCGCTTCCGTAGGCTCACGGGCGGCTGGGAGTCCGATGCCGATGGGCTGCGGCACGTCCCGCCGATGGCGCTCCGCAACGAGGAGCGGGCGCAGACCGAGCTGTTCGAGCAGATCGCCGACCCTTACATGGGCGCGAACTTCCGCAAGGGCAGGCCCTACACCTGGCTCCCCAACCACCTCATGGACGGCCGCCAGCAGGTCAGCCCCCGCAGCTTCCTGCACGCCCTGTCCACCGCCGCCGATGCGACCCGCTCCGAGCGCCCGTCCCACGACCGCGCCCTGCACCACGAAGCCATCCGCAAGGGTGTGCAGGCGGCCTCGGAGGTCCGGGTGTACGAGGTCAGCGAGGACACCCCGTGGGTGAAGCTGGCCATAGAGCCGCTCAGCGGCTGCCAGGTCCCCATCGAGGAAGCCACGGTGACCGGGATCTGGAAGGAGCAGGGGCTGCCCGAGGCCCTGCGCGCCGAGTCCGCCCGGTACGCGCAGAGCGACGGGCCCGAACACGTACGCACTGGCCCCCGCCACCCCGACGACCTCCCCCGCCTGATCGAGGAACTGATCGACCTGGGCGTCATGCGCCGCCGCAGCGACCTGCGCCTGGACCTGCCGGACGTGTACCGGATCGCGTTCCGGGTGGGACGGCGGGGCGGGGTGCCGATGTCGGCGGGATGACAGCTGCGGACAGCGGCTCCCGGCGGCGCTGCCCGGACTGGCAGGATGTCCGTACGCATACTCCGCGTATGCGTGCGCGTATGCCGTGAGGTCACGGCAGGCTTGCCAGGGAAATGGGAGAGGTTCCGCCGGTGTCGTCCGAGGAAGACCGTACGAGGGCCGAGTCGCTCGACCAGGCCGCCCTGCTCAAGGACCTGCAACGGCAGGTCGTGCTGCTGCAGGAGGACCTCAGGGAACGCACGGAGTCGGAGCAGGAGTACGCGACGGCCCTGCACGCCGAATACGACCGCGCCCTGTCGTCCGAGCGCACCGGCTTCCCGTACGGGACGTGGCGCGACGAACGCGTGGTGCAGATCGCGGCCGCCTGGATCCTGGCCTGCGTCTTCGTCCGCTTCAGCGAGGACAACGGCCTGATCCCCGACGCCTGGCTCTCCGGCCCCGGCGAACGCCTGGCCGAGGCACAGGACCGCCACGACGACTTCTTCCGCCGCAGTCCCGAGCTGAACGACCGCGACTGGCTGACGGAGTCCTTCGAAGCGCTGGGTGACGCGCACCCGACGGCGGCTGGCCTCTTCGACCGCCGCCACAACCCGCTGTGGGAGGTCACCCCGTCCTACGAGGCCGCCACCCGGCTGTTGGCGTTCTGGCGCGAACGCGGTGCGGACGGCGAGGTCCGCTACGACTTCTCCGACCCCGAGCTGAACACCCGCTTCCTCGGCGACCTGTACCAGGACCTCTCCGAGCACGCCCGCAAGACGTACGCCCTGCTCCAGACCCCCGTGTTCGTCGAGGAGTTCATCCTCGATCTGACACTGGACCCGGCGATCGAGGAATTCGGCCTCGACCCGGTCTGGAAGCACCGGCCGGACGGCTGGCGCGGCGAACTCACGGACGGCGAGGTACGCGGCCTGCGCTGCATCGACCCCGCGTGTGGCTCGGGTCACTTCCTGCTCGGCATGTTCGAACGCGTCCTGAAGAAGTGGCGCGAGCTGGAGCCCGGCACGGACGACTGGGTCCTGATCCGCCGCGCCCTGGAGTCGGTCCACGGCGCGGACAAGAACCCATTCGCGGCGTCGATCGCCCGCTTCCGCCTGCTGGTGGCGGCGCTGAAGGAGTGCGGCGTACGGGAGCTGCGCGGCGCGCCGGAGATGCCGATCCGCGTGGCGGTGGGGGACTCGCTGCTGCACGGGCGGGGGGCGGAGGGCGTCACGGAGTCACTGTTCGCGGAGCGGGAGACGTTCTACTACCGCACGGAGGACGCGCAGGAGCACGCCCGGGACGTGGACCTGCTGGGGCGGGGGACGTACCACGTGGTGGTGGCGAACCCGCCGTACATCACGGTGAAGGACAAGCAGGAGAACGCCAACTACAAGGCCGCGTACAGCGCTTGCTACCGCCAGTATGCGTTGTCGGTGCCGTTCGCCCAGCGGATCTTCGAGCTTGCGGTACGGGCGGGGGGCGGCGAGCGTACCGGTGGCTTCACGGGGCAGATCACCGCGAATTCCTTCATGAAGAGGGAGTTCGGGAAGAAGCTGATCGAGGAGTTCTTCCCGAAGGTGGACCTCACGCATGTGATCGACACGTCGGGGGCGTTCATCCCGGGGCACGGGACGCCGACGGTCATTCTGGCGGGGCGGAACCAGAACCAGTTGCAGGCGGACAAGGTCCGGGCCGTGCTGGGTGTCCGGGGGGAGCCGAGCCAGCCGGACGACGCGGCGCGGGGGCTGGTGTGGCAGGCGATCGTCAAGCAGGTGGGGAGGGCGGGGAGCGAGTCGGATTGGGTGTCGGTGGAGGACCTGGAGAGGCAGCGGCTTGCAGTCTTTCCATGGTCACTGTCCGGGGGCGGCGCAGGCGGCCTTTTCGAGCGAATCGAATTCGCTGCCGAACGTCGGCTCATTTCGCTCACCGATGATTTGGGGTTTGTCAGCATCACAGGTGACGACGACTCCTTCGTGGTTTCCCGCGCAACGGTCATCCGGGAGCCGGAGCTTCCCTCCCGCGCGCTGGTGTCCGGCGAGCTTGTCCGTGACTTTGGTGTCCGCTCGGAGGATGTGGTCCTGTGGCCCTACAACGCAGAATTTGAGCCAATCGATTTCGATGAAAAGCATCCGATGTACCGTCGCCTATGGCGAACGCGAGCCACTCTGAATTCTCGAAAGCGTTTCGGTATCGCGGTACAGGATATCGAGGGAATTTCGTGGATTGAATTTCGAGAGTTCTATTCTCGAAGGTTGAAACCTCCCATCTTTCTAACCTATCCGTTTGTTTCTACCCATAACAATTTCTCGCTCGTTCAAAACGAGGTGGCGTGCATTCGAACTGCGCCAGTCATCAAGTTGCCTGACGGGGCAAGCGAGGATCAGTACTTGGAGCTGCTGGGGGTGCTGAACTCCTCGGCGGCTTGTTTCTGGTTGAAGCAGGTGAGCCACGATAAGGGAAGCCAGTCCGGTACGGGTGGGTTCATGCACGATGAGTGGGAGCGATTTTTCGAGTTCACGGGGACCAAGATTCAGGAATTCCCTCTCCCAGACACGTTTCCGATCGCCCTCGGTCGAGAACTCGACGCTCTTGCGCAGAAGCTGGCCGAGCACGAACCTTCGGCCCTCCCGTCTGACGGAGGCCCTATCCGTGCTGCACTCGACGAAGCGCGCCATGCTCAAGGTCGCATCCGCGCTCGGATGATCGCGCTCCAGGAAGAGCTGGACTGGAATGTGTACGGGTCCTACCGCTTGCTCACACCGGCAGAGGTTGCGCGGACCACACTCTCCGTCGAACCAGCAGACCTGACCGATGTCGACGTGCCACAGCTCGCCCTCGGGCAACGCGCCTTCGAGATCGCGCTGGCCCGCGCAATGCGCGACGAAAAGGCCGAGACCGTCTGGTTCGACCGGCACGGGTCCACTCCGGTCACCGAAATCCCCGCCGAATGGCCCGAGGCCTACAAGAACGTCGTTCAAGCCCGACTCGACCTCATCGAGTCCCACAAGGACATCCGCCTCATCGAGCGCCCCGAGTACAAGCGCCGCTGGTCCACCGAACCCTGGGAGAAGCGCGAAGCCGCCGCTCTACGGGCCTGGCTGCTCGACGCCGCCGAGCGCAAGGACCTGTGGTTCGAGGAGCGCAACGAGTTTACTGCACCCCGCACCCTCACCGTGAGCCAGCTCGCCGACGCCCTCCGCCACGACGAGGACGTGCAGTCCGTCGCCGCCCTCTACGCCGCCGACCACCTCGGCAAGCGCGACGCATCCCTCGCGGCCGTGCTCGCCGCCGTGATCGAGCCCGAGCACGTCCCGTACCTCAGCGTGCTGCGCTACAAGGAGACCGGCCTCCGCAAGCGTGCGCAGTGGGAGCAGGTCTGGGAGCAGCAGCGCGAGGAGGACCGTGCTGGTCAGCGGCTCGACATCGCGGTCCCACCGAAGTACACGGGCGCCGACTTCCTCAAGCACTCCTACTGGTCGAACCGGGGCAAGCTCGACGTCCCCAAGGAGCGGTTCATCTCCTACCCGGACGCGTCGACCGACAACGACCAGTCTCTCCTGCTCGGTTGGGCTGGCTGGAACCAGCGTGAGCAGGCCGAGGCGCTGGCCAACCTCGTCCACGACCGTGTGGAGAAGGACGGCTGGCCGAAGGAGGACCCCCGCTTCGTGCCCCTCCTCGCCGGCCTCCAGGAGGCCATGCCCTGGGTGCACCAGTGGTACGACGAGTTCGACGCCGAGTGGGACGGCAATCCGGCCGAGGAGTTCCAGAGCGCCCTCAATCTGGGCCGCACCGAACGCCACCTCTCCGAGTCCGACCTGCGCGCCTGGCGCCCCGAGAAGAAGCGGGGCGGCCGGAAGAAGGCCGCCGAGTAGGCGCGTACACGTACATGTGGGCGGGAACGGAACCCGGACCCGCCCACATGCGCCTACAGACGCGTCAGCCGCGCGCGGCCATCCGAACGAACTGCGCCCACCCGGCGCTTCCCACGCGCAGGACGGGCCCGTCAGCCTGCTTGGAGTCGCGGATGCACACAGACGTGTGGACGGTTGCAACCTCCACGCAGTCGCCCCCCTTGCCCGCGCTGTAGCTGCTCTTGAACCAGACTCGCTTGTCTGGGTTCATCGGCGGTACTTCCTTGTTCATAGCTCTCCCAACAGCCTTTTCATGAAGGCCAGCGACTCCCTCGGCGTCAGTGCCTGGGCCCGGAGGGCGCCGTAGGTCGATTCGTACGGGCCGACCTTCTTCGGTTCCGAGTGCAGTGCACTCTCGGCCTGCACCTCTACGTATGCCATCCTGCGGTGATCGCCAATGTGGAGCAACGTGAAGGCCCCAGCCAGGCCAGCGTGTTCCTCGCGGTCGGTCGGCATGATCTGGATCTCGGTGTTCCCTTCGTGCCCGAGCAGCAGGAGCCGTTCCAACTGGCCGCGTAACACGGCCCGTCCGCCGAGCGGGCGCCGCAGCGCGGTTTCCCCGATGACGAAGCTCAGGAGCGGTGCCGGGCGTGGGGAGAAGAGTTTCTGGCGATCCATGCGCGCGGAGACGCGCTGCTCGACGGTGTCGGCATCGAGCAGCGGACGCCACATTTCGAAGACGGCTCGCGCGTATTCCTCCGTCTGCAACAGGCCCTTCACGACATGGTTCTCGTACGCGTGAAGCTGCGTGGCCTCCGCCTCAAGCTGCGCGTATCGACGGAAGAACGACGGATACCGAGCCCGCTCCACCTCCCCCTTCATCGCCATCAGCACGCCCCGCCCGCCGACCACCAGGTCCACCGCGTCCACCATCTCCGGCTTCGGGATGCGCCGCCCCTGCTCCACCGCGGCGATCTGCGCCTCGCCGTACCCGACGCGCGCACCCAACTCCGACTGCGTGAGCCCCCCGGTCTCGCGCAGCAGCTTCATCTGGCGTCCGAAGCAGCGCAGGAAACCACTGCCCGGCTCTGCGGCACTCCCGGCGGGGCCGGCAACCGCAACGTCCATGGTCCCGCACTCCTTCGATCGGCAGGCAGTGGCACGAGGCTAGGACCGTGCGAGGCGCTGACGGGACGGTTCCGCATAAACAGCTCCATGTGGGTGACCAGGCAGATCACCCGCGAACTCACCTTTGTCCGGGCCACGGTGAGACACTGGTGGCCGACTGGCATGCGCGACGAACAGGCGCGAGGGCGCGTGGCGGGGGGAGGGGGCTGCGGTGAGTCACTGGTATCAGCCGCATGAGCGGTGGCCCAGGCATCCGAAGTCGTGGTGGAGGGAGACGCTCGACCTGGCCCGGGCAGCGGGGTGGCATCTGCAGACCGTCGATGGCCATACCTGGGGCCGCATCGTGTGCGACCCGGACGCGGACAAGCCGTGCAAGGTTCTCGTCTTCAGCTCGGGTGTCGGTGGGGAGTCCGCTGCCCTCACCGCGCGCAAGACCGTCACGCGATGCGATCACCTCGCGGCAGCGGGCGCCGGCCAGATCCTCCTCAGAGCGGCAGAGCTGCTCGACCGCGCCGAAGCGATGCTGGCAGCGGCGAGCCGCTGTCTGGAGGCCGCAGACAGAAGGGCTCAGGCCGAGGAGCTGCTCCTCGGCGCTGCCACAGCGGCTGACGAGGCGGAGAAGCTTGCTCAGGCGCTGTTGCGCGAAGAAGACGGTGAGCGGTTGGTCGTGGAGGCATTTGCCGTGTTGCCGCACGGATCCGAGTTAGGATGCCCGCCCACTCCGGCGGAACTCGACGTCCTGATCGTTGACGCGTCGGTGCAGGTCGACGAGGCCCAGCAGCTTGCCGACGGCCTTCCGGCGGGAGATCCCGGTGATGGTCTCCGTGCCAGGATTGGGCAGGTCAGGGCCCGTGTGGAGGATCTGGGCGAGCGCCTCCGGCGCGGTCCGGATGCACATGGTTCTCCCTCTGCCTAACATGTTGGAGAAGTCCAACAAGCGGGTATGGTGATGTCAGGAGGAGGGGGTACTCCATGGAGACGCACATTCCACTGATCGTCCGCAACGTCGATCTCGACGACGACAGTACGGCTGAGAAGCTCGCTCTCAATCTGGCTGACTTCGCTTGGCAGGAGACTGGCGGGCAGGTGGTCGCCACGTTCTTCACCACGTCGCCCGATCCTGTGGCCGCTGCCGCGGCCGCGGCGCTCTGCATCGGACGCGTACTGCCGCAGGCGTCTGTGGAGCGCGTCGACGAGCAGTTCGTGTCGCTCGCGGACGTCGCCGTGAGGGCAGGACTGAGTCATGAAGCCGTCCGTCTGTGGGCGGCAGGGAAGAGGCGCGCCGCCGGGGCGCCGTTCCCAGCGCCTCGTGCCCAGGTGGGCCAGGGGCGTACCGCGACGAGGATCTGGGTCTGGCCCGAGATCCTCGCGTGGCTGGAGGCGCATTACTGCCTCGACCTGGAACCTGGCACGTCCTACCTCACCGCAGAGCAGGTGGCGCGTCTCAACGCCCTGCTCCAAGAGCGTCAGCAGGAGACCGGACGGGGACGCTGGCAGACCTTGTCGTCAGCCGGTGTCACGCGCACCCTTGCCGTAGTGGACGCGGCGCTGGAGGAAGACACTTCACCGCGGCCGACCGTGCGGCGCTACGCCGCTCAGGTCGGTCGCCGGTGACTTCGGTGGACACCGACGAAGCTCCGGGGACTTCGGACGACGAGCTGCGGGAACAGGTCGCAGCGTTGCACGAAAGGCTCCATCTCGCGGACGTCCGGGTGCAGCGAATGAGAGCGGAGAGCCTGAGCGAGCCGCCGTTCGACGTCCACAGCATCCAGATTCACCACAACCCCTGCGAAGTGTTCCACGAGTCGCCGCGCTTCGCCGTGCGTGTCAACCAGATCGTCGAGCTGCGCGGCTCCGACGAGCAGACTCTCGCCGAGGTGGAAGTTGTTCTGGTCATCGACTACACCCTGGACGAAGGCCCGGACCCCACCGAAGAGGCGGTCGGTGTTTACGTGGAGCACAACACCTACTTCACGGCACACCCATACCTGCGGGAAACCCTGCAGAACGCCACATTGAGGCTCGGAATGGAGCCCGTGGTACTCGGCGTTCTCAGCAGGGACCAGCCCAGACCGACCGAGGTCACGGTGGTGCGCCGCGTTTCACCCGCGCCCCCGGGGAGTGACCGCGGCTGACGACGTGTGCTGGCACGCCTACCGGCGCCGCAGCGCCCCGACACTCCTGCAGCCACTTTCTGTAGGGGGGTCACTCCTGGCAGGAGGGCACTACGAGGACGCGTGGCCCACCAGGCTGTCCGGCCACCCCGTGACGCGCCCCTGGTCGCGCAGGCGGTACAGGTCGCCCGCCAGAGCCGACTTGGCGCCGGGCGTGCTCGTGGTCCAGCCGAAGAAGCGGACCGCATCGGCCACGACCTCGCCGTAGGGGCGTCCGGGCTCGTCGTGGATGAGGCCGGCGAGGGCGGTCTGACGTTCCGCCGGTGCCACGCGTTCCACGGTGCGCTTCGTGAGGCCGGGGAACGGCCGACGGGCGTAGCGGCAGGGGCGTCCCGGCAGATCGAAGAACTCGCCGCCGACTGCGATCCGGCCGCCCTCGACCAGTTGCCCCACCGCCGCCAGGACCAGCTTCTTCCTCGGTGCCGTGAAGGACTTCAGGTGCAGCACCTCACGCGCGTGCAGGAGAAGCACCTCTTCGTGGATTGGCCCCTCCGCCGCGATCAGCTGATGGACGAACTCCACCAGCGCGGGGGCCGGTGTCCTGCCCGTCAACGGTACGGACGCACGGTCGAGGTCGAGGAAGTCCGCCGGCTGGTAGGGAACGTCCCAGTCCTTGTCGACCTCGGGGAGTCTGATCGCGTCCTCGGACATGGGCAAGTGCCTCTCTGCGCAGGGGCGTACACCCTTTGAAGGGCATACGGGTTTCCCTGAATGTTCGCAGAGTGCGGCGACCGTGGAGAGCCGACTGCGGAACGGTCGAGGCGGGCGTGGTGCACGGCTGGGCGACGCGCGGTGCCCGACCCTGCGGATCAGGCAGTCCCAGGCGCCGAGCGAGCGCCGTAGCGGTTGGACTTCCTCATAGTGCGCGTGCCGTGCACTAAGCGGCGCTATGTTGCACACACTAGGCGCCATCAGCGACGAAAGGGCCACTTCATGCCTCGCCTCGATCTCACCCAACTGACCCTCGTTGCAGCGCAGAACATCCAGACCGCCGACAAAGTCCGTCGTGACCCGGCCGTCGTCAAGGCGGCCAAGCAGTTCGCGGAGGACAGCGTCCAGACGTTTCGCTCCGGTGGAGCGCTGGCGCGGGAGCTTCAGTCCTCCTGGCACCGCTACAGCCCACTGAGCAAGGGGACCGGAACCGGTGAGTGACTTCAGCGCAGAGGCGATGGGCCTCGTGATCCGCGAGCACCGCCAGGCCCGTGGCCCTTCGATGACCCAGGAGGAGTTGGCCAAGCGGGCTGATTACGGGAAGGGTGGCGCGGTCTCGATCTCACGGATCGAGAGCGGTCTCGTCAGCCCCGGGGAACACCGTCTGGCAGCCATCGCCGTCGCGCTCCAACTCACACCTGAGCAACTCAAGGGGGAGGCGGAGGACCGAACCATGTCTCTCGCTCGCCAGCGGGGTCAGCGGCCGGTGAAGCTCCGCGACCAGGTCGCGGAGACGAAGAGACGCCACGCCGAGATCACCGAGAAGGCGGCCCAGCGATCGAAGATCACTCAGGAGTACGGGGAAGCCTTCAACCGCGTCCACGATGTCGTCCGCGACGACTTCTTCATGAGATTCGTGGAGCTGGCAGAGAGCATCAGCGGGGCGCCCGAGCCGGAGAGGCCGGGTGAGGAGGAGCCCGAGAGCACGGGCGGCGAGACCCCTGCGGCGATACGTATCGAGGCCATGTCCGCTGGGATCGCCAACGTGATCCGTGGTGCCGCCGCAGGAGGTGCGGCCGGAGTGGCAGCCGGCGGGGCCGCGGCCTACGGCGCGTTCACCGCCGCCGCGTTGTTCGGGACTGCCTCCACCGGAGCGGCTATTTCGACGCTGTCCGGGGTCGCCGCGACCAACGCGACGCTGGCCCTTCTGGGAGGGGGCACGCTGGCCGCGGGCGGGGCGGGTATGGCGGGTGGCATTCTCCTGCTCACCGGCATGGTCGCCGCCCCGGTGGCAGCGCTGGCGGCCGCCGGCTTCTACGTCGTGAAGCAGCGTCGGAACAAGAAGGAGGAACTGCGTCTGCGCACCGAGGTCGAGGCTGCGGAGGCGGCTCTGAACCAGTCGCAGAAAGGCTTCGACACGCTGGTCGACGTCTTGCCTCGCGCCACGGCCATCATGGAATACGTCGAAGTCCACGGCACCCACGCCCTCGAGAAGTGGAGGGCGAGTCTGCCGCCGGAGCCCCGGAACTGGGAAGCGCTCGGGACCGAGGGGCGAGAACGGTACAAGGAGTTCCTCACCGTGGCGGGATGCTTCCTCGCCGTGAACATCATCAACGTCCCTGCCCTCCTCACGGCAACGCCAGACGATTTGAGCGAGATGACCAAGGCCATGGATGAGACGTTGCGGTACGCGGACAAGACCATCAAGTCGAACGTCTGAGTTCCGAAGTGGTTGCCTGGTGCGGAGGCAGTTGGGGGTTGGCGCCGGGCAGCCGGGCGGCGACCCCCGTCTCGGACACCGGCGGCACCATCCGGAGGCTCTCACACCGGCCCGGGCAGGCCGCGGCGCCATCGGCACGCCGGCCTACGCCGTCGTACGCCTCCTGCTGTGCCTCACCCCACGTCCAATGCTTTGACAGCCCTCGGCGTGACGGGTCTGCTCACCGTCCTGGGCTCGTTACCCGGCGGGTCGAGGGGCAGCCCGCACTCGGCGTGCCCGTACAGCCCCGTCAGTGGCCTCCCCGACCCCGACAGGACTGGCTCGTACGGCCGTCACCCCTGGTGAGAGGGGTGCTCGGCGCGGGAGCCTTCGGAGTATGACGATCCCCGGCCTCACCGCGCCGCACCGCGGCGACCTCTTCGAGTTGCGCTTCTCCTCCACCGCACGCGGCGCCCGTCTCGCGCGGCGACTGGCCTCGCACGGCGTCCACCAGTGGGGCCACCGCTACGGCTCCGAGGTGAACGACACGGTGAGCCTGATCGCGGGCGAGCTGGCTGCGAACGCGGTCACGCACGGGCTGGTCCGCGGCCGGGATGCCCGGCTGCGGCTGGTCCGGGCGAGCGGCGGGCAGCTCCGCGTGGAGGTCAGCGACACCAGGGGAGAACGGGTGCCGTTGCTGCGCGCGGTCCTCCCCGCAGGCGACGAGGAGGCGGGGCGTGGACTGGTGCTGGTCGAGGCCCTGTGCCAGGAGTGGGGCGTGACCGGCCGCACGGGCGCACCGGGCAAGACGGTCTGGGCCGTGGTCGCCACGGCGACGGCATGAACCGGACCGACGCCGACCGGGCCGGGAGACCACGTCGCGTGCACCCGCAACGGGCGGGGCGTATTTACGCCTCGTCGTCGCTCCCGCGCACCTTGCGGAGGGCGCGGCTAGTCAGGTCCACAGCGAAGCGCACCGTTTCGGCATCCCGCAAAGGGCAGTTGACCACGTACTGGTGTCCCGGGCGCACGTCGCGAAGCTTGATGCGGACGGGGTCGACGTCGGCAACATCCTCCTGGGTGAGGCGCAGGGTGAGTCCACCGTTCGCCGGCTTCACGTAGGCCACGGCTCCGTAGCGGCGGACGCCGTCATCGCGGATCATCAGGTAGTCCGTGAGCCCGTCCTTCGTCCGGGAGGACGTGCCCGTGACGATCTCGACGGAGCCGAGGGCACGGACGCGCTTGAGGTAGTCCAGAACTCGGGCGTTGGCGTCGGCGCTGCGCCCCCGCTTCTCGACGAACGCGGTCACCTCTGCCGCGCTCATGGCGTTACCTGAGACCACAGGGTCAGGGGTCTCATTGTCTGCCCTATCGCTCTCAGTGAGTTGCAGGAACTCCGCGATCTCCGCGGGGGTTCCAGTCAGAACCTGAACTCGCATAGTGGTCCCCTCCGTTGCACCCCTGATGGGTGGGTGCACCCACTCTACGGCTACTCCTGCCAGCGTGTGCCAGTTTTCGCGTGAATGGATTTACTCACACGTGAGCGTGTGTCAGCCGGGAGTTTCGACGCTCCCGACTGGCCAGCGTCCGGTCAAGCTCTCGGCTGTCCACGACAGAGACTGCGACCCGTTCTTCCCTGGTCATGCAGTCACCAGGAAGGAACGACCGCTCGTTCCCACAGAAGCTGTTCCTTGCGCGGGCTGAGCTCGGCGTCGAGAGCGATCTCCTCCACTCTCGTAAGGACTCCGCTGACGCGTGCACGAGCGTCAAGGCCGATGAGGCGGGCGGGCCTGAGTGGCGTAGCGAGGTAGACCGCCTGATCCCCGGCGCCGACTCCGAGCTCGGTGCCGGCGAGGCGACCTTCCGTCCATCCGCCGGGTAGCGCGCCGCCACTCCGGCGATAGACGTTCCGCCCAGCTGACCCACTCCACCCACTCCGATCCGCACCGCACGCCCGAGCTGGCAGGATGGAGGGGGTACGTGCGGGACGCGGGTGACAGCGTGACTCCGCTGTGTGTCCGGCTGCGGCGGCCGGGCGAGATGTCTTGGGGAGCGGGAGCGGCTGATGGCCAGGGGCAGCGACATCGTGCTGAGGGACGTTCTCGACATCAAGGAGGACGTCCACGCAGGCGACTTCAAGATCGAACTGTCGAAGGGCTTCACCGGGTCCTCCGCCGGCACGGTCGCGGAGTACGTCGTCACCCCGCAGCTGCGGGAGCAGTTCGACATCGCGCTGAAGCTGATCCGGGGCGCGGTGAGGAAGAACAGCTCGTACGCTGCGTATCTGCACGGTTCGTTCGGTGCCGGTAAGAGCCACTTCCTGAGCGTGCTGCACGCCGTGCTCAACGGCGAGCCCGCCACCCGCGCCAAGCCCCGGTTGCGCGAGGTGGTCGCCGAGCACGACGAGTGGCTGAGCGGCAAGCGGTTCCTCATGGTCCCCTACCACCTGGTCGGGGCGGCCAACCTGGACTCAGCGCTGCTCGGGGGATACGTCAAGACCGTCCGCGAGCGGCACCCCGACGCGCCCACGCCGCTAGTGTTCAAGGCGGACTCGCTGCTGTCCGACGCCCGGAACCTGCGGGCCTCCCTCGGGGACGACGCCTTCGCCAGGCTGCTGCCCACGGCGGGGCCCGTCCCCGGGCCCGCGGTGGACGCCGAGGACGACGAGGACGGGCTGAGCCCGATCGGGGCCGTCGCCGACGCCCCGTGGACCTCTGCGAAGCTCGATGCCGCCCTTGCCGCCCCCGACGGCGACGAGCGGCGGGGGCGGCTGGTGTCCGCCCTGATCAGCGGGCCCATGAAGGCGTACGCCGACAGTATCCGGGGCGACGCGGCAGCGTATGTGTCCCTGGACGACGGGCTCAGCGCCATGAGCGTGCACGCCCAGTTGCTCGGCTACGACGGCGTGGTGCTCTTCCTCGACGAACTGATCCTGTGGCTGCAGGCCCGTATGCGGGAGCGGACCTTCGTCAACGACGAGATCCAGAAACTCGTCAAGCTGATCGAGTCCAGCAACCCGAACCGGCCGGTTCCGATCGTCTCCTTCATCTCACGCCAGCGCGACCTCTCCCAACTCGTCGGCTCCGACATCCTCGGCTCCGACGTGCAGAACATGGAGCAGGCGCTGGAGTACCTCAAGGAGCGCGTCACCGTCGTCGACCTGGAGGACCGAAACCTCCCGGAGATCATCAAGGAGCGGGTGCTCAAGCCGAGGTCCGGGCAGGAGCACGTGCTGGACGCCGCCTTCGAGGGCGTCGACCGGTTCAGCTCGCTGGTGAAGGACGTCCTGCTCGACGACGGCGGCGCGACGCACGCGGGCTGGGACGACTTCCGTACCGTCTACCCGCTCTCGCCCGCCCTCCTGAACGTACTCGTTGCACTCTCCGGCGCACTCCAGCGCGAACGGACCGGCCTCAAGCTCGTCCAGCAGCTCCTGGAGAAGAACGCCGACGCCGAGCTGGGCAAGCTGATCCCGCTCGGCGATCTGTGGGACGTCCTGATCGACGGGACCGGGGCGGCCTTCACCGACAAGCTGAAGCACGAGTCGGAGGCGGCCCAGCGGTTCCACGCCAAGGCCCGTCTTCACCTGCTGGAGAAGTACGGACGGGACGACCACCCCGACTTCCTCGCCGACGACCGCTTCGTCAAGACACTGCTGCTGGCCGCGCTCGCCCCCGACGTACCCGCTTTGCGCCGCCTCACCGGGGCCCGTCTCGCCGCCCTCAACCACGGCTCCGTACGCTCGCGGACCGTGCCGGTCGGGCAGAAGGTCATCGACCGGATGCGGGCCCTGCAAGGCGAATACCCCACCGAACTGCGCGCCGAGGGCGACACCGACCCCGTCTTCTCCCTGCACCTGTCCGACCTGGACGTCGAACCCCTCCTCGACGCCGTCGCCGGTGAGGACCGGTCGGGTGTGCGCCGCGTCTGGCTGCGGGACCGGCTGTGGGAGGAGCTCGGGGTCAAGGAAGGGCAGCTCGTCCCCGAGAAGGAGATCATCTGGCACGGCACCCGGCGCACCGCCGAGTTCGTGTTCGGTAACGTACGCGATCCGCGCGACCTGTCGGACGAGCAGTTCGCACCGGCCACCCCGGGCAACATCCGCTTCGTCATCGACTACCCCTTCGACGACGACGGCAAGTACCCCACCGACGACTACCAGCGCGTGGTCGAACTCATCAGGGACGGGTACACCGCCGCGACCCTGGTCTGGCTGCCCGACTTCTTCTCCGAACAGCGCAAGGCCCAGCTCGGGCGTCTCATGCGGATCAACTTCCTGCTGGAGCGCGACCGGCTCGCCGACTACACGCGCAACTATCCGCCGGACGACCGGGCCAAGGCCCGCCGCCAGCTGGAGGTCGGCCGCGAGACCCTTACCCGGACCCTCACCGGCTCGCTCGCCGAGGTGTACGGAATCGCCGAGGTCAAGGACGGCACCAGGGCCGCCGAAGTGGTGGAGGGGCGTCATGTGATCTGCCTGGATCCCCGCTTCCCGCGCCCTCAGCCGGAGGGCGGGAAGCCCTTGGCCGACAACGCGCTGCACCTCGCCGGAGGGCTGCTCGCCGCGCTGTATCCGAAGCACCCCGACTTCGGGCCGCATCACAGCGGCCAGTGCAAAGCCGTCACCACGGGGGAGCTTCGGACGGCCCTGGAGTGGATCACCCGGGCCATGGACGAGGGCGGGCGTGCGGAGGTCGACAGCCATCAGCTGAAGACCGTCAAGCGCATCGTGGAGCCGCTGGAGCTCGGCACCGTCCACGACGGCCCCCTCGTCCTGCGTGCAGACTGGCGTACGCGTATCAAGCAGGCCGCCGCACAGCACAAGGAGCGCGGGCCGCTCAACGTCGAGGACATCCGCAGCTGGATCACCAAGGACCTCGGCTACGACGGCCTCGACAAGCACACCACGAACCTCCTGATCGCCGCGTACGCGCTGCTCGACGACCGTGCCTGGGTCTATCACTCCGGCCCGGAGACCGCCGCCCCCGAGTTCGCCGCGATCGGCCCCGGCTGGGCGCTGCGCTCGCAGCCGCTGCCCAGCGAGGAGGAGTACGCCCGGGCCCGGGACCGTGCCGGGCGGCTCTTCGGAACCCGTTCCAAGCCCGCCCTGTTCGCCAGGAACGTCAACAAGCTCGCCGAAGAGGTCCGGGACAAGGCGGCGGAGTACGAGACCTTCGTGACGGGGGTCCGTGCCTCACTGGACCAGCACGCGGCGCTGCTGGGCCTGGACGGCGAAGCACCCGCCCCCCGCACGGCGATGCTGCGCGAGGCCGCCGGGGTGCTCGCCCGGCTCAGCCGCCACGGCAGCGACGCGACCGCCCTCGTCCGGGAACTCTCCGGCCTCTCGTACGAGAGCCCGGACCGGGACCTGGCCCACACCATGACCACTGCGGAAGCGGTGCTGCACGCCCTGGACGATGCCGACGCCGCATGGCGGGTCCTTAAGAACGTGCGGCGCCTCAGCGACCGCGAAGACAGTCTGGGCGACCGGGCGCGCCGGCTGCTGGCCCAGGTCGCCGAGGCTGCCCGGGCCTCCGAGTTCGAGCGTTCGCTCCTGCCCGTCCTCGGCGGCGTACCGGAGACCGGCATGGCCATCGTGGAGGCGGCCCTTCATGTGGAGCAGGCGGCCCCGCAGCCCCCGTCCCCCGCTCCCGGACCGGACCGGATTCCCCTTTCGCAGCACGGGAACCCGCCGGTGTCCTCCGATCCCGTACGCCCCCAGCCCCAGCCGCAGACACAGCAGCCGCAGGTGGCCGCCGAGGGCCCGGCACAGTCCGCCCGGCGGGTCATCGCCTCCGGTCCGTCCCCGCTCGAATCACTGCTCAGCGACGAACTGGATGCCGTCCGCGCGGAGATCGAGCAGTTCCGTGCCACCCACCCGGACACCTCGGTGGAGATCATCTGGCGTGCGGTGAGGAACGGCGACGAGCCGAGCGCGGAAGAGGGCAACTGATGACCGTACGTCCCGCAGCCGGCCGCCGTGCCATCGAAGTGCTCCTGGAGAGCGAACTTCCGCACGCGGAGGGCCAACGGCTGGTGCTGGTCGACGCCACGTACGAAGGAGGGGACCGGGACACGGAGTTCACGGTCCGCATCGGCGGTCGCAAACGCCAGGTCCGCATCACCGAGCAGAACTCCCCGCTCGGCATCGTCGACGCCTGGCAGCGCCACCGGTCCCAGGAGGACCCGAACGGCGACAGCGTCCTCGTCGTCACCGGTACCGTCCCCGCCGACCAGCTCGGCTGGGATCTGCGCGCCCACGCCGTACGCAGGCGCTCCCTCGCCGTCGACCCGGCGGACATCGTCAAACAGCTCTTCGGCGCCGCGGACCTCGATGCCCGGATGGCCGGCGAGAAATGGCTCCTGGACGCGCTGCTCGAAGCCGAACCCGCGGACCACTGGCCCCGCAGCGGAGCCGTACTCACGCGCGACCGTGCCGTACGGGCCCTGCTCGCCGCGCGCCTCGGACTCGGTGACACCACCTCCGACACCCTGGACTTCGACGCCGACACGCTGTTCGCTTGGACCCGGACCGGTGCGGGGCCCGCTCTGTTCGCCGCCCTGCCCGCCGCCGAGCGCGCAGGGCTGAGTCAGTGGCTGGAGAAGACCGTCGGGCCGGCGGCGCCCACACTCCTGGCGCTGGCCGCGGACCAGCGAGGTGCCGACGCGCTTCCGCTGGGGGCGCTCGCGTCGGCGGCTCTGGCCGCCTCCTCGACCGAGGCCGCCGGGTTCGCCCTGGGCACGCTGTACGGCTCGGCCCTCGCCTCCTTTGACGCGCTGCGGCCCTTCGCCGACGCCGCGACCGGAGTCGTCACCCGCTGGATCGCCCAGGCCGAAGGCAACAGCCCCCATGGGTCCGAGGCGCGCAGCCGTGTCCTCGCCGTGCTCGACCGGGCCGATCAACTGGCCGCAGACGCCCGGCTCAGCCCGCTCATCGGCACCGACCGCATGCTGCCCTCCGGCTACCGAGCCCGGCTGCGGGCCCTGGCCGCCACCCTCGACGGCGACGTCGCGCACGCGGAGCAAGCCCTGCGTGAACTGGCCGAACACCAGCTCTCCGAGTTGAACGCCGAGTCCACCGACATGGCACGCACCGCCGTACGCTTGGTGCGCTGGCTCAACGCACCGATGCCGAAGACGGGGTCGACGGGCCAGGCCGTGCAGGAGCACATGGCCTCGGCAGGCTGGGCCGATCTGGCCGTCGGCATTCTCTCCGAGGGCGACACCTCACTCGACACCGCTGTGGGCGAGGCCTACCACCGGCTGATAGAAGCGGTCCGCGAGCGTCGCACCCGGCTCGACGAGGAATTCGCCCGCACCCTCGCCGACTGGACGGAGACTGCGTCCCAGCAGTCGACCGGGGGCGCGCTCCTCATCGAGAACGTGCTCGCCGAAGCAGCGGCGCCGCTCGCACGCGACGGAGGCCGGCCGCTGATTCTCGTGCTCGACGGCATGAGCGCGGACGTCGCCGTCCAGCTCGCTGGCGAACTGGACCGCAGGGTGTGGACCGAAGTGATTCCCAAACCGCGCCCCGGCAAGGAGGCCGCCCGCCAGGCGGCCGTGTCCATGCTGCCCTCCATCACCACGTTCAGCAGAGCGTCACTCCTGAGCGGTGAACCGGCTCAGGGCGGGCAGCGCGTGGAGAGCAAGGGGTTCGCCGCGTTCTGGCGCAAGCGCCATCGTGACGCGCACCTCTTCCACAAGGGCAGCTACGAAGGACCGCCGGGACACCGTCTGGCACCGGAACTGCTGGACACGCTCGCCTCGGACGATGTCGTAGCCGTTGTCGTCAACACCATCGACGACGCGCTGGCGGACGGCCGCGAAGGCGCCCGCGGCCGGTGGAGCATAGGCGACATCGCCAAACTCTCCGACCTGCTCAACGCGGCACGCGACTACGGACGCCCCGTCGTCCTCGTCTCCGACCACGGCCACGTCCTGGACCGCACCCCGCGCGGCCACCAGCAGACCGATGCGGAAGGGGTACAAGGCGCACGCTGGCGCACCGGGACCCCGCAGGAAGGGGAGATCGCACTGGTTGGCCCCCGTGTCCTCGCGGGTGGCGGACCGATCGTCGCCGCCTGGCGGGAGGACCTGCGCTACACCGGCAGACAGGCCGGATACCACGGCGGTGCCGCTCTCGCAGAGGTCACTGTTCCCGTGGTCACCGTCGTCCCGTCCGCCGATCTGATCCCGGCGGGCTGGACACTGCTGCCCGCGGAACGCACCGCTCCGAACTGGTGGCGAGTCGCCGACGACGCCGCCCCCGAGCCGACCGGCTCCGCAGCCCCCCCAGAGAAGCCGCGCGGAAGAAAGACGGCGCAGGCCCCGCAGGGAGAAGGCATCTTCATGCTGCCCGAACAGGGCACGCTCGGCGAACAGGCCGTGCAGTCACCCCTGTTCAAGGCGCAGCGTGAGTTCGTCCGTCTCGCTCCGACGGAGAAGGCCGTCGCCGCGGTTCTCGATGCCCTGCTCGCAGCAGGCGGAAAGCTCTCCCCGGGCGCGGTGGCCGCCGCCGCTCAGGCCGCCACCGGCAAGTCGCAGCGCAACCCGGAGCGCTTCGCGACCGTCCTAGAGCGGCTGCTGAACATCGACGGATACCCCGTACTCCAGCTCATCGAATCTGGGCGGACCGTCCAGCTCGACAAGTCCCTGCTCCAGCAGCAGTTCCTCGGGGGTGCCGCATGACCACCGGGGGCTCGGAGATCAGCACGGCACGCCGGCGCGACGTGATCGACGCCCTGCGGCGCGGGACGGTGCCACAGTCCGGGCTCGGACTGTTCGCCGTAGGCCTGAACCGCTTCGAAGCCACTCTCGACGACGACCTGGCTACCGTCGCTCGCGGCGGTTCCGCCTTTCACGCCCTGCGCGGCGAGTACGGCTCGGGCAAGACCTTCTTCGCCCGTTGGCTCGCCGAACGCGCCAAGCGGCGCGGTCTCGCCGTCAGCGAAGTGCAGATCTCCGAGGCCGAGACACCGCTGCACCGGCTGGAGACCGTCTATCGCAGGCTCACCGAGCGCCTCACCACCGCCACCCACCAGCCCTCCGCCCTCCGGCCGGTGATCGACTCTTGGTTCTACGCACTGGAGGAAGAAGTCCTCGACGGAGGTGACATCCCCGAGGACGACGAGGACGCTCTGGCCGAGGCCGTCGACGAACTTCTGGAGCGCCGCCTCGCCGATGTCGCCCGCACCACGCCTGCCTTCTCTGCCGCGCTGCGTGGCTACCGCCAGGCCGTCGCCGCGGGCGACGGCGCCCGGGCCGAGGCACTCATCGCCTGGCTCGGCGGTCAGAAGTCCGTGGCCGCGTCGGCGAAGCGCGCCGCGGGTATCCGGGGCGACCTCGACCACTTCGGCGCCCTCGCGTTCCTCCAGGGGCTTCTCACCGTCCTGCGCGACTGCGGACACCCTGGCCTGCTCCTCGTACTCGACGAAGTCGAGACCCTGCAACGGGTGCGCGGCGACGTACGTGAGAAATCCCTCAACGCGCTCCGTCAGCTCCTCGACGAGATCGACGCCGGACGCTTCCCTGGCTTGTTCCTCGTCATCACCGGCACCCCCGCCTTCTACGACGGTCAGCAAGGCGTCCAACGTCTCGCGCCCCTCGCCCAGCGTCTCGCTACAGACTTCACCACCGATCCCCGCTTCGATTCCCCACGCGCCGTACAACTGCGCCTGGCGGGCTTCGATGTGGATGCGCTGGCAGAACTGGGCGCCAAGGTGCGCGACGTCTACGCAGGGGTGGCTCGCCATCCCGAACGGCTGGCCGCGCGCGTTGACGACGCCTATCTCGCGGAATTGGCACGTGCGGTCACTGGCTCGCTCGGCGGGAAGGTCGGCATCGCCCCGCGCCTGTACCTGCGCAAACTCGTCGCCGATGTGATGGATAGGGTCGACGAGTTCGACGACTTCGATCCACGCACCCACTACGCCCTCATAGTGAACAGCTCCGAGCTGAACGAGACCGAACGCAGCGCGGCCACCGGCGCGGGAGACATCGAGCTGGATCTGCCATGACGGAATCAGCCGACCCATTCGATCTCCTCGACCCCGTTCTCGGCCACCACATCGTCAACTCCCTCGGCTGGCGCTCCCTGCGTGCCCTGCAGGAAGAGGCCGTCGAGCCGCTCCTCAGCGGCGAGGACGCGGTACTGCTGGCACCCACCGCAGGCGGAAAGACCGAAGCCGCGGCCTTCCCGCTACTCACCCGTATGAACCGGCGCGGCTGGAAGGGCACCAGCGTCTTGTACGTGTGCCCGCTCAAGGCCCTGCTCAACAACCTCCACCCCCGCCTGGAGACGTATGCGGGCTGGCTGGGCCGTACGGCCTCGCTCTGGCACGGCGACATCACCACCGGCAAGCGGCGACGCATCCTCACGCAGCGTCCGGACATCCTCCTCACCACCCCCGAGTCGCTGGAGTCGATGCTGGTCAGCACGCATGTCGACCACCAGGCCTTCTTCTCGGGGCTGAACGCTGTTGTAGTCGACGAGGTGCACGCCTTCGCGGGTGACGACCGGGGCTGGCACTTGCTGGCCATACTGGAGCGCCTGAGCCGCGTTGCCGGCCACCCCATCCAGCGGATCGGCCTGTCCGCGACGGTCGGCAACCCCGACGAGCTGCTGGCGTGGCTCCAGGGCTCCGGACACGGCCGCCGCCCCGCCCGGGTCGTCGCGCCCCATCTTCGTGAACAGCCGTTGGACGGAGCGGCAGCCGCCGCACCGCCCCCTGGCGACATCGAACTCGACTACGTCGGATCCGTCGCGAACGCCGCCACCGTCATCGCGGCCCTGCACCGAGGCGAGAAGCGATTGGTCTTCTGCGAGAGCCGCCGCACCGTCGAGGAGCTGGGCGAGCAGTTGCGTCTGAAGGGCGTGACGACATTCCTGTCCCACGCGTCGCTCTCCGTGGACGAGCGAAGGCGCGCCGAAACCGCATTTGCCGAAGCCCGCGACTGCGTGATCGTGTCCACCAGCACGCTGGAACTGGGTATCGACGTCGGAGATCTGGACCGCGTCATCCAGCTCGACGCACCGGCAACCGTCGCCTCCTTCCTCCAGCGTCTCGGGCGCACCGGCCGCCGCCACGGCACCGCACGCAACTGCCTCTTCCTCGCACTCGACGCCGAAGGCCTGCTCTCGTCGGCCGCGCTCCTCCTGCAGTGGTCCCGCGGCTGGGTGGAAACGGTCGTCGCTCCTCCCGAGCCACGCCACTTGGTCGCCCAGCAACTCCTGGCCCTGTGCCTCCAGGAGCACCGGGTGGGCGAGAACCTGTGGCAGGAGTGGTGGGGCGGCATCGGGCCCTTCGGTCCGGGAGCCGCCCCGGTAGTACGCTACCTCGTTGACCAGGGTTATCTAGACCAGGATGGCGGACTGCTCTTCGTTGGACCGGAAGCCGAACGCCGCTACGGGCACCGCCACTTCATGAACCTGACTGCGGTTTTCACTGCCCCGCCCGAGTTCACCGTCCTCAACGGCCGTACAGAGATCGGCCGCACCGACCCCGACTTGCTCACCGAAGAGATCGAGGGCCCGCGCAAACTACTACTCGCGGGCCGCAACTGGCTGGTGACGTACATCGACTGGAGCCGCAAGCGCTGCTTCGTGGAACCCGCTGACGAGGGAGGGCGGGCCAAGTGGAGCGGATTCGGCGCGGAACGCATCCGTTCATTCGCCCTCGCTCGCGCCGGCCGTGACATCCTCCTGGGCGATGATCTACCGGTCCGCCTGACCAAGAGGGCCACGGCAAAGCTCACCGAGGCTCGCGACGCGCACTTGCATACCGTCCACCCCGGCGGAACGGTCGTCACCCGGAGTCCCGACGGCGACGTCCGCTGGTGGACTTGGGCCGGCCACCGCGCCAACGCCACCCTGGCAGCGTCACTTTCTTCGGTGGTGGCCCCGTACCGGCGCGTCAGTGATCAGTGGATTCGGCTCCGCGACGACCTCACCCTTCAAGACTGGCAGGTTGCTCGCGCGGAAAGCGGTGCGGGTCTATGCCTTCCCGAAGTCGACAGCCGAGCGGTTCGTGGCCTCAAGTTCGGAGAAGCTCTCCCGCCCCGCCTGGCCGAAGCCACTCTCGCCGCGCGCACTGCGGACGAGGAGGGCGCCAGCAAGGTTCTGGCGGAACCTGCACGCTTTGTCACGCTCAATAACGAGTAGTGCTGACCAGAGACCGTTCGTCGGTCAGCGACGCTTTCCGAGCGTGGGGTCCGGCCCGGCGGCTCATCGGTCTAGCCAGGCCGTGCGGGGAGAGGCTGAGCCGGAGTGTGGCCCAGCAACGCACTTCGTAGCCAATGCGTCTCCGTGCTCCGGACCGCTGTTGGCCACAAGTGCTGCTGCTGATGTCTCGGTGAGGCCCGTGCGCACCACCGTGGGGGATGGTGACGAAGTCCACGGTACTGGAGTTGGTACACGTATGAGAGATGGAGTGTGCCGACAGGGTGTTCCTGCGCCGAGGGATGCCAACGTACGCCGTGTGATGTTGGCCCAGCGCAGTCGGAACACCGCTCCGGAGATGGCGCTGAGACGGGCGCTGCACGCGCTGGGCTTCCGCTATCGCGTTGACCTGCCGCTTCCGGGCATGCGCCGTCGGCGTTCGGACCTGACGTTCGTGAGGTGGCGCACTGTGGTGTTCGTGCAGGGGTGCTTCTGGCATGCCTGTCCGCAGCACATGCACGCGCCGGTGCACAACGCGGAGTGGTGGCGGGAGAAGTTCGAGGGCAACGTTCGACGGGACACCGATACGGACACGCGCCTTGTCCGGATGGGGTGGGTGCCCTTGCGGATCTGGGAACACGAGGTCATCGACGCAGCGGTGGGCAAGTTGGTGCGTGCCCTCGGCGAACAGGGGCATCCGCGGGCGCTGCGGATCCTGGGTGCTGCAGCGCCGGCGTGCGTGTAGACCTTCCTAGGTGTGCCGTACACATGGTCGGGAAATGATCTTCGAATGATTGGGGAAGGCCAGCACGGGAGCCTCCGTAGGTGCAGGTCAGGCCCACCCGTGAACGGTCCACAGCAGGGCCGTTCGCGAGTAAGCTCGTAGGCGGTTCACGAATCCCGTCCGATCATTCCGATCGGGCGGGATTTCGTCGTTCTCCGTCCGCTCATGCACGCTGACGCAGGTCAGCCGGCCGTCTTCCTCGAAGGGCTGTCCACCGAGTCGAGGCGACTGAATACATTCGACGGGTACGACCTCGGACTCGCCCGGGAGTTGCGTGATGCGATAGCCCAGTTGGTCGAGTGTCATGATCACTCGGTGGCCCCGTACCCAGGCACGCCAACCGGCGGCCCCGGGCCGCACCGCGACAGCGGACCGAAGGAAAGGAACTGGCGTGCGCAGACTCGTCCACTACATCGCCACCACGCTCGATGGATTCATCGCGGGCCCGGACGGCGCGGACCCCACCGGTGCGAACGGCTTCTGGCCGATACCGGAGGACTACATCCAGCACCTCGTGGCCGAGTACCCGGAGACACTGCCCGTCCAGGCCCGGCAGGCACTGTCCGTCACGGCGGAGGGCACGCACTTCGACACGGTGCTTGAGGGGCGGCGCAGCTACGAGATCGGTCTTGCGGCCGGAATCACCGACGCCTACCCCCACTTGCGTCACCTCGTATTCTCCCGGACCCTGACCGAGAGCCCGGACCCGGCCGTCGAACTGGTCGCCGACGACCCGGTGGCGACTGTGCGGGAGCTCAAGCAGCAGGACGGCAAGGACATCTGGCTGCTCGGTGGCGCAGAGCTGGCGGGCTCCCTGTACGCCGAGATCGACACGCTGATCCTCAAGATCGGCCCGCTGACCATTGGCGACGGGATACCGCTGTTCTCCCGTAAGGCCGCTTTCGATCCGCGCACCTGGACACTCGCCGACCACACCGTCCTCAAGGGCGGCGCGGTGTTCCTCACCTACACGCGCGTCAACGGCTGAGCGCTTCATGCGGGCGGCGCTTGTCCTGGACCGGATGCGTGGACGTGCGGATGCGGGGACGCGCTCAGAGGGCCACGCAAGCGCCGCCGTGGCCGCGAACCAGGCCGTGGACGGCTGCGAGTCAATGCGGTAGGGGGACCTGAGCCGGCCGTGTGCGGCTCGACCGGCTCGACCTGGACAACTCCCGTGCAACCCCACGCACCCAGGGCAATCCATAGCCGTTGTCGCGTAAATGGCCGGACACCGATGGAGCGAAAGCGTGCGGAGCGGCCACTCGGCCCGGGTAGCCATCGCGCTACTCAGCCGGACCTGAGTAGCAACGCTCAAGAGGGCCGGGAGCATGCTTCATAGCATCGCCCACATGGAGGCGCTTGAGAGAAGCACGGACGGTGGCAGCGGGGCGGAACAGCGGTGGTACGTGGGCTGTGCGACGGCGCTGGCCGTTCTTACCGTCCTGGGACTGCTGGGGGTATGGGGTCTCTCCGAGCTGGAAAAGGGCCTGGACGGCTATGGCCAGCTGGAGGAGACGGCCTACGGTGCTTCCGGCAGCGTGGCCGACCCGTTGGCGCCCGGAGCCACCGCGCGGTACGAGGACGGGCTCAAGGTGACCGTGGGCGAGCCGCTCCGGGAGCCGGCGGAGCGTACCTACAGCTTCACCGTCACGTACGAGAACGGAACGGACCAACCACTGACCCCCGGTGGCGGTTCCGCGGACGAAAGCGCCTCCGAGTACGGGCCGGCCCCTCTGGTCGTACGCGCCGGGGAATCTCTCGACGACAACGGGCCCGACGACGGAAGCACGAGTGACTGGCTCAACCGCTTGGAGGCGGGCGCGCAGCTCCTGCCGCGGCTTGGCGCCGGCGAGACGGTCACCGTGCCGGTACGGGTCGCGGGGAGCGCCGAGGGAATGCCCATCACGGTGGAAGTGGCGCCACCGGACGACGGCTATCGCGAAGCGGCGTATTGGCAGCTCACACTGGGGTGACCCCGGACGCACCGGACGCATCGGCTCGGCCGGCGGACCAACGCGGCCCCGGGGCGCGCTGCCGTTCGGCCGAGTGGCTTGTTCCGATGGCCGGGCGCGCGGCGCCGAGGCAGCGTGGGGCGCATGACAGAGACCCCGGCCGTCGCCGCGGGCCCGAGCGGGACGGAGACCCGGGCCGGCGGCGGTCGGGTGGTGCGTGGGTTCGGGTGGCCCGCCGTCGTCGCGGTGGCGTACACCATCCTCCAACTGGTCCTCGTCGTGCCCGGGTCGGGTCTGGGCTGGGACGAGACGGTCTATGTCAGCCAGGTCGCCCGGGACGCCGAAGCCGCCTTCTTCAGCGCGCCCCGCGCCCGGGGCATCACCTTCCTGATCGCGCCGGTGACCGCCCTGACCTCGTCCGTCGAGGCCCTCCATGTCTATCTCGCGCTGCTGTCGGGCGCCGGTCTCCTGATCGCGCTGTGGGTGTGGCGACGGCTGCTCCCGGCCCCCGTACTCGCCCTCGCCGGCGCGCTCTTCGCCGGGCTGTGGATCACCGTCCTCTACGGTCCGCAGGTCATGCCGAACCTGTGGGTCGCCCTGGGGTCCCTGTTCGCGGTCGGCTGCTTCCTGCGGGCCGCGCGCGACCGGTCCGACCGCGCCGCGCTCGCCGGCCTGTGCGGGGGCGTGGCGTTCGTCGCGCTCATGCGGCCCAGCGACGCTCTCTGGCTCGCCCTGCCGCTCGCCGCCGGCGTGCTCCTCGTCGGGGCGTGGCGCCGTCCGCTCCCACTGCTGGCGCTCGCCGCGGGTGCGGCCCTCGGCTGCGCGCCGTGGGCCGTCGAGGCGTACGTCGGTTACGGCGGACTCTCCGCGCGGCTGCGGCGCGCCAGCGCGATCCAGGGGGACCTGGGCTGGCATCTCGCCTTCGACGACCAGGTGCGCGCGCTCGACGGGCGGCTGCTCTGCCGTCCCTGTGACATCCCGTGGCGGCGGCCCGTCACCGCGGTGTGGTGGTTCGTGCTGCCGCTTCTCGTGCTGTGCGGGGTGCTGGCCGCGGCGCGCGCGAAGCGGGCGGCCGTCGTGTTGGTGCCGACACTGGCCGGGCTGTCGATGGCCGTGCCGTACGTCCTGCTCATCGGCTACGCCGCGCCGCGCTTCCTCCTCCCCACCTACGCGCTGCTCGCGCTGCCGGCGGCGACGGGCCTGGCCAGGATCGGCCGGGCGGCATGGCCGCGCCCCCTGGCGGTGGGCGCTCTCGCGGCGCTGCTGGCGGCGCATCTGGCGGTGCAGTACGTGGTCCTCGACGGCGCCGCCTCGCGCGGCCGTACCAACAGGGTGGCGTTCGGCAGGGTGGCGGCGGAGCTGGCACGCCAGGGCGTACGGCCGCCCTGTGTGGTCAGCGGCGCGGAGGCCGTACGGCTCGCCTACCTCGCGGGCTGCGCGTCACGGCAGACCGGGGGCCACGACGGCTCCATCACCCCCGCGGGGCTCGTCGCGCTCGCCCGCGACCGGCCGGTGGCCGTCGTGGTGGCGGGGGAGGGCGCGCCGCCCGCGTACACCAAGGGGTGGCGCGTTCTGCGCCTTCCCGATCTGCCGGGCCAGAAAGACTGGCACGCCTGGCTTTCCCCCGCCGCGCGGGCACGTCCACACGCGGGCGAATCAAACGGATGGAAGAACAAGTCTCGTACTGAAAAACGAAATTGAGAGAGTGATGTCCCGAAGTGGCGTACGCAGTCCCCCACTTGGGTGAAGCGAGCTCACGGATCTTCCTCGCAGGCCACTACTGTGCCGCAACATGACCTCTATCAATTCCGCCTCGACCAGTGCGCGGAAAGCCTCCAGGCTGGGCACTCTCTCGGTGATTCCCTGGACCAGCGATCCTTCCGACGGCGAACGCAACGCGCCTTTCCTGCTCGCCTATTCACTCGGGGACGGCAAGGACGGGGCGGAGGCCGGCGAGGAGACGATGCGGACGGTGCTCGCCGAGATCGGGCTGATCCCCGGCGGCGATCTGGTCGATGTCTCGAAGACCTCCAACGTGCCGATCACACTGCTGGTGGAGGCGGGCCGCGCCGTACTGACGATGCCGTATCTGACCGCGCAGTGCCCCGTCCCGCCGGAGTGGGAGCGGGACGCGCGGGACCACGGGCAGGTCTACTTCATCGTCGCCACCCGGCCCTGGGCGGAGGCGACACCGGGCAAGCCCGTCACCGAGGAGCAATTGCGTGCCTTCGCCGGTGACCAGGCGATGCTCACCAGCGCCGCGCACTGCCTGGTGCCGGTACGCAGCCTGCGCGGCTGAGCGTCGGAAGCGCGGACAGACAGACACCGGATGAGCACCGGAGGCAGGGGAGCGGACGTGAGGGCAACGGCACTGGCCGAGGACAGGGCCACCGACGAGCGTACGGAGGGCACCGGCGGTGGCGGCGCGTGGGGCGGCGGCCGGGCCTTCGCGTTCGTGCTGATGATCAGCGGAGCGGCCGGGCTGCTCGCGGCCTGGGTGATCACCCTCGACAAGTTCAAACTGCTTGAGGACCCGGACTTCACCCCGGGATGCAGTCTGAACCCGGTGGTCTCCTGCGGGAACATCATGAAGAGCGAGCAGGCCTCGGTCTTCGGATTCCCCAACCCGATGCTGGGGCTCGCGGCGTACGCGGTGGTCATCGGCGTCGGCGCGGGGCTGCTGGCCGGGGCGCGCTACCGCCGCTGGTTCTGGCTCGGCCTGAACGCGGGGACGCTCTTCGGCGTCGGCTTCTGCACCTGGCTCCAGTACCAGTCGCTCTACAGCATCAATTCGCTGTGTCTGTGGTGCTGTCTGGCCTGGGTCGCCACCATCGTGATGTTCTGCTACGTCACGGCGCACAACGTCGAGCACGGAATCCTGCCCGCGCCCGCGGGGCTGCGGAGCGCGCTCGGCGAGTTCCACTGGGTGCCGCCGGTGCTGTGGACCGGCGTCATCGGGATGCTCGTCCTGACCCGCTGGTGGGACTTCTGGACCAGCTGATCCGCGTCAGCCGAATCCGGGCGGGCACAGGTCCCGGTGGGCTACGGAGTCCGGGCAGGCTACGGCGTCCGGGCCCTCGCGGGGCCCGGACCGTCCGGAATCCGCTGCCGGAGACTACTTGCCGAGCGGAAGCCCACCGAGCAGCTTGTTGCCGGTCGACGTGCCGACGATCTCCTTGGCGCCCGTCTTGCCCGAGGTCTTCTTGCCGGCCGTCTTACCGTTCGTCTTGCCGCCCTTCTTCTTGTTCAGGGT
Source organism: Streptomyces sp. NPDC051662 (assembly GCF_040681655.1). Taxonomy (NCBI): domain Bacteria; kingdom Bacillati; phylum Actinomycetota; class Actinomycetes; order Kitasatosporales; family Streptomycetaceae; genus Streptomyces; species Streptomyces sp. NPDC051662. The sequence continues at coordinate 67,787 of NZ_JBFAZD010000015.1, forward strand.
GTCCGTGACGCCCTTCACGGCGTTCAGCACGGACCCCGGGTTCTCGGTGTCCAGCGCGTTGGTGTTCAGCGGCCGGGGGTCCTTGAGGCCCTCGCTCAGCACGGTCTCCAGCCCGCCATTGAGGCTCATGCCCTCGGCGGCGAACGCCGGGGTGGCGGCGCCCAGAGCCATCACGGAACCGGCGACAACTGCGGCGACCTTCATGGGCTTCATGGTGAATCCTTCTTTCAGCGATGTCTGTTGCGCGGCAACTCACGCTTCGCACAGGCCTCTTGGAGATCCCATTCGCGTGGTCGCTCGTCATCAGTAACGACGCGTGCGCGCGGCGGAAACTCCGTCGGGAAGGAATTCTGGACAGGCCACTCGAATGAAGGGAACTCGCCCTATTCCCGTATCGAACGGGCGGCCGGGCGAAGGCCGTTCACGGCTGCTGGGGATCGGCCGCGGCGGCGGGTTCGAGCACCGAGTCCGTGGTCTTCTGTACGGTCGCCACCACATCGGCCAGCGTGTCGGCCGGAGCGGCGGCCTTGAGGGCGGTCACGGCGTCCCTGATGGCCTTGGTGTGCTTCTCGATGTCCGCGGCGGAGAGCTCGCCACCGGGAGCCTTCAGCGCCGCCTGGACCAGATCGGCGACGGGCTTCAGCAGGTCACCTACGTCCGCCAGGGGCTTGATCTCTGACGCGGGTGACGCAGGTGACGCGGGTGCCGTGGGTGCCGCCGGTCCCGGCGCGGGGGCAGGCGCGCTGTCGGCGCCGGTGTCGCGCGGGAGTTCATGGGCGGCGGCCGGGGCCGCGGTGCCGAGTACGAGCGCGGCACACACGGCGCCGGTCGTGACACGGCGGCAGAGCTGGAGACGCATACCTGTGTCCTTTCGGGACGAGTCGGAACGTTCTCCTCACCGTCCGTTCCCCGCGCGGGGCCCGCAACCGAACGGGCACCTCCCATACGGTCCGTCAGACGGCGCCCGGATCTGTCCGGTCCGTTCCGCCCCGTCTCTCACCTGGTCCGACGCGCCGGGACGGCGTCCGCGCGGTGCCGCGCCGCGCCGCCGGAAGAGTGGACACGCGGGCACGTAAGGGTGACGCCCGGACAGCGGAAGAGCCGCTCTGCCCCGAGGGAGAGAGCGGCTCTCGCGTATGACGTCGACGCGACGTCGGCGTGGCGCCGACAGCGGCAGCGAAGGTCGTCAGTTGTTGACGCAGGTGTTGCCGAAGGCCGGGTTGAGCAGACCGATGACGTTGATCGTGTTGCCGCAGAGGTTCACGGGCAGGTGGATCGGGACCTGAATGACGTTGCCGGAGATGACACCCGGGGAGCCGACAGCCGCGGCTCCCGCATCGGCGTCGGCGAAGGCGGCGCCGGAAGCGCCGGCGACAGCGGCGGCGGCCGCGGTGGAGAGAACAACAGCCTTGGCGATACGCGACATGGAGAAGGGCTCCTCGGTCGAAAGGGGACGCTATACGCGCCGGGCGCGATTGCCCGACCTATGCATCAACGCCGCGGGCGCCCGTCGGTTGCGCGTCCGAATGAGTGACGCCCCGTGTGTCGCCTGGCCGGGTGGGGCGACCTGTCGATCGAGGAACAGCCGCTCGTAAGAGTCCTTTTGTACGTTCAGCGCGATTCAGCGCGTCTCACGTGATTTTCACTCCGCCCTCTGTAAAGGTGCCTTCTTGTTTCGATCTTCGAGACGGAGTGTCATTTTGTGGAATTCGGCGGTTCTTGGGGGCGGTAATGAAATCGAGAGGCATCGGTTGACTCAGGTGTTCGATTCGGCGTAAAGCGTGACCCCGGCCGCGCCGGTGCGTTTTTCGTAGGAGCGGACAACCGGAACTGAACTCCGGGCGCCCCGAGCCCGCTCGAAGAGATCGTTTTCCCGTATCCACGAGTGGAGGAGTTGCGCGTGCAGCCACAATGGCACCGGCCCGGGGTCGGCTTCACCGCGCTTCATCTCGTCCAGCCGGTCGACGGCGGAGTGGCGAGGGTGGTCCTGGATCTGGTCGAGGCGCAACTGGCGGCCGGGGTACGGGTGGCCGTCGCCTGTCCCGGGGAAGGGCCGCTGGCCGCGGCGGCGGCCCGGCTCGGCGCCGAGGTCCATGGCTGGCGGGTGACCCGCGACCCCGGGCCCGGACTGGTCCGTGAGGTCGGGCAGGCGGCTCGGGTGGTACGGCGGGTCGGGCCCGATCTGGTGCACGCCCACAGCGCGAAGGCGGGACTGGCCGGGCGGCTCGCCGTCCGGGGCCGGGTGCCCACCGTCTTCCAGCCGCACGCCTGGTCGTTCGAGGCGGTCGAGGGCATGACGGGCCGGCTGGCCGGGTGCTGGGAGCGCTGGGCCGTCCGGTGGACCGACCGGATCGTATGCGTCAGCGACGCGGAACGGCGCACCGGCGAGCGGGCTGGAATTCGCGCCCCGTGGGCCGTCGTCCACAACGGGGTCGACGTCGGACGGTTCGCGGCGGCGGACGGGCCGTCCGGGCCGGCGGACCTGGCCGACACCACCGCCGCGCGGGCCGCGCTCCCGCGGTTGGCCGCCCTCCCGCCGGGCACACCCCTCGTACTGTGCGTCGGGCGGCTCTGCCGGCAGAAGGGGCAGGACATCCTGCTGCGGGCGTGGCGGCAGATCCTTCTCCAGTTGCCCCGGGCGCGGCTGGTTCTCGTCGGGGACGGTCCGGACGCCGAGGTGCTGCGCGCCGCCGCGCCGCCGTCGGTGCTCTTCGCCGGAGCCGTACCGGACACCGCGCCCTGGTACCGGGCGGCTGATCTGGTCGTCCTGCCCTCGCGCTGGGAGGGCATGGCGGTGGCGCCGCTGGAGGCCATGGCGAGCGGCAGGGCCGTCGTCCTCAGCGATGTGGACGGCGCGCGCGAGAGCCTGTCGCCCGGTCACGAGGCGCTCTGTCTCTTTCCGCCGGAGGACCCGCCCGCGCTGGCGGCGGCCATCGGCGCTCTGCTCCGCGACGCGCCACTGCGCGAAGCCATCGGCCGCCAGGGCCATCAGCACGTACTCAGCACCTATGACGTGCGGCAGACAGCGCGGGCCATCGCGGACGTGTACCGCGAAGTCGCCTCAGTGCCGCGCCCCGAACGCAGGGAGCCGATTCCCCAGTGACCACGGAAAGCACCAGCGTTCCGCCGCCGACCGGGCGGGCGCGGACAGCGGAACAGGCCATGGGGCAGCAGGCCCTGGGACAACCGGCGGTGGGGCAGCAGGCGCTGGGACAGCAGACCGTCGGACCTCAGACCCCAGGGCCACAGACCCTGCGGCAGCAGGTCCTGCGGCGTGCTTCGATCGCCTCCCCTCGCGACACCCCGGACCGCCTCGCCCCGTCGGCCCGCCGTTCCTCGGGCGCCACGCTGCGCTTCGGGCTGCCGCTGATCGCCTCGGACGTGTTCGCGGCGCTGCTCTCCACCGTTGTGCTCAACGACGAGCAGCGCGACGCGGTTCTCCTTGTCCAGCTCATCTTCTGGGTGACCGTATTGAACGCGTCCGCCGGGCTCTACCGTCACGGTGTCGTCCTGTCGGGGCTGGATCAGCTGCCCGCGCTGGCCGCCCGGATCGCGGTGGCCTGGTGCGCCGCCGCGGCCGTGCTCGCCGCGTTCCTTCCCTCGCTGGCCGTGGGTGTTCCGGCGCTGCTCGGCGGCTGCGCACTCCAGCTCGTCGTCACCTGCGGAGGCCGCTCGCTCCTGCACACCAGGCGCCGCGCCGTGGCGCGCAACCGGCTGCGGTCCGCGCTGGTCGTCGGGTCGGGGCAGGCCGCGCGGCGGCTGGCCGCGCTGCTCGCCCAGCACCCCGAGTACGGTCTGCGGCCCGTCGGGATCGCCTGGCCCGCCCAGGACGAGGACGAGGCGGACCGGCCCGCCACCAGACCCGGCGGGCGGGACGGCGCGGTGACGGACGCCCCCGCCCTGCCGGTGCTGACCTCGGCCGAGGAGATCCACCGGGCGGTCATCCAGAACGGTGTCCAGGACGCGCTGTTCATCGACCACCGGTTCATCGACCGTGACCGCGGGCTCGGCGGCTCCGGATTCAACGACCCCGGATTCAACGAGCCCGGCTTCAATCAGCCGGGGTTCACCGAACCCGGGTTCCATGACTCCGGATTCCGCGACCCCGGTGCCGCCGACCCCGGCGACGGTACGGACCGTGCGGCCCTCGTCGCGCTGTTCCACGAGTACGGCTGCGCCACCTGGTTCGTCGGCGCCGGGCCATGGGATCTGACCGCCGCGCCCGTCGCCATGGAGCGGCACCTCTGGGGGTTCGCCGCCCGCCGTGTCGAGCCGCCCGCCGCACCCGGCCGCCGCTGCGGAGCGGTCGTCAAACGGCTGCTGGACGTGGTGTTCACGCTTCCGCTGCTGGTGGCCGCCTCGCCGGTCCTGCTGGCCTGCGCGCTCGCCGTCCGGCTCTGCGACGGCCGCGATGTGCTCTTCCGCCAGGAACGCGTGGGACAGCACGGCCGTACCTTCACCCTGCTGAAGTTCCGCACCCTGCGCCCGGCCGACGAGCACGAGTCCGCCACCCGCTGGAACATCGCCAACGATCTGCGGATGAGCTCGGTGGGCAACTTCCTGCGCCGTACGTCGATGGACGAACTGCCCCAGCTCTGGAACGTACTGCGGGGTGACATGAGCCTGGTCGGGCCCCGGCCCGAGCGTCCGTTCTTCGTCGCCAACTTCAGCAAGACCCAGCCCGGTTACGCGGCCCGGCACCGGATGCCCGTCGGGATCACCGGTCTCGCGCAGGTCCACGGGCTGCGCGGGGACACCTCCATCGAGGAGCGGTCGCGGTTCGACAACCACTACATCGACCACTGGTCGCTGTGGCAGGACGTGTGCATCCTGCTGCGGACCGCCGTGTCCCTCGTCCGCCCGGCGGGCAGCTGATGGCCGCCGACGCCACCGGCGTCGTTTTCCCGGGCACCGTCGGGTTCGCCGGGCCGGCCGTCCGTCATCCCGCCGCCCGCAGGACCGCGGGCCGGCCGCTCGCGGTCGCGGGTCCGTGGGGACACGTCCTGCGCCGGTCCGCGCATCTGCTGCCGGCCGTCGCGGTCGTCGCGCTGCTCGCCGTGGACTCGGCGCCGGCCGGGGACGGCTCCGCCGGGTCCGGGAGCGTCGCGGACGCGGCCTCCGGACTGCTCGTCCTGTACTGCCTCGTACGCGTTCTGCGCGACCGGGCCAGGCCGCTGACCCGTACCGCCGCGCTCGTGCTCGGGCTTCCCGTGCTGGGTGTGACCATCGCGGCGATCACCGCCCACGACCCGGCCTCCAGCCTGCCGGGAGTGGCGCGCTACCTCCAGATCTTCGTGCTGGTGCCCGGCGCGCTGCTGCTGCTCCTGCGCGAGCGCCGCGACTTCCGGCTGGTCGCCGGGTCCGTCGTCGTCCTCGCGCTGGTGCAGGGCGCGGTCGGTGTCACGCAGTATCTGACCGGCACCGGCGCCTCGTACATGGGCGAGGAGATCCGCGCGGTCGGCACCTTCGGCCCCACCGACGTGATGGGCATGGCCACGGTCGTCGCGTACGGACTCGTCATCTGCGTCGGATTCGCCCTGAGCCCCGAGGCGGTCGGTGCGGGGCGGCACGCGGCCCAAGTGCGGCGCGCCGTCGCGCTCGGCTGTGCCGGGCTGCTCGCCGTGCCGCTCGCCCTGTCCTTCAGCCGTGGCGCCTGGATCGCCACCGCTGTGGCCGTCGCCCTCCAGCTGACGCTGTCGGGGCCGCGCCGCGCCGTCGTGGTCACGCTCGTGGCCGGGGCGCTCGGCGTCGTACTCGTCGGAGGTCTCGGTATCGGCTCGCAGATGATCACCGAGCGGCTCGACAGCATCACGCGGGTCGCCGACGCGCCCGACCAGTCCGTCACCGACCGGTACACGATGTGGGCCGCGGCCACCGACATGTGGCGTGAACACCCCGTCACCGGCGTCGGGCTGAAGGGCTTCCCCGCCTACCGCGACAGCCACGCCTCACTCGCGCTCTCCGCCGCCAGCGACACCGAGGGCGCCGGTCTCGGCTTCCAGCGTCAGCCGCTGCTCTCCCCGCACAACATGTATCTGCTCGTCCTCAGCGAACAGGGGCTGCTGGGCATCGTCGCCCTGGCGGGCAGCTGGGCGGCGCTCCTCGTCCGCGCCCTGCGCCGGCTGCCCGGCGCGCACCGCTCCCGTACCGGCGCCGACTGCGGCCTCGCCGTCACCGGGCTGCTGGTCTGGCAGCTGGTCGACTTCAGTTACGCGGACATCGGCGGCCCCTCGACCGTACTGACCGCTGTGATGCTCGGCCTCGCGGCCGGCTGGGCCCTCGGGCCTGCCGGGCGGCCCGCTCCGCGTGAGGCCGGTCGCGCGTGAGCGATACGAGGCACTCCCTTCCCGCCGTACCCCCGCAGTCCGGGCCGCCCTCCCCGGCGGGCGCTAAGGGCGGCGGCAGGGGCGAGGGCGGCACAGGAGGCAAGACCCGACCTGGCGCGGAAGGCCGCGGCTCCTTCACCTCCGGACGGTTCCTGGCGCGCGCGGCGTTCCTCACCGCGCTGCTGACCGCCGCCGGAGCGCTGCTCGGGCTCGTCCGCGACCAGACCATCGCGCACCTCTACGGCGCAGGGCCGGACACCGACGCCTTCCTGGTCGCCTGGACCGTGCCCGAGGTGGCCGCCACGCTCCTCATCGAGGACGCCATGGCGCTGATCCTCGTACCGGCGTTCAGCCTGGCACTGGCCCGGCGCGCCACCGCACCGGTCCTGGACCCCGATCCCGTACGGCTTCTGGTGCGCGGCACCCTGCCCCGGCTCTTCCTCGCCCTCAGCGCCGGCTCGGCCCTGCTGGTGGCCACCGCGCCCTGGGTGGTGGCCGTCCTCGCGCCGGGGCTGCCCGAGCCCGGTCTCGCCGTCGACTGCACCCGGCTGACCGCCACCTGCGCCTTCACCTTCGGCATGGCCGGCTACTGCAGCGCGGCGCTCCGCGCGCACGGCAGCTTCACGGCGCCCGCGATGATCTACGTCGCGTACAACGCCGGGATCATCACCACCATGCTGCTGGTCCGCGACCGGTGGGGGGTACGGGCCGCCGCCGCCGGGGTCGCCATCGGCGGCGCGCTGATGGTGCTCGTCCAGGTGCCCGTCCTGTGGCGCAGGCTGCGCGCGCGCCGGCCGGTGGACGTGACCACGACCGATCAGGGACCGAAGGACGCGGGCGGCGGACCGACCGTCGCCCTCGCCCTGCTCGCGCCCGTCATCGTCTTCGCGCTCAGCCGGCAGTCGCAGGTCCTCATCGAGCGGTTCCTCGCCGCGCCGCTGCCGGCCGGAGCCATCTCGCATCTGAACTACGCGCAGAAGGTCGCGCAGATCCCGATGACGCTCTCCATGATGCTGTGCACCGTCACCTTCCCGGTGGTCGCCCGCGCCATGGCGGCGGGGGACACCGAGCGGGCCAGGCTCCGGGTCGAGCGTGATCTCGCGCTCGCCGGGATAATCGTGCTGACCGGCGCCGCGACGGTGGTCGCCTGCGCGCCGCAGATCATCGAAGTGCTCTTCCAGCGCGGCGCGTTCGACCCGGCGGACACGGCGGCGACCGCCGATGTGATGCGGGTGTACGCGCTCGGTCTGCTGGGCCACACCCTCGTCGGGGCGCTCGTACGCTGCTACTTCTCCGCCGCGCGCCCGCTGTGGTTCCCCGCGTTCGCGATGCTCGCCGGGCTCGCGCTGACCACCGGCGCGGGCGCCCTGCTCGTACAGGTGTGGGGCGTGCTCGGTATCGCCGCCGCCAACGCCTTCGGTATCACCGTCACCGCCGCCCTGATGCTGCACGGGGTCGGCCGGCACAGCGTGCCCGTAAGCCTCCGGTTCATGACCGGGGGCCTGGTCAAACTCGGCGCCGCCGCGGCGGCGGCCACCGGCTCCGGATGGCTCTGCGGAGCCCTCGTCCCGTCACCCGTCCTGGGCGCCCTGGCGGCCTGCGTGGTGGTCAGCGCGGTGTTCCTCGTCATCGCGCACGCCCTGCGGGCCCCCGAGACCGACACCATCATCCGCTTCCTCACCCGCCCCCTCACACGAAAGCTCGCGCATGTCCGCTGACACGGTGTCCGCCGGCCCCCTGTGGGCCGCCATGTACCACTCCGTCGCCGACCCCACCGACGATCCCTACCGGGTGACGGTCTCGCCGGACCGGCTCGAACGGCAGCTGCGCTGGCTGCGCCGCCGGGGGCTGACCGGCGTCAGTATGGACCGGCTGCTGCGCGCCCGCGCCGGGGGGCGGGGCGCCGGGCTCGTCGGGCTCACCTTCGACGACGGGTACGCCGACTTCCTGGAACAGGCCGTCCCGCTGCTGCGCCGCTACGCGTTCACCGCGACCGTCTTCGTCCTGCCCGGCCGTCTCGGCGGTACGAACGAATGGGACAGCCCCGGTCCGAGCAAGCCCCTCCTCACCGCCGACGGCATTCGCGCGGCGGCGCGGGCGGGCATGGAGATCGGCTCGCACGGACTGCGCCACACCGATCTCACCAAGGCCGACGACGCGCTGCTCGCGACCGACACCGCGCGGAGCCGCGAACTCCTGCGGGAGCTGCTGCGGAATCTGACCGGCCGTCACGAGGTGGCCGGTTACTGCTATCCGTACGGCTCGGTCGACGCGCGCGCCATCAGGGCCGTACGCGCCGCCGGTTACGCGTACGCCTGCGCCATCGACCCAGGGCCGCTCACCGGCGTGTTCGCGCTGCCCCGCGTCCATGTCGGGGAAGGCGACACCGGTCCCAGGCTGCACCTCAAGCGGCGGCTGCACGGCTGGCGCCGCCGGCCCGTCCCGGCCGGGGAGTACGCCGAGTACGCGGCGCACACCAGACGGACCGCTCAGGACGCGATGGCCATGGCGGGGGCCGTGGCCTCGGCGGTCCCGGTGGCCGCCATGGCCGACACCCGGGCGGCGACGACGACATGAGGGTGCTGCACATCATCACAGGACTCGGCATCGGCGGCGCCGAGCAGCAACTCAGGCTCCTGTTAAGACAGTTGCCGACCGACAGCCAGGTCATCACGCTCACCAACCCGGGAGCGGTCGCCGAGGGCATCGTCGCCGACGGCGTCCCCGTCACCGACCTCGACATGGCCGGGAACCATGACCTCGGCGCCCTGCCCCGGCTCACGCGGCTGATCAAACGCGGACGGTACGACCTGGTGCACACGCACCTCTACCGCGCCTGCCTGTACGGGCGGTTCGCGGCCCGCCTCGCCGGCGTACGGACCATCGTGGCCACCGAACACTCCCTCGGAGCCGTCCAGATCGAGGGCCGGCCGCTCTCCGCGGGCGCCCGCGCCCTCTATCTCGCGGGCGAACGCCTGGGCACCGCGACCGTCGCCGTCTCCGCCACCGTCGCCCGGCGCCTGGAGCGCTGGGGGGTGCGCCCCGACCGTATCCATGTGGTGCCCAACGGCATCGAGGTCGGGCGCTTCGCCTACGACGAGAGCGCGCGCGGCGCGGCCCGCGCGCGCCTGGGAGTGCCCCAGGACGCGTTCGTGGTCGGCGGGGTGGGACGGCTCACCCGCGGCAAACGCTTCGACCGGCTCGTACGGGCCGTCGCCGAACTGCCCGACGCGCGCCTCCTCCTGATCGGTGAGGGACCCGAGCGCGACCGGCTTCTGCGGCTGGCGCGGGAGCGGGGAGCGGCCGACCGGATCCTGCTGCCCGGCGCCTGCCAGGACCCGCCGCCCCCGCTCGCCGCGCTTCCGTCACAGCGCGGGCCGGATCTCCCCTCGCTGCTCGCGGCCATGGACGTGTTCGTCTCCACCTCCCCCGACGAGGCGTTCGGACTCGCCGTCGTGGAGGGGCTCGCGGCCGGGCTGCCGGTCCTCCACGTCACCTGCCCCGCCCTCCAGGACCTGCCAGCCGACGCCGCGCCGGGAGCGCGCCGGGTCAGCGGCTCCGTACCCGGACTCGTCGACGAACTGCGGCGGTTCGAGGAGGAGGGGCCGCGCCGGCTGCCCGTACCCCCGGCCGCGCGTCACTACGACATCGCCCACAGCGCCCACCAGCTGATGACCGTCTACGAGAACGCCGTCCGCGGCCCGGCCCCCTCCGAGAAGTGAGCTGCTCATGACCCCGCACACCAGTCCTCCGCGACGCCCGGCCGCGCGGCGCCGACCCGCAGTCCCCGAACCCGTCCCGGCCTCCGCCTCCGCTTCTGTCTCCGCCATGTCGCGTTGGGTCCGGCTCCCGCTGTCGAGGGTGACGGCGCTGCCCGCCCGCTGGATCGTGCCGGTGGCGGTCCTGGCCGGGACGCTGGCGGGCGGTACGTACGGGATGCTCCGCACACCGCAGTACTCGGCGACCAGTTATGTCGTCGTCGTACCGACGGAGAAGTCCGACCCGGCCGCCGCGCTGGGGTTCGCGACGGCCTACGGGCGCGTCGCCGCGCAGATCGCGCTCATCGGTGACGCGCCGGTCTGGGCCGGGGTGCCCGCGCGCACGCTCCGGGAGAGCGTGCAGACGGCCACCTCGCCGGACGCTCCGATGATCTCCGTGACGGCGACCTCGGACCGGGCCTCGACCGCGGTGAACATGGCGGACGGGGTGGCACGGGCGCTGGTCGTCAACGGCTCCCATATGCAGGGGAGTACGAGGGTGCGGGTGCTCCAGTTCTCCCGCGCGGTCGAGCCGGCCGCTCCGGTGACCCCCTCGGCGGGGCTGTCGGCCCTGGTCGGCGGCTGCGCGGGCGGGCTGCTCGGCGGGCTCGGACTGCTGGTCAGACCGAAACCGCGGCGCGGCGAGTTCCACGCGAACGTACCCGGCCCCGCGACCTCCGCCCAGCCGCATCCCCAGCCGCATAACCAGTCCCAGGCGCAGTCGCTGCCGCAGTCGGAAACGGTGTGAGAGCCTGATGGCCGCCGAATCGAGCGCGCGCACCGCCGCGACCCGCACAGCCCCTCCGGTCGCGCACCTTCGCGTCTTCTCCCCGCTGTTCAGGTCCGCGACGCGGGCGTACGGCCCGATGTTCACCACGGAACTCTGCCGTGATGCCGGCCGCTTTGCCGAACTCGCCCCGGACTGGCATGAGTTGCACCGAAGCTCGCGCACGGCCACGCCCTTCCAGAGCCACTCCTGGCTGCACTCGTGGTGGCTGTCGTACGGGAACCGGCGCGGGCTGCGGGTCGTGCTCGTCCGCCGGGGCGCGAAACTCGTCGCCGCGGCCCCGCTGATGCTCGCCCACCGCCCTCTCCCCGTCCTCGTCCAACTCGGCGGTTCCATCTCCGACTTCTCCGATGTCCTGCTGCACGACGACTGCGCCGAGGCGGCGGCGGGGGCGCTGGCGGCATCGCTCGCGGAACTGGCCCGTACGGCGGTGATCGATCTGCGCGAGGTACGGCCGGGGGCCGCGGCGGAACGAATCTTCGCCCGCTGGACAGGCCCGCGCAGAAAGCTGGACGACTCGCTCTGCCTCGAACTGCCCGGCGTTCCCATGGACGAACTGCTCGGCAGGCTCACCTCCTCACGCGCCCAGCGCGCCCGCGCCAAACTGCGCAAGCTGGACGCGCTGGGCATCGAGGAGCGGGTGGTGCCGAAGGACGAGATCCCGGCGGCGGTCGGGCGGCTGCTGGAGCTGCACCGGCTCCAGTGGCGGGGCCGCGGGGTCACCCCGGAACACCTCAGCGCCCGCTTCGCGGACCATCTGACCCGGTCCGTACGGTCCATGACCGAGTACGGCGAAGCGCGGCTGACCGAGTTCCGGCTGTCCGGCGCGGTGGTGGCCGCGGATCTCACCCTGATGTCCGGCCGGCTGGAGGGCGGCTATCTGTACGGGGCCGATCCGGCGCTGCGTGCCAGGAAGGTGGACGTGGCCACGATGCTGCTGCGGAGCGGGGCGCGGCGGATCAGCGCGAGCGGCCGGGCCACGCTCAGCATGCTGCGCGGCAATGAGCCGTACAAGCACCACTGGCGTCCCGAGACCGTCCGCAACCAGCGGCTGCTGCTCGCCCGGCCGCATCTGGCGCCGTCCTTGCAGTTGCTGGTCGCCCAGGCGGCGGGCCGCGACCGGGCCGCCGCGCTCGTCAAACGACTGCGGGACGGCGGCGCCGGGGGATGACCCCGGCCGCCGCCGTCCCGTACGGGTGGCTGGTCAGCCGTCCTCGCGCCGCGACCAGTTGAGGCGGATGCAGATCTTGCCTCCGAGCCACTTCTCCACCCAGGGACCGAGGTCCAGCGGCGTACAGCTCCCGGGCGGCCGCGTCGGCGGCGGCGTGGGCGTCGGCTCGGGTCGCGGGACCGGTACGGGCTCCGGCTTGAACCCGTACAGCATGGACCGGAACATCTTCGACGACTTGGGATTCTGCCCGCACTGCCAGATGCCGTGCGGGCAGTAGTCGGTCACCGTGTTGTACACCGGTTTGTATGTGTCGATCCATTGGAGCATGCGGCGCATGTATTCCGGGTTGTCACCGTTGCGGAAGAGGCCCCACTCCGGATAGGAGATAACCTTTCCGTGTGCAGCGGCGAAATCCACGTGCTCCTGAAGCCCAAAGGGCTCATTCACCTGTTCATCAAATGTCCGGCCCGGGGGCTGGTCATAAGAATCCATGCCCATGATGTCGACGACATCGTCACCCGGATAGCACTCGGTCCAGGGAATGGCGTCCCGTCCGCGGTTCGGAGCGAAATCGAACCGGAACTTCTGTCCGGGCACTGCGCGCATGGTGGTGACGATGCGATTCCAGTATTTCTTCCACGACTCCGGGTCGGGCCCGCAGCGATGCGTGTACGTGTCCCCGTTCATTTCCCAGCCGAGCACGATCACCGTGTCCGGAACACCCAGGCCGACGAGCCGCTGCGCCAGGGTCTTGAAGTGACTGTCGTAATCGCCCCGCGCGGCCCGGTGCAGCTCAGCGCGGACGAGAGCGTCCGGCACCCGTTCCTCGTTGTGTTCGAGCATGGGGACATTGAGAACGAACAGACGGTTGTCCTTCGCCTTTCGCCATGCGGCCCAGTCCTCCAGAAAGCCGGGACTGCCCTCGATGTTGGACCACACGTCCCCGGGAAGATAGGTGTGCCCCACCCGCAGCTCCCGGCCGCCGAGCCAGCTCTGCATGGAGGCGATGCGCCGGACGCCCTTCGGGCCGTAATCGAGATACGCGCCCATCGCGGGTTCGGGTGCCCTCGGCGGTTTCGGCTTTCCGCGTACCGCCGATTCGTCCGTCGCGGCCCACGCGTCCGCGTCATGGGCGACGGGCGGCGCCGCGCCGGAAGCGAGGAGGCCGGCCGTGACCACCCCCAGGCAGGTGGTCGTCAGCCGTCGTCGTCGAAGGGGCATGTCCGCTCCTCGTGAGTTTGGACCTCTTTCCGTGGCCTCGATCCGCGGTCACGTTGATCACAAAAGTATTTCTAATAAGCCGATCGGGAACCCGGCCTGGCGTTCCAGTAGTCCGTTCGTGAATTTCATCCCCCGCATGGGTTACCGAAATGAAGGACATCAACGTGGCGAGCTTTGACACCCGAGTCCCCGCCGTACTCATGAGGCTCGACCGCAACCCGTTCCACCACGGCACCCTTGGCGCCGTCAGATCCCTTGGCCGCGCGGGGATCGAGGTCCACGCGGTGATCGAGGGCGCGCGCAGCCCCGTGGGGCGCTCCCGCTATCTGCGCCGGGCGCATCTGCGGCCCGACCACCCCACGGATCTGACGGAGTCTTCGGATCTGGCGGAGATTCAGCGGCTGCTGCTCGGGATCGCGGACGGGCTCACCACCCCGCCCGTGCTCATCGCCATGGACGATCTGAGCGCGATCGCGGTGGGCCGGCTGCGGGAGCGGCTCGACGGCCGCTATCTGCTCCCTGAACAGCCGTCAGGGCTGCCCGAACGGGTGGCGGACAAAGCGGAACTGGTCGGGATCTGCGGCACGCTCGGCATCCCCCACCCGCGCACCGTCATCCCCTCGGGCGCCGAGGAGGCCGCGGCGGCGGCCTGGTCGCTCGGGCTGCCGGTCGTGGCGAAGTGGAGCCGCCCGTGGCTCCTCCCGGAGGGGACCGGGCTGCGCAGCACCCTGGTCGTACGTTCCCCGCAGGAGGCCCGCGAGCTGTACGCGCGCAGCGCCGAGGCGGGCAGCAGGCTGCTGCTCCAGGAGTTCCTGCCCCAGGGCCGGGATCTGGACTGGTTCTTCCACGGCTACAGCGGCGGTGGCGGCGAATGTCTGATCGGTGCCGCCGGGCGCAAGGAACGCTCCTGGCCGGTGGGGGCCGGACTGACCGCGGTGGGCCGGTGGCTGCCCAACCCGGCGGTCGAGCGGATGGCCCGTCAGATGGTCTCGGCGCTCGGCTACCGCGGGATCCTCGACCTCGACTTCCGGCTCGACACCGCCACCGGCGCCTACCATCTGCTCGACTTCAACCCCCGGCCCGGCGCGCAGTTCCGGCTCTTCACCGACCGGTCGGGCACCGATGTCGTACGGGCGCTGCATCTCGACCTCACCGGCCGGACCGTCCCCGCGCAGGAGGCGGCGCACGGCAGGACCTTCGTGGTGGAGAACTACGCCCTGCTGTCCTTCCTCGCGTCTCCGCGCTCGTCCCTCCTGTCGCCCTTCGGGCCCAGGGGCGTCCACCGGGACGGGCGCGGCCTGCCGCGGCCCCGGTCCACGGAGGCCGCGTGGTTCGCGCTGGACGATCCGCTGCCCGCGTACGCCATGGCCGTCGCGTGGGTGCTGCATGTCGTACGGCGTGGCTGGCGCAGGCTCAGACGGGCGCTGCCAGGACGGCGTGCGGCCGGTTTCGAGCGGCCCCGCACGTCCCCCGTACGGCAGCGCGGGCGGGGCAGGAACCGCGCGAAGCCACGTCCCCCTGTCTCCCAGACGCCCTGATGAACCGTCCGTCGACCACCCCAAGCCCCCTGTCCGAACCTCCGACACAGAGAACGGGACACACGATGTACGACCTGGTAGTTGTGGGCGCCGGCCCCTACGGACTCTCCATCGCCGCCCACGCGGCGGCGGCCGGCCTCGATCTGCGCGTGTTCGGCAGACCCATGGCCTCGTGGCGGGACAATATGCCACCCGGCATGTTCCTGAAGTCCGAACCATGGGCTTCGAATCTCTCCGCCCCGAAGGGCGCGTTCAGCCTGGCCGCCTACGCGGCGACCCAGGGGGTGGAGGTACGGCACGCCTCCCCGCTGCCCGTTGGCTTCTTCGCCTCGTACGGTCTGTGGTTCGCGGAGCGCGCGGCCCCGCCGGTCGACGAACGTACGATCACGTCCGTACGGTCCTGCCCCGGCGGGTTCCGGCTCGACACCTCCGACGGGACCACCGTCCTCGCCCGTACGGTGGCGCTCGCGGTCGGGGTGATGCCCTTCATCGACATCCCCGCCCCGCTGCGCGGACTCCCCTCGGGCCAGGTGTCGCACAGCAGCCACCACTCCGATCTGGCGCGCTTCGAGGGCCAGGACGTGACGGTCATCGGCGCCGGGCAGGCCGCCCTGGAGACCGCCGCGCTCCTCGCCGAACAGGGCACTGCCGTACGGGTGGTGGCCCGGTCGTCCCGACTGAACTGGAACACCCTGCCGCCGCCCCGGCAGCGCCCCGCCCTGGAGGCGGCCCGCGCCCCGCACACCGGTCTGGGCTGCGGATGGAAGAACTATCTCTACGCGGAGACCCCGGGCATCTTCCGCAGACTGCCCGAGACGACCCGGGCCCGGGTCTTCACCTCGGCGCTCGGCCCCGCCGGCGCGTGGTGGCTGCGGGACCGCTTCGAGCCGGCGGTGGACGTCCGGCTGGGCGAGAGCGTGGCGGGCGCGGCCCGGGCGGACGGGCGCGTACGGCTGGAACTGGTCTCCACCACGGGCCGGGTCGAGACCGTGGAAACGGACCATGTCATCGCCGCCACCGGATTCACCCCGGGGCTCGAACGGCTCGGCCTGGTCGACCGTGAGCTGCGGGCCGGCATGCGGACGGTGCGCCCGAGCAGCGCGCCGGAGGCGAGCGCGGTCTTCGAGTCCTCGTACCCGGGGCTGTTCGTCGCGGGACTGCTGAGCGCCCCGTCCTTCGGCCCCTCGATGCGGTTCGTGTACGGGGCGGCGTATACCGCGGAACGGCTGGTGGCGGGGGTGCGGCGGCGGCTCGGATCACGCGGCGGCTCGCTCGGCACGGTCCGCCAGCGGCAGGCCTCACCGGCGTCGGTGGGGGAGCCGAGACTGTCCTGACGGCGCCGCCCCGGGCCGGGGCGGACGGGACGCGGACACAAACCGGCCGGGAGAATCCGTCGTGATTCTCCCGGCAGGGCGGATACTCCGTCAGACGCGCGAGGCGACGGTGCTGCGGCGGTAGAGGATGCCACCGCCGAGCAGCAGACCGGCGCTGGCCGCTCCCATGGCGAGCATGTTCAGATCACTGCCGGTGGCGGCCAACTGGGTGCTCTCGTCCGAGGCCGCGGGCATGGGCATCGACGCGGGCAGGATCGCGTCGGAGGAACCCCGGGGGGCCGGGGTCCGCGGGTGCGTGGCGGGGCCGGCCGGGTCCACGGCACGGCCGTCCGGCGGCGTGGCGGCCTCGGGCGCCTCGGGGGCCGCCGGAGAGCCGGGGGTGCCGGGGGTCGCGTGGGGCGCCTGCGGGGTGCCGTTCGCGCAGAGATTGCCGAAGACCGGGTTGAGGACGCCGATCAGATCCACCGAGTTGCCGCAGATGTTCACCGGGATGTCGAGGACGGCCTCCAGGGCGTTGCCCGTGAGCACGCCCGGCGAGCCGACGGCGGCGGTGGAGGCGTGCGTGGAGCTGGCGGCCTCGTCGTGGTGCCCGCCCGGGGACGCCTGGCCGGGTACGCCGTGATGCGGCGCGTGGCTCTGGGGCGGGGCCGCGGGCGTGGTGGCGTCGTCCGCCTGGGGAGCCGGCCGCGTCGCGTGCGCGGGCGGAGCACCGTGCGCGGGGGGAGCACCGTGGGGCGCGGGGTCCGACTGGGGCCCTGGAGCTGCCTCGGGTCTGGGCGCACCCTGGGGTCCCGGGGCCGCGTGGGGCGCGGGAGCCGGATGTGACGCGTGTGTGGGCGCGCCCGGCGAATTGGCGCAGGCATTGCCGAAAGCCGGGTTGAGCACCCCGATCGGATCCACCGTATTCCCACAGACATTGACCGGGATCTCCAGAGGCACCTGAACGGTGTTCCCGGACAGCACGCCCGGTGAGCCGACGGCCGCCCCGTCGGCGTCCACCGCTTGGGCGTAACCGCCGCTCATGGAGAGGACACTCGACGCCGCGGCGGCGGTGAGCAGTCCTTTACTGATGAGATCTCGCATCTGGTTCTCCTCCTGCTCGCCGGTGCGGCGAGCAGTGGTCGCTGGTTGAAAACGGTGCCAACTGAGGCCGGTCCCGGGGCGCATGTCGAACGCGCCCCGGGACCGGCCGAGAACACCCCCGCGGGGTGCTCTTAGAACGTCACTGCAACGTCACTTGTTGATGCACTTGTTGCCGAACGCGGGGTTCAGCAGGCCGATGACGTCGATGCTGTTACCACACACGTTGACCGGAATGTTCACGGGAACCTGAATGACATTCCCGGAGAGGACACCCGGGGAGTTCGCGGCTACGCCCTCCGCCTCGGCGTCGGCCATGGCCGGGGCAGCGGAACCCATGGCCAGGAGCAGGCCTGCGACGACCGTTGCGGCCTTCTTGCACTTCATCTTGAGCCCTTTCCGCAGCGGCGAATACGTTCGCACGGCTTTCGTGGAACGCGAGCACGGCTTTCCCTGCTCACACGTCCGCTGCTGGAAGTCCAACGATCGGACGGAGGCGAAGAAACTGTTCGGGATTTAGGCAGCCGTTACTTCACTCGGTTGCCACGATAATGTTTTCTTAGCCACGCAACCCGGAACACTGCTGGAATTTGACGGAATTCTACACGTCGCGCGGGCCCTCAATTCACCGCCGGAAACGCCGTACGGGCCGGCCGGGGCTCCATTGCCCCTGCCGGCCCGTACGTGCCGCGGGAGGTGCTGCGGGATCAGCGGTTGCCCGCGCCGTTCCCGGACAGGACCGGGATGTCGTCCAGGATGTGCGACAGCGGCTCGTCGCCCTTGGCCTGGGTGGAGTTGTCCGCGCACTGCTGGTTCTGCGGAGAGGACAGGACATTGATGTCCTGGACCGCGACCGGCACGAGGAGGCCGACCAGCGAGCCGACGTTGGCCTTGACCGGGACACCGAGGCACAGGTCGTTCAGCGAGCCCTGGATCAGCTCAGCCTGGGGGCTCAGGTTGCCCTTGGTGGACTGGTTGCCGTAGGCCTCCTGGGCACCGTTCCCGCTGAAGGAGGTGGTGCCGTCGTCGTTGCCGGTGGCGAACGCCGAGGGCGCCGCCGCGGCCGTGACGCCGACCACGGAGACGGCGACGGCCGCGCCGACCATAATCTTCTTGATCACGATGTGTTCCTTTTCATCAAAGAATGCGTGCGGAGCGACCTGCACAACCGGGCATCCGCTGTTTAGTTCCGCTGCTTCACTCGATCGGCTTGCCGGTGTGCGCGGCATTGTCCTTGGTGCTGCTGGGAGTTGTGGGCCTGTTGATCCCCGGTAATACGCCGTTGGAGTGAAGGGCCAGAACCAAACCCGGGGTCTGGAGTTGCACCAGTAGCCCCGGGGACTTAGGGGCTTCCTTCAGAAGGGGACTCATCGTGATCAAGAAGGTTATGGCCGGTCTGGCCGTCACCACCTCCGTGGTCGGCGTTTCCGCCGCCGCCGCGCCCACCGCGCTCGCCGTCGGCAACGACGGTGGCACCACGTCCGCCAGCGGGAACTTCGCCACGCAGGCGTACGGCAACATGGCGACCCACGGCAACATGAGCCCGCAGATCGCCCTCATTCAGGGGTCGCTGAACAAGCCCTGTATCGCACTTCCCGCCAAGGCGAACGCAGGTGCCCTGCTGGGTCTCGTGCCGATCGCGGTCCAGGACATCAATGTCCTGTCCTCCCCGCAGAACCAGCAGTGTGTGGAGAACTCGACGCAGGCGAAGGGCGACGAGGCGCTGTCGCACATCCTCGACAACATCCCGATCCTGTCCGGGAACGGCACCGGCAACAACTGAGAAATCGGCTGGGCCGCCAGGCCGGGCCGCCGCTGAATTCCGCGGTGGACCGGCCTTTTTCTCTGAATATTGCAGTACGCCATTCGGGGGAATCGCCGAAACTAATCCATCCGTGAGCGAGTTGAGCAAGTCGGACTCCACCGGTGGGGTCCGACTTTCCGGAAAGGTATTTACATGAAGAAGCTGTGGGCAACCGCCGCTGTAGCGGCGTCGATCGTCGGAGCGACGGCGACCGCCGCGTCGCCGGCGCTTGCCATCGGTGACGACTCGGGCACCACGTCGCTCAGCGGCAACGGTGCGAAGCAGGCCTTCGGTAACCAGTCCACCAAGGGCGACATGAGCCCGCAGCTGGGCCTGGTCCAGGGCTCGCTGAACAAGCCCTGTGTCGGTCTGCCGCTCAAGGCGAACGTCGGCTCCCTCATTGGCCTCGTGCCGATCGCGGTCCAGGACGTCAACGTCCTGTCCTCCCCGCAGAACCAGCAGTGTGTCGAGAACTCGACGCAGGCCAAGGGCGACGAGGCGCTGTCGCACATCCTGGACGACATCCCGGTTCTGTCCGGGAACGGTGTCGGCAACCGCTGATCCCACTCGGAGGCCCGGCCCGGCGCACTGCGCGGGGCCGGGCCTCCGGCATGTCCGGCCTCTGTACACGCCGGGTTCGACGGGTGCGGAAAATAATCGCGGAACGGTGTCAACCAGATCTCCGCCCCCATGCGTATACCCCCTGAGATCTGACCACGTCCTGGGAGCCGCATGACCGTCGAGGAGTTTGAGGAGTTCTACGCTCACTCCGTTCAGCAGCTGGTGGGACAGGTGTACCTGATGACCGGAGACCTTCACGAGGCTCAGGACGTGGTGCAAGAAGCCTTCGTACGCGCCTGGGGCCGCCGGGCGAAGCTGGACAGGGAGGCGGGGCCCGAGGCGTGGATCCGTACCGTCGCGTTCCGGCTGGCGGTCAGCCGGTGGCGCGGGCGGGGCCGGGCCCTGGAGGCCTGGCGGCGGTACAGCGGAAGCGAACCGCGGACGCTGGCCGCTCCCGAACCGGGCACGGTCGCCCTCGTCTCGGCGCTCCAGACGCTGTCCGAGCGACAGCGTCAGGTGGCGGTCCTGCACTACGTGTGCGATCTGACGGTGGAGCAGGTGGCGGCAGAGGCCGGCATCTCGACCGGAACCGTCAAAACTCATCTGTCCCGTGCCAGGGCCGCGCTCGCGGCCGGGCTCGACGACTCACCCGCCTCCGACACCTCCGAGGAGGAGCACGGTGCCTGAGTTCCATCCGAGCGACGGGGACGATTTCCTGTCCACCGCGCTCAAACGCGCCGCCAACCAGAGCGGGCGGCAGGTGCTGCCGCTGCCCGTCGAGGAGATCGAGGCCCGCGGGACGCGACGGCGGCGTGCGACGCTGGCCCTCGCCGCCGCGTGCGCGGTGTGTGTGCTGAGCGGAGCGAGCGCGCTCGCCGCGCTGAACCTCACCTCCTCCGAGCAGCCGCCCGCCCGTCCCGTCCCCTCGCTCACCCCGCCCTCGTCGCCGTCCGGTCCGCTGTCCCACAGCAGCCGGTTCGCGTCGCCGTCCCCTCCGACCACGGCCGCCGAGGTGTCCTCCGGCTCACCGGCCGGCGGGGTGCCGTCCGGCACTCCCTCGTTCTCGGACGGTACGGCGTCTCCGTTCACGACGCCGCCGCCCATCGCCTCGGGGATCGGCTCCGGACCGTCGGTCATGACGTCGCCCGGCTCCGGCGCGAGCGTCTCCTCAGCGCCGGCCGGATAGGGAGACCTCACACCCATGCACGGAGTCAGCCTCGCCCTGCCCGGAACCGGCACACCGGCCCCGCCCTCCACACCGCTTCCCGAACCGGCCGCGAGCCCGACGCGGTCCGTCCGGGGCCGCGATCCGTACATCGTGGCCGTGGTCCTGTGCTGCGCGTACGCCGCCCTGTCCATATCGAGGTATCTGCAACTGCGCACGATGTCCTGGGACTTGGGCATATTCGAGCAGGTGGTGCGCGCGTACGCGCAGCTGGAGGCCCCGGTCGCCGACCTCAAGGGGCCCGGCGCGAACATACTCGGCGATCACTTCAGCCCCGTCGTCGCGCTGCTGGCCCCCGCGTACCGGCTCTTTCCGACGCCCGTCACGCTGCTCGTCGCCCAAGCCGCGCTCTTCGCGCTCTCCGCCATCCCCGTCACCCGCGTCGCGGCCCGTCTGCTGGGGCGATGGCCCGGGGTGGCGATCGGTGTGGCGTACGGCCTGTCGTGGGGCGTGCAGCGGGCGGTCGAGTTCGACTTCCACGAGATCGCCTTCGCCGTCCCGCTGATCGCCTTCGCGCTCGAAGCGCTGCTGACGGGCCGCCGGCGGGCCGCGCTGTGCTGGGCGCTGCCGCTGGTGCTGGTGAAGGAGGACCTGGGGCTGACCGCCGCCGCGATCGCGCTGGTCGTGGCGGGGCGCGCGCGGCGCACGGCGTCCCGTGGCGTGCCCGACGCGCTGGCGGTGGCGGCGCTGGCGGTGGTCGCCGCCGTGCTCACGTTCATGTTCGTCATACCGGCCTTCAACTCCGGTGATACGTACGACTACTGGGTCAAGGTCGAGGGCGGATCCAGCCCTCTCGACGGCTTCGACGTCAAGTTCCGTACGCTCCTCTGGCTCCTGCTGCCGACCGCCGGCCTCCTCGCGCTGCGCTCACCGCTGATGCTGATCGCGCTGCCCACGCTCGGCTGGCGCTTTCTGTCGTCGGAGGACAATTACTGGGGCACGGGCTGGCACTACAACGCCGTACTGATGCCCATCGTGACGCTCGCGCTGGTCGACGCGATCGTTCGGGTACGCAGCAGCCCCCGTTCCTGGCTGCGTTCGTACGCGCGCCATCTCCCGGCGATGGTCGCGGCGGCGGCAATGGCCCTGACCACCTCGCTGCCGCTGTCGGCCCTGGCCGAGTCGGACGGCTACCGGGTCCGTCCCGAAGTGCGGGCGGCGAAACGGTTCCTGGAAGGTATTCCCGACGACGCGACCGTCGAGGCGAATGTCGGGCCGATCAGCCTTCTCACCTCGCGCTGCCGGGTCTTCTGGGTGGGCGATACGCGAGGCATCACTCCGGACTACATCGCGCTCGACAACAGGAGCGGATGGGTCGGGGACCCGATGGCGTACGCGAAGCGGCTGCACCCACGGGCCACTTACACGGTCACCGGGGAGGTGGGCGGTTTTCTGGTGCTGGAACGGGCGCCGGGCGCGGGGTAGGTCCGTACCCGTGTCCGACTCGTACCCGTACCCGCGTGCGCATGTGCGTGTGCTTTCACCGACTCGCTCATGCGTTCAACTCCCCTCTATTCCATA
This sequence comes from Streptomyces sp. NPDC051662, assembly GCF_040681655.1. Taxonomy (NCBI): domain Bacteria; kingdom Bacillati; phylum Actinomycetota; class Actinomycetes; order Kitasatosporales; family Streptomycetaceae; genus Streptomyces; species Streptomyces sp. NPDC051662. Next base: position 90,113 of record NZ_JBFAZD010000015.1, read on the forward strand.
TGGGTTGTCGCTGAGATTTCCCCATGCGGAGTAGTGGGGAAAGGTCACTTCGGGTGTAGAAACGAGGAATTGCACACGGAGAGGCGAGGACTCGCACCTATGGCTAGGGATTCACTCTCGATCGAAGAGATCGACAAGCCCGTGACGTCGGGCGGTGCCCCGGATTTTGTGCGATGGGACCCGGATTGGGTGCCGCCGTATTTTCCCGAACCCACGCGTGAGTTGGTGGAGCGTGTCGCCGTCGGACTGCGGAGGCTGGCGGAATGACCGTACGCGGGGTTGAGGGCGCCGATCTGGTGCCGGGATCCGGGCTCCGGTGGCCCAAGTGCGAGTGCGGGCAATCGATTTGCCCCGATGGCAAGAGTCCCGCCGCAGCGCGTGGAGGCGCCGGTTCCGGTGCGCTCTCCGCGCGCGTGGCCGAGCGGAACAAATGGAGCGGTCGCGGAGTGGTGTGAGTGATGTGAACGCCCGGGGAATTCCCGTGCCGGATTACGGCCCGTTACGGGGGAGGGCGGAATAGCCGTGCCCGAGCGGACCCGATGGCAGCCCGGTGGCGTCTGAGCCGGGCGGGTAGTGTGTCGGAATGCTCACTGTGACCTCCGTGAATGTGAATGGACTGCGCGCCGCCGCGAAGAAGGGTTTCGTGGAGTGGCTGGCCGGCACCTCCGCCGATGTGATCTGTCTCCAGGAGGTACGCGCCGAGCCCCAGCAGCTCGCCGAGGAGGTCCGCTCCCCGGAGGGCTGGTACGCACTGCACGCCCCCGCCGCCGCCAAGGGGCGCGCGGGCGTCTCGCTGTACGCGCGGCGGGAGCCGGAGCGTACGCGGATCGGCTTCGGCAGCGCGGAGTTCGACGCGAGCGGGCGGTACGCGGAGATCGATCTGCCCGGGGTGACGGTCGCCAGCCTCTATCTGCCCTCGGGCGAGGTGGGCACGGAGCGGCAGGACGAGAAGATCCGGTTCATGGACGAGTTCCTGCCGTATCTGGAACAGCTGAAGAAGAGCGCGGCGGCGGACGGGCGCGAGGTGCTGGTGTGCGGTGACTGGAACATCGCCCACCAGGAGGCCGACCTCAAGAACTGGCGCGCCAACCGCAAGTCCTCCGGCTTCCTCCCCGAGGAGCGCGCCTGGCTGACCCGCGTCTTCGAGGAGACGGGCGCGGACTACGTCGATGTCGTCCGCGCCCAGCACCCGGACCGGGAGGGCCCGTACTCGTGGTGGTCGTACCGGGGCCGTGCCTTCGACAACGACACGGGCTGGCGGATCGACTACCACGTGGCGACGCCGGGGCTGGCCGCGCGCGCGGTCAAGGCGTATGTCGAGAGGGCCGCGAGTCACGAGGAGCGGTGGAGCGACCACGCGCCGGTGACGGTCACCTACGATCTCGGCTAGCGCCTTTCAGGACCGAGGCGCCATGTGACCTGGGCGGTCGCCCTGCCGCGGGGTGTGAGGGACCGGTGTGCGCGTGGGCCGCTGTCCTGGGCTCCGCGCGGCGACCGCTCTCAACCGGCGGCGGGTTCCGGGGGGTCGGTGGGCGGCGTGGCTTCCCGGTCCGTACGCAGATGGCGGTCCAGGGCCAGCGAGAATTCCGCCTCCACCACGCTCTTCGCCAGCGGGCGCAGTTTCTCCGTGTCCGGCGTGGTGGTGTGGGTGCGCAGGACCGTGGCGAAGAGTCCGGCCAGGGCGTCGGCGTGGACGCGCACGCTGCGGGCGGCTTCGAGGACCGCCGCCAGGGGGACTCCCTCGCGCACCAGGGCCGCCGAGACATCCAGCAGGCGGCGGCTGATGTGGACTATCTCGTCGCCGTCCGTGGCCAGATAGCCGAGGTCGAGGGCCGCCCGCAGATTCTCCGGGGTGGTCTCGCCCTCGAAGTAGTCGGCGAGTTCCTCGGGGGAGAGCCGGACCGGGGTCTCCTCGGTGGGTTCGCCGAGGCCGAGCACCTCGCCCACGTCCCGGCCGCTCCCGAAGGCGGCGGCGAGGTCGGCGATGCCGTTCAGGGTGTGGCCGCGCTCCAGCAGGCCCGCGATCGTACGGAGCCGGGCCAGATGGTGGTCGTCGTACCAGGCGATCCGGCCCTCGCGGCGCGGCGGCCGGATCAGGCCGCGTTCGCGGTAGAAGCGCACGGTACGGACGGTGATGCCCGCCTCGCGGGCCAGCTCCGCCATGCGGTACTCGCGCCGCTCGCCGCCTTCTGCCATGCCGGTCAGCTTATGGCGTGGCGGAGAGTGTCGCGACAGTCCCGCCGGCCCGCGGCAACCGGTGAGCGCGCCCGCGCACCGGCAGGCGCGCCCGGGGTAACTTTCCCGCCCCCAACCCCTACCCATCAGTACGGCGCTGCTCTAGTCTCCAATCATGCCAGTGATTACTGGCGCGGTTGCCTGGGTGTCGTCCGGTTTCAGGAGGCGGTATGGGCCAGCACGAACATGACCACGAGCGCGAGCATGTACATGTGGCGGTGGTCGGGTCCGGGTTCGGCGGGCTCGGGGCGGCCATCCGGCTCCGCCGCGAGGGGATGACCGACTTCGTGGTGCTTGAGCGTGCCGACTCGGTCGGCGGGACCTGGCGGGACAACAGCTATCCCGGATGCGCCTGTGACGTTCCCTCACATCTCTACTCGTTCTCGTTCGCCCCCAACCCCGACTGGCCGCGCACTTTCTCCGGGCAGCGGCACATCAGGGCGTATCTGGAGCATGTCGCGGACACCTTCGGGCTCCGGCCGCATCTGCGGCTGAACCACGAGGTACGGCTGATGCGCTGGGACAATGACGCCCTGCACTGGGAGATCGAGACCTCGCGCGGCAGACTCACCGCCGATGTCATCGTCTCCGCGGCCGGGCCGCTCTCCGATCCGAAGATCCCGGTGATACCCGGGCTCGCCGGGTTCCCGGGGAAGGTCTTCCACTCGGCGCGCTGGGACCACGGCTGCGACCTGCGCGGCAAGCGCGTCGCCGTGATCGGTACGGGCGCCTCCGCCATACAGATCGTGCCGGCGATCCAGCCCGAGGTGGGCCGGCTGACGCTGTTCCAGCGGACCCCGCCCTGGGTGATGCCGCGCGTCGACCGGGCGATATCCGGGGCCGAGCGCCGGCTGCACCGGGCGCTGCCGTTCACCGGGACCCTGCGGCGCCGTCTCCTGTGGGGCATCAGGGAGTTGCAGGTCCAGGCCTTCACCAAGCGGCCGAACGAACTCGGGCTCGTCGAATCCCTCGCCAAGGCCAATATGGCGAAGGCGATCAAGGACCCGGTGCTGCGCGCCAAGCTGACGCCCACGTACCGCATCGGCTGCAAGCGCATCCTGCTCTCCAGCTCGTACTATCCGGCGCTCGCCCGGCCCAATGTGGACCTGGTCGCCTCGGGACTGGCCGAGGTGCGCGGTTCCACGCTGGTCGCGGCGGACGGTACGGAGACCGAGGCCGACGTCATCGTCTTCGGGACCGGCTTCCATGTGACGGACATGCCGATCGTCGAGCGGGTGGTGGGCGCCGACGGGACCACGCTCGCGGAGGCGTGGAAGGACGGGATGCAGTCGCTGCGCGGCGCGACCGCGGCGGGCTTCCCCAACTGGATGACGATCATCGGCCCCAACACCGGTCTCGGGAACTCCTCGATGATCCTGATGATCGAGTCCCAGCTGAACTACATGGCCGACTATCTGCGGCAGTTGGACGGGCTCGGGGGCCGCCGGAGCGCGCCGGGGAGCGGGGGCGTGGCGCTGGGGCCCCGGCCCGCCGCCGTACGCGCCTGGAACCAGCGGGTGCAGGAGCGTATGCAGCGGACCGTGTGGAACACCGGAGGCTGCACCAGCTGGTATCTGGACGAGCAGGGCCGCAACACCACCGTCTGGCCGGGGACGACGGCCGAGTTCCGCCGGGCCACCCGGGAGGTCGATCTCGCGGAGTACGAGGTGATCCGCGCCGCGGCGGCCGTGCGGGTGCCGAGGCAGGCGGAGAAGCCGGTCGTGGAACAGCGGGCGGCCGGGAAGCGCGTCGGATCCCGGGCCACGAAGGAGAGCGTTCGATGAGTCCGATGAGTCCGACGAGTCCGATGTGGCAGCCGCACAAGGAGCGTGAACTGACCGCGGTCTCCGCCGACGGCACCCGTATCCACGTCGAGGTCCATGGCGAGGAGGGCCGGCCCGCCGTCGTCCTGGCGCACGGCTGGACCTGCTCGATCCGGTTCTGGGCGGCGCAGCTCGCGGATCTGGCCGCCGACCATCGGGTGATCGTCTACGACCAGCGCGGCCACGGCCGTTCGGCGATGCCCGCAGGTCACTCCGCGGGCTACTCCGCGGGCTACTCCACGGACGCCCTCGCCGACGATCTGGAGGCCGTACTCGCCGCCACGCTGGAGCCGGGGGAGCGAGCCGTCCTCGCGGGGCACTCCATGGGCGGGATGACGCTGATGGCCGCCGCCCGGCGGCCCGGCCTACGGGAGCACGCGGCTGCCGTTCTGCTGTGCAGCACGGGCAGTTCGCGGCTGGTCCCGGAGGCACTCCTTGTACCGATGCGGCCCGGCCGGACCCGTACCTGGATCAACCGGCGGATCCTCGGCTCGCGCGCGCCGCTGGGGCCAGTCACGCCGCTGTCGAGGCGGATCCTGCGCTACGGGACGATGGGCCCGGGCGCCGCGCCGGACCGGGTCGCGCGGTGCGCCCGGATCGTGCACGCCTGTCCGCGGCCCGTCCGGGTGGCCTGGGCGCATGTCCTCGGCACGCTGGATCTCGACGCGGAGGTGAGGGAGCTGAGGGTGCCCACCGCCGTGATCGTGGGGAGCGCCGACCGGCTGACCCCACCGGCGCGGGCACGGGCGCTGGCCGCCGCGCTGCCCGAGCGCGCCGGACCCACCGGGCTCACCGAACTCACCGGGGTGGGACATATGACGCCCGTGGAGGCCCCGGAGGCGGTCATCGGCGCGATTCGGTCCCTCGTCGGTATGTACCTGGGCGAGAAGGAGGACGTGGCGTGAGCGGGGCGGGCCGGCGGGGTGTCCGGAATCTCGACGGGCGGGTCGCCGTCGTCACGGGCGCGGCGCGCGGCGTCGGCGAACTGCTGGCGCGCAAGCTCTCGGCGCGCGGCGCGAAGGTCGCCCTCGTCGGACTGGAGGAGGAAGGACTGAAGCGGGTCGCCGCCCGGCTGCACGCCGACAGCGACCAGTGGTACGCGGATGTCACCGACGACACCGCGATGGCGCGGGTCGCCCAGGAGGTCGAGGCGCGGTTCGGCAGGGTCGATATCGTCGTCGCCAACGCGGGTGTGGCGAGCGGCGGTCCCTTCGCGGACTCGGACCTGGACGCGTGGCGGCGGGTCATCGAGGTCAATCTGATCGGAAGCGCGGTGACGGCACGGGCGTTCCTGCCCCTCCTGCGTGCGAGCCGCGGCTACTTCCTCCAGATCGCGTCGCTGGCCGCGATCACCCCGGCGCCGATGATGACCGCGTACTGCGCGTCCAAGTCCGGGGTCGAGGCCTTCGCGCACAGTCTGCGCGCCGAGGTCGCCCACCAGGGGATCGGGGTCGGCGTCGGCTATCTGTCCTGGACGGACACCGACATGGTGCGCGGCGCGGACCGGGACGAGGTGATGCGGGAGCTGCGGCGGCGGCTGCCGTGGCCGTCGAACCGTACCTATCCGCTCGGCCCCGCCGTGGACCGGCTCGTCGCCGGGATCGAGCGGCGCTCGGCGCATGTCTACGCGCAGTGGTGGCTGCGCGGGATGCAGCCCGTACGGGGATATCTGCCGGCCGTGATCGCGGCAGTCGGACAGCGTGAGATGCGCCGGCTCGGACCTCGTCTGGCGGGCGTGCGAAAGGGGCTGGTCGGGGCGGGCGGGGCGGCCGACGAGGAGGAACGTACACAGCGTTACTGATCGAAATGCGCGGAATGTCCCGGCGTGTCAGTCTGGTCGAGGCCCCACTCCGGTGCCCCCCAACACCCTTTCAGGAGTGACATTCCATGGCTATCGCCGATCAGTTCAAGGACAAGGCCGAAGAGCTCGCCGCCCAGCAGGCGAACGCGCGGCAGGGCGACAAGAAGGACGACCGGACGCAGCAGCCCGGCCGCCCCGGCCAGCCCGACCGCGGTTCGCAGCCCGGTTCACCGGCCAGGGACCGCAACCAGGGGCAGCACGACGCCCCGCAGCACAACGCGCAGCACGATGCCCAGCACGACGCCCAGCACGAGTCGCAGCAGAACGCGCAGAACAGGGCGCAGAACGCACGCGATGAGCTGGACGACCGCTTTGACGCCTGAGTGAATGGCTTGCTGACAGCGAGGCGCACCCGGTTTCCGCCGGGTGCGCCTCCTTCTTATGTGCCTTATGTGCGGGTTCTGTCCGTGCGCGCACTGTCGCCGCGCGTCTTCTTGCCGCGTGCTTCACGGGTGCGCGGCGGCAGGGGCGGGCGGCGCAGGTCCGGGACCGCTCCGTACCCCGGCGGGGTCGAGGCCGGATGCCCGGCCAGCAGGTCAAGCGCCACCCAGACCGCGTCGTCGAGCTGGGCGTGCCGGCCCTCCGCCCAGTCCAGCGGGGTGCGCAGGGCCTCGATGTCCGGCTCCACGCCGTGGTTCTCGATGGACCAGCCGTACGCGTCGAACCAGGCGGCGTTCATGGGCACCGTGATCACCGTGCCGTCGCCGAGCCGGTGCCGCCCCGTCATCCCGACCACCCCGCCCCAGGTGCGCTGGCCGACCACCGGGCCCAGATTCAGCAGCCGGAAGGCCGCGGTGATCATGTCGCCGTCGGACGAGGTCGCCTCGTCGGCGAGCGCGACGACCGGGCCGCGCGGCGCGTTCGACGCGTACGAGACGGGCTGGGCGTCGCGCGTCAGGTCCCAGCCGATGATCCGGCGGGTCAGCTTCTCCACGACCAGTTCGCTGATGTGGCCGCCCGCGTTGCCCCGTACGTCCACGATCAGTGCGGGGCGCGAGACCTCAAGGCGCAGATCCCGGTTGAACTGGGCCCAGCCGGAGCCGCCCATGTCGGGGATGTGCAGATAGCCGCATCTGCCGCCGCTGATCTCCCGTACGGCCTCCCGGCGTTTGGCCACCCAGTCCTGGTAGCGCAACGGGCGTTCATCGATGAGAGGGACGACCGCGACGCGGCGGGAGGGGCGGTTGCGCTCCGCGGGCCGGAAGGTCAGCTCGACGGTCGTGCCCCCGGCGGCGGAGAGCAGCGGGTAGGGACCGGCCACCGGATCGACCGGCCGGCCGTCCACATGGGTCAGGACCGAGCCCTCGCGGATGCCCGTACCGGCCAGCGGTGAGCGCGCCTTGGAGTCGGAGGAGTCGCCCGGCAGGATCCGCTTGATCATCCACTCGCCGTTCCGGCAGACCAGATTGGCTCCGAGCAGACCGATCGGCCGCTGGTAGTGCGGGGGCCCCTCGTTGCGGCGGGCCGGGGTGACATACGCGTGGGAGGTGCCCAGTTCGCCGAGGACCTCGCGCAGCAGATCCGCGAACTCGTCGGGCGAGCAGACCCGTTCGACCAGCGGACGGTACTGGTCGAGCACCCCGGCCCAGTCGATGCCGCACATGTCCGGCTCCCAGAAGTAGGCGCGGATGATGCGCCCCGCCTCGTCGAACGCCTGGCGCCACTCCGCCCCGGGATCGACATCGTGCAGGATCCGGCGCATGTCGAGATAGACGGTCGTATCGCCGTCGCCGGGCTCGGTGGCGGGTACGGCGCGCAGCTCGCCGTCGTCCACGACCACCAGCCGGGTGCCGTCGCCGCTCGGCACGAACCAGTCCAGATGGCCGACGAGTTCGCTCTTGCGCGCCTTCGTGATGTCGAAGTGTTCGAGGGTGGGGCGGCCCGACATGTCGGCGGGGTTGGCGAAGGTCTCGCCGAGCGCGCCGGAGATCGGCCAGCGCAGCCAGACCAGACCGCCGCCGCTGACCGGATACAGCGCGGAGTACTTGGACGCGGTGACGGGAAACGGGGTGACCCGGTCGGCCAGCCCCTCGACCTCGACGGTGACCGTACCGTCGCCGGACTCGCCGACGGACGGATCGAGTCCGCCCGCCGCGGGGCGGCCCTCGGGCGACAGCGCGAAGGGCGACGGGGTCGCGGAGGAGAGCGGTACGAGATAGGGGCGGCAGCCCAGCGGGAAGGAGAGATCGCCGGTGTGCACGTCGTACACGGGGTCGAAGCCGCGCCAGGACAGGAACGCGAGATAGCGGCCGTCGCTGGTGAAGACCGGATTCTCGTCCTCGAAGCGGCCGTTGGTGACATCGACGACCGTGCGGGCGAAGCTGCCGGAGATCTTTGCCAGCTTGATCTGCCGGAGGGAGCGGCCGATGCCGGGGTGGGACCAGGTCAGCCAGTCGCCGTCGGGGGAGAAGGCGAGGTCGGTGACGGCGCCGTTGATGGAGCGGATGAGTTCGACGACGGGTTCTGACGCTGGTTCTGGTGCGGGTTCTGGTGCGTCTGCGGCTTTCGGTTCGGGTGCTGGTGCTGGTGCTGGTTCGGGTGCTGGTGCCGGTGCTGGTTCGGGTGCCGGTGCTGGTTCCGGTTCCGGTTCTGGTTCCGCCGTGTCTATCAGCAGCAGTCTGCCGTCGTGCGAGGCGATCGCGATCCGTTCCCCGTCCGGGTCCGCCACCATCTCCCGTACCCGGCCCAACTGCCCGGAGGCCAGCCGCCGCGGCTGCCGCTCACCGCTCGCCCTGGGCAGATACGCGATCTCGATCGCGTCCTCGCCCTCCGCGTCGGTGACGTACGCGACCTGGCCGCTGTCACCGAGCATCACGGGGAACCGGACCCGGACGCCGGGAGTGTCCGCGATCGTGCGGGCCGGGCCGTCGCGGTGGGTCAGCCAGTACAGGCTGCCGCGTACGGAGACGGCGCTCGCCCGGCCGGTCATGTCCACGGAGATCCCGGCGACATGGCTGCTGGCCGGGACCTGGTAGCCGCGCCGTCCCGCGCGCTGTCCGCCCAGCCGTACCTCCAGCTTGCGCGGCACCGAGTCGGGCGTCAGCGCGTCGACGAGCCAGAGGTCCCCCGCGCACTGGTAGACGACCCGGCGCCCGTCGGACGAGGCGTGGCGGGCGTAGAAGGCGTCGTGGTCGGTGTGCCGGTGCAGATCGGTGCCGTCGGGACGGCAGGAGTAGAGGTTGCCGACGCCCTCGTGGTCGGAGAGGAACGCGATCCGGCCGTCGACGAACATCGGGCAGTCCAGATGGCCCCCGAGGTCCGCGAGCAGCCGCTCGCCGTGCAGCCAGAGCCGCCCCATCGCGCCGCCGCGGTACCGCTTCCAGGCGGCGGGCTCGTGCGGCGGCTTTCCGGTGAGCAGGAGCGTACGGTGCCCGCCGTCGATGTCCGCGACGGCGATGTCATTGACGGGGCCCCAGGGCAGCGCGCCGCCCGGGGAGCCGTCGAGGGGGAGGCTGTAGGCCCAGGCGAAGTACGAGAACGGCTGGCCGTGCGAGGAGACAGCGAGGATCTGGGACTCGCCGTGCTTGTCGGGCGGTGTCCAGCCGCAGACACGGGTGTCGGTGGCGCCCCAGTAGGTGAGCCGGCGGGCGGGCCCGCCGGCGACCGGGACGAGATGGATCTCGGGGTCGAGGCTGCGCCAGGTCGTATAGGCGATGTGGCGGCCGTCCGGCGAGAAGCGGGGATGGCCGACTCGGGTGCGGTCGACGGTGACCCGCCAGGCCCGGTCGGGGCGGTGCCCGGCCGGGGCCAGGGGGGCGACCCAGAGGTCGTCCTCGGCGGCGAAGCACAGGGAATCGTCGTGAAGGTGCGGGAAGCGGAGATACGCGACGTCGTCACTCACCCACCCAATGCTGCACTTTCCGCGCGTATAACGCCTCCCGGCGGGGGGTTGCGATGTGCGGTGGCGACTGGGCGGGGTGTGGTGCAGCGCACAAGCGAAACGGTTTCGTTTCGGTGAGGGGTAGGGTTATCTTCGTACTGTACGAAACCGTTTCGTTTGGCAGGAGCAGATCGTGGCACGCAGCAGGCTCACCCCAGAGCGTGAGGCCGAGTTGTACGCCGCCGTGCTCGATCTGCTGCGCGAGGTCGGCTATGACGCCCTCACCATGGACGCCGTCGCCGCCCGTACCCATTCCAGCAAGGCCACCCTCTACCGCCAGTGGGGGAGCAAGCCCGAGCTGGTCGCCCATGCGATGCGGCACAACAAGCCGATCAAGCTCGTCAACGTGGACACCGGCAGCCTGCGCGGTGACTTCCACGCCGTGATGGCGCAAACCGATGACTGTCAGATGGAGAAGGACAGCGCGCTGATGCGAGGTCTTTTCCATGCCGTCCACGACAACCCCGAACTCCTGCAGGCGCTCCGTGAGCTGCTGATCGAGCCCGAGCTCAACGGGCTCGCGCAGGTTCTCCAGCGCGCTGTGGACCGCGGCGAGGTCGCCGCGGACAATCCCGCGCTGCACTACGTCACGCACATGCTGGTCGGCGCCATCGTCGTCCGGCAGCTGATCGAGGACCTGTCGCCCGACAGGCGCTTCCTCACCTCGTATTTCGACGCCGTGATCCTCCCCGCTCTCGGCGTCTGACACTTCCCCTCAGCACCCGCAATACCTGACGCGTGCCGCTCTCTCGCTGTCGGGCCGGCTCCCCATGCCCTCAGATCCATTCACAGACCCGGGAGTACGCCCTCGTGGCCACGTTCCTCTACAAGCTCGGACGGTTCGCTTTCCGGCGCCGCAACTATGTCGCCCTTGTGTGGGTGGCACTGCTCGCGCTCGCCGGTGTCGGAGCCGCCTCCGCGTCCACACCCACGTCCAGTTCCTTCTCGATACCGGGAACCGAGGCCCAGAAGGCCTTCGACCTGTTGGAAGAGCGCTTCCCAGGAGCCAGTGCCGACGGTGCGACGGCCCGGGTCGTCTTCAAGGCGCCGGCCGGGCAGAAGATGACCGACGCCGGTCACAAGGCCGAGGTCGGCAAGATCGTCGAAGAGCTGTCGAGCGGGTCCGGCCAGGTCGGCTCCGTGACCGATCCGTACACCGCCAACGCCGTCTCGAAGGACGGCTCGACGGCGTACGTCCAGGTCTCGTACAAGGTCAGCTCGATGGAGCTGACCGACGAGACCCGTACCGCGCTTGAGGAGACCGGCGCCGAGGCGCGGGAGCAGGGGCTGACCGTGGAGGTCGGCGGGGACGCGCTCCAGGTCACCCCCGAGATGGGGTCCACGGAGATCATCGGTGTGGCCGTGGCCGCGGTGGTGCTGGTCATCACGTTCGGTTCGCTGATCGCGGCGGGGCTGCCGCTGGTGACCGCGCTCATCGGGGTCGGCGTCGGGGTCTCCACCATCACCGCGTTGGCCAGCGTGCTCGACCTGGGCTCCACCACCTCCATCCTGGCGATGATGATCGGTCTCGCGGTCGGGATCGACTACGCGCTGTTCATCGTCTCCCGCTACCGGGCCGAGCTGGCCGAGGGCAGGGAGCGCGAGGAGGCGGCGGGACGGGCCGTCGGCACCGCCGGGTCGGCCGTGGTGTTCGCCGGTCTCACCGTGGTGATCGCGCTCGCCGGGCTGGCCGTCGTCAATATCCCGATGCTCACCAAGATGGGCCTCGCCGCCGCCGGTACGGTCGTGATCGCCGTCCTCATCGCGCTCACCCTCATCCCCGCGACGCTCGGTTTCGCGGGCAAGCGGGTGCACGGCCGCAAGGCACGCAAGGCACTGGACGACAAGGCCGCGGGCGGCGCGGAGACCGGCAAGCCGAACATGGGCACCCGCTGGGCGCGCTTCGTGCTGCGCCGTCCGGTCGCGGTCCTGGTCACGGCCGTGCTGGGCCTCGGGGCCATCGCCATCCCGGCCGCCTCGCTCGAACTGGGTCTGGGCGACGACGGTTCGCAGCCGCCGAGCACCTCCCAGCGCAAGGCGTACGACCTGCTCTCCGACGGCTTCGGCCCCGGCTTCAACGGGCCGCTGATGGTCGTCGTGGACGGCAAGACCAATGACAACGCCAAGGCGGCGGCCACCGAGCTGTCGGACACGGTGAAGAAGATGGACGGCGTCGCCGTCGTCACGCCGTCCACCCTCAACAAGGCGGGCGACACCGCGACCATCACGGTGATCCCCCAGGACCGCCCCTCCTCGGTCCAGACGGAGGACCTGGTCCACTCCATCCGGGACACCGGCGGGGAGATCACGTCGGACAGCGGTGCCCAGGTCCTGGTCACCGGTGCCACCGCGATGAACATCGACTTCTCGCAGAAGATGAACGACGCGCTGCTGCCCTATCTCGCGCTCGTCGTCGGACTCGCCTTTCTGCTGCTGATGCTCGTCTTCCGCTCCGTGCTCGTACCGCTCAAGGCCGCCCTCGGCTTCCTGCTCTCCGTGGTCGCCGCCCTCGGCGCGGTCGTCGCGGTCTTCCAGTGGGGCTGGCTGGGCGGAGTGCTCGGGGTCGAGCAGACCGGCCCGGTGATGTCGATGATGCCGATCTTCATGGTGGGCGTGGTCTTCGGTCTCGCCATGGACTACGAGGTGTTCCTCGTCACCCGGATGCGGGAGGCGTATGTCCACGGGGAGCGGCCCGGCGAGGCGATCGTCACCGGGTTCCGGCACGGCGCGCGGGTGGTCTCGGCCGCCGCGGTGATCATGATCGCGGTCTTCGCCGGCTTCATCGGCTCAAGCGAGTCGATGATCAAGATGATCGGCTTCGGGCTCGCCATCGCGGTCTTCTTCGACGCGTTCGTGGTCCGCATGGCGATCGTGCCCGCGGTGCTCGCGCTGCTCGGCGACAAGGCGTGGTGGCTGCCGCGCTGGCTGGACAAGGCGCTGCCCAACGTGGACGTGGAGGGCGAGGCGTTGCAGCGGCGGCTCGGCGACGACGCGTCGCAGGGTCCGGACGGCGGTCCCGGCGCGGAGCGCGAGCTCGTACGCGTCTGATCCCACCTGCACCGGGGCCGCCGCATGAGCGGTGCGCGGCCCCGGATCGCGCCGGCGGCCGTGGGGACGGGAGCCGGCGCGCGGTACGCGGCTCGGTCGTACACCCCGAGGGGTGGCGGCCGGGCCGCGTGCGTTTCAGGTCCTGTGCGTTTCAGGCCCTGTGCGTCTCAGGTCCCGTGCGTTTCAGGTCCTGTGGAGGAGCTTGCTCAGCTCGTTCTCGACCTCGATGTCGTGCCGCTCCTGGCCGACCGGGACCATCGCGTACGAGCTGTCCAGGAACCGGCGCAGCGGCGCGGTGTCCAGCTGGACCACCGCCACCCCGTCCGGCGAGTGGAACTCCAGCACGACCTGGGCCCGGCCGCAGGGCCATACCTGGACATCGCCCTCACCCGAGGGCAGTCGCAGGCCGGATTCGAGAAGATCGCGGGCGAAGGCCCAGACGACGTCGTCATCATCGAGGGAGACCTCGGGCGGGAACACGATACGTATGGCGAGCGGATCGGCGCCGTCATAGCGGAGCGTGACGGAGACGGTCTTGGGGTGGGGGGCGTCCGTTATGAGACACGCGGTGGCGGGCTGCTCGATGACGGGTGACATCGACTGGCTCCTCGGTTAGCTGCGACGGCTGCTTGTGGCTGCTGTGCTGGGCGGAATCGGGAGCTGCCTCCTTGACTAACCGGATATTTAGCTTCTAATCATACAAAATATGTCGGATTTGTCCATACTTGGCCATTGCTTTGCCGATCGGGCACTTGCGGAACACCGTCCCGACACCTTGCATGTCATCTGCTCTTGCGAATCTCTCGCAAGAAGTGACAATCATCGAGCGGCTCAACACCGCGCCGTACGAGCAGGAGGCGGAGCCCCCGCATGCATGTCCCCGACGGATTCATCGATCTGCCCGTCTCGGCCGCCACCGGCGCCGTCGCCGCGGGCGCCGTCGCGGTCAGCCTGCGCGGCGCGCGCCGCGAGCTGGACGAGCGCACCGCGCCGCTGGCCGGGCTCGTCGCCGCGTTCATCTTCGCCGTACAGATGCTCAACTTCCCGGTGGCCGCCGGGACGAGCGGGCATCTGCTGGGCGGGGCGCTGGCCGCCATACTCGTCGGCCCCTATACCGGGGTGCTCTGTATCTCCGTCGTCCTGCTGATGCAGGGCATCCTCTTCGCGGACGGCGGGCTCACCGCGCTCGGAGTGAACATCACCGACATGGCCGTGGTGACGACCGTCGTCGCCTACGCGCTCTTCCGCACCCTGGTGAAGCTCCTGCCCAGGACGCGTCGTTCGGTGACCGTCGCGTCCTTCGTGGCGGCGCTGGTCTCCGTACCGGCCGCCGCCCTCGGCTTCACCCTCTTCTACTGGCTCGGCGGGACGACCGACATCCCGATCGGCAAGGTGCTGACCGGAATGGTCGGCGTGCATGTGCTCATCGGGATCGGTGAGGCCGCGATCACCGCGCTGACGGTCGGCGCGGTCATCGCCGTACGGCCCGACCTCGTGTACGGCGCCCGGGGACTGTCCGCGCCGCTGAAGCTGCGGGTGGGCGGCGAACTGGTCGACGCCGCCCCCGCGTCCGGGCCCCTGCCGGTGGCCGCGCGCTCCACCCGTAAGGTCTGGGCGACCGGGCTGGTCACCGCGCTCGTCCTCGCCGGATTCGTCTCCTTCTACGCCTCCGCCAGCCCCGACGGGCTGGAGAAGGTCGCCGCCGACCAGGGCATCGACCGGAAGACCGAGCCGCACCACACCGCCGACTCCCCACTCGCCGACTACGGCGTCAAGGACGTCGACGACGCCCGGATCTCCGGCGGGCTCGCGGGAGTGATCGGGGTGGGCGCGACCGTGGCCGTCGGCAGTGGCGTCTTCTGGGTGGTACGACGGCGACGTACGGCAGCGGACCCCGCGCCGGCGGCCGGGAACCTCTGACATGGGCGCGGGTCATGCACAGGCGCTCTACCGGCACGGAGACTCGCCGGTCCACGCGCTGCCCCCGCACTGCAAACTGGCCGCCGTCTTCTGCTTCGTGCTCGTCGTGGTCTCGACGCCGCGCGAGGCGGTCTGGGCGTTCGCGCTGTACGCCGTGCTCCTCGCGGCCGTCACCCGGGTGGCCCGTATCCCCGCCGGTGTGCTGCTGCGCCGGCTGCTGATCGAGATCCCGTTCGTGGCCTTCGCGTTCCTCATGCCCTTCGTGGTCCCCGGCGACCAAGTCCACTTCCTGGGGCTGTCGTTGAGCGTTCCCGGGCTCTGGGGCGCCTGGAACGTCCTCGCGAAGGGGACACTGGGCGTCGCCGCTTCCGTGATCCTCGCCTCCACGACCGAGCTGCGCTCGCTGCTGCTCGGTCTCCAACGGCTGCGGCTGCCGCCGCTGCTGGTGCAGATCGCCTCCTTCATGATCCGTTACGGCGATGTCATCACCGACGAGATGCGGCGGATGTCGGTCGCCCGGCGCTCGCGCGGCTTCGAGGCCCGGGGCGTCCGGCACTGGGGCGTCCTCGCCAAGTCCGCCGGCGCGCTCTTCATCCGCTCCTACGAGCGCGGTGAGCGGGTGCATCTGGCCATGGTCAGCAGGGGATACACGGGCACCATGCCGGTCATCGACGAGGTGACCGCGTCCAGGGCGCAGTGGACCTACGCCGCCGCCCTCCCCGTGTCGGCGCTCGCCGTCTGTCTGCTTGGCTGGACCCTATGACCGAGCACTCCGTCCCCGACGTCCCCGCCTCCCTTGAGGTCAGCGGGCTCGCGTACGCCTATCCCGACGGCCATCAGGCCCTCTTCGGTGTCGATCTGACCGTCGGACGCGGTGAGCGGGTGGCGCTGCTGGGGCCCAACGGCGCGGGCAAGACCACGCTCGTCCTGCATCTCAACGGCATCCTGACCGCCGGGGCCGGTTCGGTCGCGGTCGCCGGGGTGCCGGTGGCGAAGCGGAATCTGGCCGAGATCCGCCGCCGGGTCGGCATCGTCTTCCAGGACCCGGACGACCAGCTGTTCATGCCGACGGTGCGCGAGGACGTGGCGTTCGGCCCGGCGGCCGCCGGGCTGCGCGGCCCCGAGCTGGCGGCCCGGGTCACCGCGGCGCTCGGCCAGGTCGGGATGGGGGAGTACGCGGACCGGCCGCCGCACCATCTCTCCTTCGGGCAGCGCCGCCGGGTCGCGGTGGCGACCGTCCTCGCGATGGAGCCGGAGATCCTCGTACTCGACGAACCCTCGTCCAATCTCGACCCGGCGTCCCGGCGCGAACTGGCCGACATCCTGCGGGCGCTGGACATCACCGTACTGATGGTGACGCACGATCTGCCGTACGCTCTCGAACTCTGTCCGCGTGCGGTGATCCTGAGCGAGGGCGTCATCGTGGCGGACGGGCCCACGTGGCGGCTTCTCGGCGACGAGAAGCTGATGGGCGCGCACAGGTTGGAGCTGCCGTTCGGTTTCGACCCGCGTTCCGTGTCGCCCGGACACGTTGCACCATAGAGGGGTCGCGCCGCCGGGGCGTGGCGGGACGACGAGCGGTACGAGGCGTGGGTACCGACGGGCGGGAGTGCGGGCGTGGACGTCCAGGGCACGGTGGAGGCGGGCTTCGAGCCGGTCAGGGACGCGTTCGTACGGAACTTCGAGCGGCTGGGAGAACGGGGCGCGGCCGTCGCCGTGTACCGGGACGGCCGCAAGGTCGTCGATCTGTGGGCGGGCACCCGTGATGTCAACGGGCGGGAGCCGGGGGACGGGAGCGCGGACGCGGCGCCGTGGGCCGTCGACACGGCGCAGGTCGTCCGTTCCGCCACGAAGGGCGTCGCCGCCGCCGTACCGCTGCTGCTGCACCAGCGCGGGCAGATCGACCTCGACGCCCCCGTCGGCACGTACTGGCCCGAGTTCAAGGCCGCGGGCAAGGAACGGGTGCTCGTACGCCACCTCCTGTCGCACCGCGCCGGGGTGCCGGTGCTCGACCGGCCGCTCACCCCGGCCGAGGCCATCGACGGGGAGTCGGGCGCGCGGGCCCTGGCCGCCCAGCGGCCGGAGTGGGAGCCGGGCACCGACCACGGCTATCACGCGCACACCTACAGCTGGCTGATCGCCGAACTGGTCAGGCGGGTCACCGGCCGGAGCGTGGGCCGGTGGATCGCCGAGGAGATCGCCCGGCCGCTCGGGCTGGACTTCTGGGTGGGACTGCCCGCCGAGGAGGCCCACCGGGTCGGCCGGATCGGCGCGGTCGAGGAGCCCACGGCGGTCGGCGGCGCGCTCAGGCTGCGGCCCAAGCGGTCCGTGTCGGAGGCGTACCGCGACGCGGAGTCCCTGACGCGGCGCGCGTTCGGCGTCATCGAACCGCGCCCCGACGAGAACGCCCCGGCCTACCGCGCCGCCGAACTCCCCGCCTCCGGAGGCATCTCGACCGCCCGCGCGCTGGCCCGCTGTTACGCCGCGATGATCGGCCCCGTCGACGGCCACCGGCTGTTCGCCCCCGCGACGCTGACGCTCGCGCGTACGGAGGAATCGGCGGGCCCCGACCGGGTACTGGTCGTCGCCACCCGCTTCGGTCTGGGCTTCATGCTGCACGGGCCGGCCGCCCCGCTGCTCGGCCCCGGCTCCTTCGGGCACCCGGGGCGCGGCGGTTCGCTGGGCTTCGCCGATCCGGAGTCGGGGATCGCGATGGGGTATGTGACCAATGGGATGCGCAAGGGCGTGACGGCCGACCCCCGCGCACAGGCTCTGGTGCGCGCGGTGCGATCGGCGACATCATCGCCGGATGAAGCGATTTGACGGATACGGAGTTCTGATCACCGGAGCGGGCCGGGGGATCGGCGAGGCGACCGCGCGCAGGCTGGCGGAGGAGGGCGCACGCGTCCTGGTGACGGACCTGGACGAGAAGCGGGCGGTCACGGCGGCGGAGTCCATCCCGGGCGCGGTCGCGCGCGGCTGCGATGTGGCCGACCGGGCGTCGGTGGAGGCGGCGGTGGCGTACGCGGCCGAGACGTTCGGCTCGCTGGACGTGCTGGTGAACAACGCGTACTCGTGCACGCAGGACGCGCCGCTGTTCGAGGACGAGCCCGACGAGGTCTGGGCGCTGGATCTCGACATCACCCTGACGGGCGCCTTCCGCTGCGCCCGTGCGGCGCTTCCGTATCTGGCGGCCTCGGGCCGGGGCGCGATCGTCTCGATCGGTTCCGTCAACGGCGAACAGGACTTCGGCAACCACGCCTACAGCGCGGCCAAGGCGGGCCTCACCAGTCTGACCCGCACGCTGGCGGGCCACGCGGCCCCGCGCGGTGTCCGCGTCAACCTCGTGGAGCCCGGCACGATCCACACCGGTGCCTGGTCGGGCCGTGAGGCGGAACTGGACCGCGCGGCGGCCCACTACCCGCTGGGACGCGTGGGCACACCGGCCGATGTCGCGGCGGCGGTCGCGTTCCTGGCCTCTGCCGACGCCTCCTGGATCACGGGGGTGACGCTGCCGGTCGACGGCGGGATCCTGATGAGCAATCTGGGGCTGCGGAGAGCGATCGCGGGCGAGGCATAGAGGGGCTCGTCGCGCCGCGGGCGGGACGGGACGGGGTGGGGTGGGGTTGGGGTGGGGCTTTTGGGCCGCCGCGGCGCCGCGAGCCCCACCCCGGCGGTTCCGCGCGCGGACAGGCCGGACGGTGCCTAAGCCCCGTGCTCGCCGCGCCTGACCGAGACGACGTTCGTGGCGTCCACCGCCTTGCGGAGGGTCCTGGCGAGCTCGACGGCGTCGCCCACGGCCCACAGGTGGATGAAGAACAGGCGGGGCTCGTCCCTGAGGCCGTGGTTGTGCAGCTCGACCAGACCGATCCCGCCACCCCGCAAGATCTTGATGACGCTCTGGACCTCCTCGGCGACCATCACGACATCGCCGTTGAGCGCGGCCCTGCCGTCGCCCAGGGGCTGGAAGATGAAGGCCGAGATCGCGCCCAGGCCGCGGGGCAGCGCCATGCCTCTCTCGATGATGACCTCACGGCGCGCGAAGGTGGCCTTGTAGACCCCGCCGTCGTCCGAGCCCTTCATGCCCAGCGCGGCGTCGATGCCGTCGGTGTCCAGATCGATGGGCTTCCGCGGCCGTGGATTCGGGGGCGGGGTCGCGGTGCGGTCGAGCGCGGCGCGCAGCCCGCAGGCGATGGCCACCGGGTCCCGTCCGTGCGCGTGGACATGGGTCCACCAGACGTCGGGGGAGTGGGCGAGCAGATGCTTGTGCAGCGCGGTCTGCTCGATGCCGTGCGCCTGGAGGACATCCGTCACCTCCTGGAGCTCGCCCTCGGTCACCGTGAGATCGCCCATGGCCAGCACGCTGCCGTCGGTGTAGCGGACGAAGGCCACGTGCGAGCCCAGGGCGAGCTGGGGCGAGATCGTGACTCCGTAGGAGACGACTTCGAGGTCCCCGCGCGGAAAGTGGGTGTTGTACGCCTCGTCGCCCGCCATCGCGCCCTGCCGGCCCAGCGCCCGCGCGACCTGCTGCCAGTCGGCCGGGGTGGTGGCCACCGGCTGGACCGGCTCGTGCTGGTGACCGCCGCCCTTCGCCGGGTCGGCGGCGGGGGCCGGATCCGGGGACTGGGCGCGGGCGACGGTGGTGCCGATCCCGGCCAGCAGCGGCGCCAGCGCGGCCGTGGTCAGCAGAAGACGCCGGGGTGTCTCGGGTCGGTGGGCCGTGTCCCGGTCCCGGTCGCTGTCAGGTGTGTCGTGGTTGTCCGTGTCCTCATGCGGTTGTCCGTTCATCGCATTGATACCTCCGTGACGAAAGGAGATCACGAGTGGACGGATAAAAGGGGATCTGCCGGGAGCTGTCCGGCGAGTGTTGCCAAAGGGGCACCGTCCGGACCAAGGGCCGCGCGAAAGGGATCCAGGACAGGCGACCTCAGGGGTGATCAGCGCCCGCGCCGCCGCGTTCACCACGCCATGGGCCGTGTCGGTGTATCAACCCGCGTGCAGCATCAGTCCGATACCCACCACCATCAGAGACGCCGCCGCGATGCGCGGTGTGCCGAAGCGCTCCTTGAAGAAGACCGCCCCCACAGCCGCGCCGACGATGATCGATGACTCCCGGAGGGCGGCGACCGGCGCGAGCGGGGCGCGGGTCTGCGCCCACAGGACCAGGCCGTACGCCAGCATGGAGAGGGCCGCGCCGAGCAGCCCCCGCGCGGCGTGGGGGCGTAGCTGGGCGAGGAGCCGGCCCCGGCGCGCGTACAGGGCGTACGCCGGGATCACGAGGCCCTCCAGGATCATCAGCCAGGCGATATAGCCCAGCGGTGTGCCCGATGCGCGTACCCCCACCCCGTCCACCACCGTGTACGCGGCGATCGACAGGCCCGTCGCGAGCGCGGCCAGCAGCGCCGGCCAGTGGGGTGTGCTCCCCGCGCCCCTGATGCCCCAGAGCGCGAGGCCGACCAGCCCCGCCGAGGCGACGGCGACGCCCGCCGTCTGCCAGGCGTCCAGCGACTCCCCGACGAAGACGGCGGCCACCACGGTCACCACGAGCGGCGCCGTACCGCGCGCGATCGGGTACATCTGGCCGAAGTCGCCCAGGCTGAACGAGCGCATCAGCAGCGCCTGGTAGCCGATGTGCAGCAGCGCGGAGACGATCAGATACGGCCAGGCCGCCGTGTGCGGCAGGGGCATGAAGCAGGCGATGACGGCGCCGATCACCGCCGCGCCCCCGCCGATCAGGGTGAAGGCGACCAGCTGGTCCTTGATCGTGTGCGCGAGGGCGTTCCAACTGGCGTGGACGAGCGCGGCGATGAGGACCGCGACGGCGACGAGCGGCGTCACCCCGCGGCCAGCACCGACGCCACCACCGGGCCCGCCGCGTCGCCGCCGTGGCCGCCCGCCTGGACGACCGCCGCCGCGGCGAGGTCGTTCTGGTATCCCGTGAACCAGCTGTTGGAGGTGGCCTGGCCGTCGACCTCCGCGGAACCGGTCTTCGCGCCCTTGTCGCCGCCGAGCCCGGACATCGCGTTCGCGGCCGTACCGCTCGTGGCCGTGACCCGCATCATGCCGCGCAGCTGGCTCGCCACGTTGTACGGCAGCGAGCGCGCGGCGGTGGCCAGTTGCCGGTCGTCCAGCGAACGCGGCACGATGACGGGCTGCTTGAACGAACCGTTCTTGGCGGTCGCCGTGATGGACGCCATGTTGAGGACGTTCATCTGGACCGTGCCCTGTCCGATGTACTGCGCCGCCGCCTCACCGCCGGTCGCGGCCGGCACGCTGCCGTCGAAGGACGCGACACCGGTCTTCCAGTTGTCGAGACCGATGCCGAAGACCTCCTCGGTCTCGGCCTTCAGCGCCGCGTCGTCCTTGGTGTCGTCGATCAGCTTGACGAAGGCGGTGTTGCAGGAGCGGGCGAAGCTCTGGGTGAACGTGCCGCCCGCGATGGAGAAACCGTCCAGATTCGTGAACGTACGGCCCTGGTACATCGCGTCCTTGGGACACTCGGCCGCCCGGTCGGCGGCCACGAGACCCTTCTCCAGCAGCATCGCCGCGGTCACTATCTTCATCGTGGAGCCCGGCGCCTGCCTGCCGAGCATCGCCGCGTTCCAGCCGTCCTTGCGGTTGTTGGCGACCGCCAGGATCTCGCCCGTACTCGGCTTGACGGCGGCGACCGACGCCTCGCTGTACTTCTTCACCGCCTGCTCGGCCGCGGCCTGCACGCGCGCGTCCAGCGTGGTCGTCAGCCTGCCCGCCGTCCCCTTGGAGAGCGTGAGCAGCGTTTCGTCCGGGGCGCTCTCGGTGTCGCTCCTCAGCACCAGCTCGACGCCGGGCGTGCCGCCCGCGTCGTCGCCGTACCGCTTGCGGAGCTCGTCCAGAATCGGCCGGAGCGAGGGGTACTTCTCCTTCGTCAGTTCGGCGCCGTCGCGGTCGACGGCCTTGATCGGGGGCGCGGAAGCCTCGTTGGTGACGAGACGGGTGTCCTTCGTCAGCTTCGGATGGATCACCGAGGGCGCCCAGTCGACCAGCGGGCGCCCAGTGGTCAGCCCGCGCACCACGGTCAGTTCCGAGGCGTACGACCAGGGCTTGGTCTTCCCGTCGAACGAGAGGGTGGCCTTGACGGTGAACGGGACCTTGGCGCCGACCGCCTGACCCGGTGTGATCACCGCGGCGGTGACATGGGCCTCGTCGCGGTAGCCGCCGATGACGGCCTCGGCGGTGGCGGGGTCGTTGGTCAGCTGGGCGACCGTGGCCGCCTCGTCCCCCTTCGCCCACGCCGTCAGGAAGTCCTTCGCGGCCTTGTCGACCTCGGCGGCGCTCAGCGGTCCGGTCTTGACCTCGGCTGTCGTGGTGGTGTCGCCGACCGGGGACCCGTTGCCGCCGGTGAGCCCGTCGTACACGTTGTAGGCGCCGTACCCGACGCCGCCGGCGAACACGACGAACACCCCGCCTATGACGGCGATCTTGGCTCCGCTGCGCATGAGCGCGGTCCCCCTCCCCAGGAGCCCCCCTGAACTTCTGAACGCGTTCAAGGGGATATCGCACGCACTCTACGGGACCGGTGTGTCACAGGGGGCGAGCGCCGGTGAGCGTTATCGGACTGACGCGCGCCCTTGCTGTCCCCGTTCCCTCGCCGTTTCCTCGTCGTTTCCTTGCCCCCTGTCCGGCGTGGTCAGACCCAGGTGTCGAGCCACATCCGGTTGCGCCAGGAGTCCAGTGGGATCGCCGTGCCGGTGTACAGCGGCCAGAAGTAGATGAAGTTCCAGATGATCAGCAGGACCAGCACCCCGGCACCGACCGCGCCGATCGTTCTGCGTCTCTCGTCGGAGCCCGCCGGTCCCACGATCGCGCCGATCATCATCGCCACCGCGAGACAGAGGAACGGGACGAAGACGACCGCGTAGAAGAGGAAGATCGTCCGCTCCTGGTACAGGAACCACGGCACCCAGCCCGCCGCGACCGCGCAGGCGATCGCGCCCGCGCGCCAGTCGCGGCGGAAGAGCCAGCGGTACAGGACGTAGCAGAGCGCGAAGGCCCCCGCCCACCACAGCAGCGGGGTGCCGATCGCCAGCACCTCGCGGGCGCATTTGCCGACCGTGGAGGCCGGGCAGCCGTCGGTGCCGGCCGCCGGGTCCTCGTAGAAGTACGAGACCGGGCGGCCGAGGACGATCCAGCTCCACGGGTTCGACTGGTAGGTGTGGCCCGACGTCAGATTGACGTGGAAGCTGTAGACCTCGTTCTCGTAGTGCCAGAGGCTGCGCAGCCAGTCGGGCAGCCACGTCCAGTTGCCGCCCTTGCCCGTCGTCTCGGCCCAGTCCCTGAAGTAGCCCTTGTCGGTGACGATCCAGCCGGTCCATGAGGCGATGTACGTGAGGATCGCGACCGGGACCGTCGAGAAGAAGGCCGGCACCAGATCGCGTCGGAACACCCCCCAGAACGGCCCCCCGCCCGCCGTCCGGCGCGCGCCCAGGTCCCACACCACACACATGATCCCGAAGGCGGCCAGGATGTAGAGCCCGTTCCACTTCGTCGCGAACGCCAGGCCGAGCATCAGCCCCGCCGCGATCCGCCAGGGCCGCCAGCCGAGCCGCAGATTCTCCGCGACTTCCCGGTCCGGGCGCAGTACGCCCTCCTCGTCCACCGGGAGCGCCGCCGCCAGTTTCCGCCGTGCCCAGTCGCGGTCGATCAGCAGACAGCCGAAGGCGGCCAGCACGAAGAACATCAGCACGAGGTCGAGCAGGGCCGTACGGCTCATCACGAAGTGCAGGCCGTCCACCGCGAGCAGCGCGCCCGCCAGGCACCCCAGGAACGTGGAACGGAACAGCCGCCGCCCGATCCGGCAGAGCATCAGCACCGAGAGCGTGCCGAGCACCGCCACCATGAAGCGCCAGCCGAAGGGGTTGAACCCGAAGAAGTGCTCGCCCAGGCCGATGACCCACTTGCCCACCGGCGGATGCACCACATAGCCGGGGTCGGTCGGCACGGGTACCGAGGACGGATCCCGCAGAATCGACTTGTCGATGTCCTTGGGCCAGCTGCCCTCGTACCCCTGGTTGACGAGCGCCCACGCGTCCTTCGCGTAATACGTCTCATCGAATATCACCGCCTTGGGGCTGCCCAGGTTCCAGAACCTCAGCACCCCGGCGACCAGCGCCACGAGCAGCGGCCCGCCCCACGCGGACCAGCGGATCAACCGGTCCGCGAGCCGTGGAGGCACGCCGAGCACGGCCCACAGCCGCTCCGAGGGCCGGGTGTACGGCGGCACCAGCCGCTCGCGCAGCCCGGTCACCCGCCGGGGCACATGGCCGAATCGGCGCAGCCGCTGAGGCCATGAGGGCGGCTTGTCGCCGGCGTCGTGCCCGTGGAGGGCTTCTGGCGCAGTACTGGTCACCGCGCCATCGTAGGGAACGCCGCTGTGAGTGGGGCGCCTCCCGCCCTGCGAGGATGGCGGATGTGATTGGAACGCTGGTACTCGCAGGGACGCCCATCGGTGATGTCACGGACGCGCCGCCCCGGCTCTCCACCGAACTGGAGACCGCCGATGTGATCGCCGCGGAGGACACGCGGCGGCTGCGCAGGCTCACCCAGGCGCTCGGTGTGCAGACCCGCGGCCGGGTCGTGTCGTACTTCGAGGGCAATGAGTCCGCACGGACGCCTGAGCTGGTCGAGGCGCTGACGGGCGGGGCGCGGGTGCTGCTGGTCACGGACGCGGGCATGCCGTCCGTCTCCGACCCCGGCTACCGGCTGGTGGCGGCGGCGGTCGAGCGGGACATCAAGGTCACGGCCGTGCCCGGGCCGTCCGCCGTGCTGACCGCGCTGGCGCTCTCCGGGCTGCCGGTGGACCGTTTCTGCTTCGAGGGTTTCCTGCCGCGCAAGGCGGGCGAGCGGCTCGGCCGGCTGCGGGAGGCCGCGGACGAGCGGCGCACGCTCGTCTACTTCGAGGCGCCGCACCGCCTGGACGACACCCTCGCCGCGATGGCCGAGGTCTTCGGCGCCGACCGCAGGGCGGCCGTCTGCCGCGAACTGACCAAGACGTACGAAGAGGTGCGGCGCGGCGGTCTCGGCGAGCTGGCGGCCTGGGCGGCCGAGGGCGTACGCGGAGAGATCACCGTGGTCGTGGAGGGCGCCCCGGAGCGGACGGCCGGAGAGCTGAACCCAGAGGAACTGGTGCGGCGGGTACAGGTGCGGGAGGAGGCGGGGGAGCGGCGCAAGGAGGCGATCGCGGCCGTCGCCGCCGAGGCGGGCCTGCCCAAACGCGAGGTGTTCGACGCGGTCGTCGCGGCGAAGAACGCCGCGCGTACGGCGGCCGGAACGGCCCCTGGGCGCACGGGCCCCGCGGACGGCAAAGGACTATCGTGAAATGTAAAGCACAGACCGCGTACCGTGCCCTTTGGACATGAGAAGGCCAAGACCAATCCATTAATCGACAGGGCTGATGCGCTCCCGCTGTCAAAGGCGTCCACTTGGTCAGTGGAGAGGAGCTGGCATGAGTGAGATCACGGGTACAGCCGTTGCCCACGAGGCATATGCCTTTTGTTGCATGCGTTGTGGGCACGGCTGGGAGCAGGCGTACGACATAGAGCACCACGTCGACGGCTCGGGCCACAATTTCGTCGTCTACAAGTCCGAGGGCGTGCGGGTACCTTCCCCGCTGTCCAGCCCGAACTGCGTCAACTGTGGGGGGCATGTCGTCCGCATCATGCGTTCCGGCCAGGTCTCATCGATACGGGCGCTGATGGGGGAGCAGCACCACCCCGCGAAGGCGGGGCGCGCCGCGGCGGCCGAGGAGATACCGGCGGGGGCGGGCGAGGAGATACCCGCCGGAGCCGCCCCGTCGGGGGAGGACGGGGCGATCACGACGGGGGCGACGGCCATGGGGGCGGACAAGGCGGCCAGGCACCACCACTGGCACCTCTCCGACCTCCTGCACCCCTTCCACCACCGCACGTGACCCACCCGCGTCATCACGTACCACCGCATGTGAGCCCCGGGGCGCGGCCCTCGTAGGATCGCGTCCATGAGTGCGAAACAAGCCCCGCCGCCGCTGCCCGAACCCCTCAGGGTGCCGGTCGCGGACGCGCACACCCACCTGGACATGCAGGACGGCACGGTCGAGGACGGTCTCGCCAGGGCTGCTTCGGTCGGTGTGACGACGGTGGTCCAGGTGGGGTGCGACATCAAGGGCTCGCGATGGGCCGCGGAGACGGCGGCGGCGTACGAGAACGTCCACGCGGCGGTCGCGCTGCACCCCAACGAAGCGCCCCGCATCGTGCACGGCGACCCCGACGGCTGGTCGCGTCAGGGGGCCCGCGAGGGCGGCGGCGACACCGCGCTGGACGACGCGCTGGCCGAGATCGACCGGCTGGCCGCGCTGGAGCAGGTACGGGCCGTCGGCGAGACGGGGCTCGATCACTTCCGTACGGGTCCCGAGGGCGTGGCCGCCCAGGAGCGCTCTTTCCGCGCCCATATCGAGATCGCCAAACGCCATGGCAAGGCGCTCATGATCCACGATCGCGAGGCGCACGCCGATGTGCTGCGAATCCTCGCGGAAGAAGGCGCTCCGGAACGCACGGTGTTCCATTGTTATTCCGGTGACGCGGAAATGGCCGGGATATGTGCGGCGGCCGGTTATTACATGTCCTTTGCGGGCAATGTCACATTCAAAAACGCTCAGCCGTTGCGTGACGCGCTCACAGTAGCGCCATTGGAGCTTGTTCTCGTCGAGACGGACGCGCCCTTTCTGACACCGGCGCCGTACCGCGGCCGGCCCAACGCGCCCTATCTCATTCCGGTCACGCTGCGCGCGATGGCCGAGGTGCGGGGGATCGGCGAGGACGCCATGGCCGAGGCGGTTTCCCGCAATACGGCGCGAGCGTTCGGTTACTGACGCATCACGGGCCGGGGGCCCGGGCGGGGCTTCGGAACTGCGCGTCTCGCCGGCGGCGCCGTGGGCGGGAGGGCGAAGGGTAGCGTCGGCACGCAGCGTAGTCGAGTCGCTTTGGAGAGTGACGGAGCCTCCATTAGTCTCCGGGGGCACCGCGGCCGTGGGCATCAGGGCCGCGACGGACCGGACCGGATCTCGTGGAGCGTCGTGAGCAATGCGCAGGGCAGTCACCGAGCGGCACGGGGCGGGCTGGGCCGCCGTAAACCCGCCCAGCGAGCCACCCCGCCCGCCCAGCGAGCCACCCCGCCCAAGGCCGCACCGCCCGGACCCGCCGCCTACGGAGCCGCTTCGGCGCCCCGGGCCGTGCTGCCGGAGGCCGCTTCGCCCGAGGCGGCTCCGCCCGGACCGGCCGCCTCCCCGGAGACGCTGCGCCGGCTCGTCCCACAGGCGCTCGTCGTCGCCTTCCTCGCCGGTGGCACCTCGGCGTTCGTCGTCAACGACAAGGCCGTGGAACTCACCGTCGACGGCGGCGAGCCGCGCACCCTGCACACCTTCGCCGGAGAGGTGGAGGACCTGCTCGCGCACGAAGGCGTGACGGTCGGCGCGCACGACATCGTCGCCCCGGCGCCCGGCGCGGAGCTCACCAACGGCGACGAGGTCGTCGTCCGCTACGGGCGGCCCGTCCTGCTCACCCTCGACGGACACCGGCGCCAGGTGTGGACGACGGCCCGCACCGTCGAAGGCGCGCTGCGCCAGCTCGGCGTCCGCGCGGAGGGCGCGTTCCTCTCCGTCTCCCGCTCGGCCGCGATCTCCCGTACCGGACTGGCCCTCGACGTACGGACCGAACGGACCGTGACCTTCATGGCGGACGGCCGCGAGTACACGATCCGTACCAACGCGGCGACCGTCGCCGAGGCGCTGGCGCGGGCCGGCCTCGCGCTGCACGGGCAGGACACCACGTCCGTACCGCCGGACGCCTTCCCGCGCGACGGCTCGACGATCACCGTCATGCGGATCACCGACGGTGAGCAGGTACGCGACGAGCCCATCCCGTA
The DNA here is from genome assembly GCF_040681655.1 of Streptomyces sp. NPDC051662. NCBI lineage: Bacteria > Bacillati > Actinomycetota > Actinomycetes > Kitasatosporales > Streptomycetaceae > Streptomyces > Streptomyces sp. NPDC051662. Next base: position 117,813 of record NZ_JBFAZD010000015.1, read on the forward strand.
CGACACCGTACGGACCCGGGACCCCGGACTCTTCCGGGGAACGGAGGTCGTCGACCAGCAGGGCAGGCCGGGCGTGCGCCGGGTCACCTACGCGCTGCGCACGGTCAACGGCGTCAAGAAGAAGCCGCGGAAGATCCACGAAGAGGTGGTGCGCCGGGCGGTCACCCAGCGGGTGAGGGTGGGCACGAGGGCGGCGCCGGCCTCCGTGGCCGGCGCGGACGGGCTCAACTGGGCCGGGCTCGCCGCCTGCGAGTCGGGCGGCCGGCCGGGGGCCGTCGACGCGTCGGGGAACTACGGCGGGCTCTACCAGTTCGACACCGGCACCTGGCACGCGCTCGGCGGCAGCGGACGGCCACAGGACGCACCGGCCGAGGAGCAGACGTACCGCGCGAAGAAGCTCTACGTGCAGCGGGGGGCGAGTCCCTGGCCCCACTGCGGCCGTAGGCTGACCGGGTGAGCACCACTGAGCCCGACGCCCCTGAGCCCCATGACGCCGAGTCCGCCGCGCCCGACGCCCCCGACGGCCTTCTGGGGCCCGCGGACATCCGCGAACTCGCCGCGGCACTGGGCGTGCGCCCGACCAAACAGCGCGGGCAGAACTTCGTCATCGACGCCAACACCGTCCGCAGGATCGTCCGCACCGCCGCGGTGCGCCCGGACGATGTCGTCGTGGAGATCGGCCCCGGGCTCGGCTCGCTGACGCTGGCGCTGCTTGAGGCGGCGGACCGGGTGACGGCCGTGGAGATCGACGACGTCCTCGCGGGCACGCTGCCCGCGACGATCGAGGCGAGGATGCCGGCGCGCGCCGGACGCTTCTCGCTCGTGCACTCGGACGCGATGCGGGTCCAGGAACTGCCCGGCCCCGCGCCGACCGCGCTGGTCGCGAACCTCCCGTACAACGTGGCCGTCCCCGTGCTGCTGCACATGCTGGAGCGCTTCCCGACGATCGAGCGGACGCTGGTGATGGTCCAGGCGGAGGTCGCCGACCGGCTGGCCGCCGCGCCGGGCAGCAAGGTGTACGGGGTGCCGTCCGTGAAGGCCAACTGGTACGCGGACGTCAAGCGGGCCGGCGCCATCGGCCGTACGGTCTTCTGGCCCGCGCCCAATGTGGACTCCGGTCTCGTCTCGCTGGTACGCAGGGCCGAGCCGGTGAGGACGACGGCTTCCAGGGCCGAGGTCTTCGCGGTCGTCGACGCGGCCTTCGCGCAGCGCCGCAAGACACTGCGCGCGGCGCTGGCGGGCTGGGCGGGCTCGGCCCCGGCGGCGGAGGCGGCGCTCGTCGCGGCGGGCGTCTCGCCGCAGGCGCGCGGCGAGGCACTGACAGTCGAGGAATTCGCGCGGATCGCGGAGTCGCGGACCGTCGAGTCACGGATCGCGGAGTCGAAGGGAGCGGGCGCGTGAGCGCGGCCGAATCGGTACGGGTACGGGTGCCCGCGAAGGTGAACGTACAGCTGGCGGTGGGCGCGGCCCGTCCCGACGGCTTCCACGACCTGGCGAATGTCTTCCTCGCCGTGGGTCTGTACGACGAGATCACGGTCACCCCGGCCGACGAACTGCGGATCACCTGTACGGGCCCTGACGCGGCACAGGTCCCGCTCGACCGCACCAACCTCGCGGCCCGCGCGGCGCTGGCGCTGGCGGAACGCCACGGCATCGACCCGCGCGTCCATATCCATATCGCCAAGGACATCCCCGTCGCGGGCGGCATGGCGGGCGGCAGCGCGGACGGCGCGGGCGCCCTGCTGGCCTGCGACACCCTCTGGTCACTGGGCTCCTCGCGGGACGAACTGCTCGCCATCTGCGCCGAGTTGGGCAGCGACGTCCCCTTCAGCCTGATCGGCGGCGCGGCCCTGGGCACCGGCCGCGGCGAACAGCTCACCCCGCTCGATGTGGGCGGCGACTTCCACTGGGTGTTCGCGGTCGCCGACGGCGGCCTGTCCACGCCGACGGTGTTCCGCGAGTTCGACCGCCGGACGGAGGGCACACCGGTCCCCGCCCCGTCCGCCGACCCCGCACTCCTGGACGCCCTCCGCACGGGCGACGCCACCGCCCTGGCGGGCACCCTGTCCAACGACCTCCAACCCGCGGCCCTCACGCTCCGCCCCTCCCTCGCCGACACCCTCGCGGCGGGCATGACGGCGGGCGCCCTGGCATCCCTGGTCTCGGGCTCGGGCCCGACGACGGCCTTCCTGACGAAGGACCCGGACACGGCGGCGGAGGTGGCCCAGGCACTGCACGCCTCGGGAACCTGCCGCACGGCACGGGTGGCGTCGTCCCCGGCGCGGGGGGCGACGGTGGTGGAGCGGACCGGCGCCTGACGTCGGAGCGGCGGGTGGCGGTGGGTATCGGCGGGTATCGGAGCGAAAACGGCTCACTGTACGTGGACTTGGCCAACACCTACTGTGATGCGGCACACCGCGCTTTCACGGAGGGCTACGCGTATGGAACCGGAGCTGGCCGCTTTGGCGGGCACGGCGGGAACGACACTTGTCACCCTGCTGGCGACCGATACCTGGCAGAGCATGAGAGACGGACTGCTGCTGCTCTGGCGACGGGCACGGCCCGACCGGGCGCAGGCCATCGCCGGCGAACTCGACTCGTCCCGGGACGAACTGCTCCTCGCCCAGGGGGCGGGTGACCGGGAGACCGAGGCGGAGATCCGGGCGGAGTGGCAGGGCCGGGTGCGGCGGTTGCTGACCGCGCACCCCGAACTGGCCGAGGATCTGAGGGCGCTCCTGGCCGAACTGGCCCCGGGCGTCAGCGCCCGGCCGGTCCCGACCCAACAGGCCATCGCCTCCGGCGAGGCACGGATCTACCAGGCAGGCCGTGACCTCCGCCTCGATCAGCGGTGACCGGTCGCAACGACGGCCGGGCCGCAGACCATGGGCGGGTCTACCAGGCCTCGGGCGACCAGCACATCACCGAGCACCATCATCACAGCCCGTCGTGGTCCGGACCGGACTCGGTACGCCACCCCGCCGTGGGCCGGGCGCCCGCGATACTCCGTGACCGCGGTGAGCTCATGGAGCGCCTGCGGGCCGCTGTCACCGAAGGCGCGGGAAACGGGGTTCTCGTGCTCCACGGTCTCGGGGGCTGCGGAAAGACGGCCGTCGCCCACACGATCTTCCGGCACGCGGTGGACGAGGCCGGTCGGCTGGGCCTCTGGGTCAACGCCTCCGACCACGCCTCCTTACGCGCCGGCATGCTCGCCGTGGCCGCCGACCGGGGAGCGGGCGAGGGCGAGCTCATGGCCGCGCGCAACGGTCTTCGCGCGGCGGCGGACCTGGTCTGGGACCGGCTCGACGATTCCGGCCCGCCCTGGTTGTTGGTCCTGGACAACGCGGACGATCCGGCGGTGCTGCGCGACGGTGGCTGGTTGCGCACGAGTCCGCGCGGCACCGTCCTCGTGACCACCCGTCAGTCGGCGAGCCACTGGTGGCCCGCCGCCGAACTGCTCCACGTCGGTGTGCTGCCACGTCCCGAAGCCGCCCAGGTGCTCTGCGACCTCGCGCCGGGCACCGGGACCGCCGAGGAGGCCGGCGCCATCGCCGACCGGCTCGGGCGCCTTCCGCTCGCGCTGACCCTCGCCGGCGGATTCCTGGCCCACCAGGTGATCGATCCCTGGACCATGGCCGAGTACGGCCAGCGCCTCGAAGACCGTCAGGACCCCATCGAACTGATCGACCAGGGCGCGGGCACCAGCGGCAACGACTCCCGCCATCTGATCAGCGGCACCTGGCAACTGTCGCTCAACGCTCTCGTCAGACAGGGGCTGCCGGACGCCACCCCGCTGCTGAGACTGCTGGCCTGCTGGTCGAGCGACCCGCTCCCGCTCTCACTGCTCGGCGGCCTCGATCTCGGCCCGGAACTGCCGTCCGCGCGCGTCGAACTGACGCTGCGTGGGCTCCTCGACCACTCGCTCACCGAGCTCGTGGCCGACGGTGGCGTGCGCTGCCTGCGCACCCACGCGGTGCTGCTCGACAGCGTTGCCCGGGGGATGCCCGACGACCAGCGCGAACGGCTCGCCGCCACGGCCGCGGGCCTGCTGGCGTCGGCCCTTCCCGAATTGCCCGAGCGCGGGACACGGGACGCCCGGCTCAATCTCCTCACCTCGCACGTCCTCGTACTCCTTCGGCGCGTGCGGGACTGGTCCACCGTGCGACAGCCCACAGCGGAGGCAGCGACCGCGTGCGCTCTGCGGCTGGTGACGGCTCAGCACCGTGCCGGTGACTACGCGTCGGCGCTCGCCGTCGCGAACCAGGCTGTGGAACTCGCGAGGCCCCGGCTGGGTGAGAACCACCTCCTCGTGCTGAGACTCCGTCAACGCGTGGGGAAGTCCCTCGATCGTCTGGGACGCCTCGCCGAGGCGGCGGAGCTGCACCGCCGGGTGCTCGCCGATCTGGAGCGCGTCCACGGCGCGGACTCTCCGGACACACTGACGAGTTGCCTGCATGCCTCGCGCCCTCTCAGCTGGCTCGGTGACACGGCGGAGGCCGTGGCGCTGATGCGCCGGGCGGCGAGGGGCCGGACGGCGCTACTGGGCCCTTCGCATCCACTGACCCTGGAGGCGCGAGCGTGCCTGCTGGAGTTGCCGCCGGGAGCCGAGTTGGACGAGGAAGCCCCGGAAGGACCCGGTGTGGTCGCGGACTGCCGCCGTGAGCTCGGCCCCGATCACCCGATCACGCTCTCGGCCGAGCTCAACTGCGCCCACGCCCTGCTCAACACCGGCAGACCGGTGGAAGCGCTGCCACTGGCCCGCAGGGCGCTGGCCGCTCATGAGCTGCGTTATGGAGCCGAGTATCCGATCACCATGGCTTCCCGGAGCCTGCTGGGCGGTGTCCTCGCCGCGCTGGGCGAACTTTCGGAGGCTGTCGAACAGATCCAGACCGTCATCGAGGGGAGAGAGCGGGTACTCGGCCCGAGTCACCCGTGGACGGTGGTCGCCCGGGAGAAGCTCGCCACCTACCGGGACCTTCAGGGGAACTCATAGCGACGGGTCCGGGTCCGGCCCGGGTCCGGCCCGGGTCCGGTCCGGGTCCGGAAGGACCTGCGCGCGATCCGGCGGCGGGCGCACCTGGCGCGAACTCGTCACTCAGCGTTGCACCGCGATGTGTGCTGGGTCATAATCGCGCCAACTCACCTGGAGGAATCGCGTGATTCGAGCGTGGGAAGCAGACCCCTCTTCGCCGCTGGTGCGTCGTCTGGGCCGGTCCCCCGAGGAGTTGGGGACAACGGGCGGTGAGTCCGGCTGCCCGGATATCTGGGAGCTGGAGAACGGCGATGTCGCGGTGATCGGCAGGGATCTCACCGATTCCTACCGGGGGCGCCTTCCCGACGGGTTGAAAATCGCCCCGGACGAGCGGTTGGTCGTCATTCCGCGCACGACGGCCGTGGCCGCGAAGGGGGACCTTCCGGATGCGTAGCGCCCTGGCGGACGCGACCGGCGACCGGCTTGAGTTGGACGCGTACCTGGAAGACTTCGACAAACACTTCTGGCACGCGGGCGGCGCGGGCTTCTGGAAGCTCGAACGGCAGCAGACTTTCCGAGAGCCCGGGGTGGAGAGCTGGGAAGCGTTCTACCGCGGGGATTGGGGCAAGGCTCTTTCGCTCATCTCGGAGCAGCGGGGCCATTACGAGAGATACTTCCGCAAGATCGCGGACCACGGGTTCGGCCTCCACCGTGTCCGTGTGGTCGAGGAGCCCATCGCCCCCTATTTGCAGTGGGAACTCCACCTTCTGCACCTGAAGGAACAATGCGGAGAAGATACGCGGGTCGTGGGGTTGGGTGACATCGCATTACTTGAATCCGGTGACGCGTTACCGGAAATCGCCATCATCGGATCCTCCGTGCTGTACGAAATCATTTATGATGACGACGGAAACCTTGCCGGCGGCAGGAAATACACCGACAGTGGGGTGATCGCCGAGTGCAAGCGAATCATTCTGGATCTGCATGAATCCGGAGAGCGGCTCAACAGCTTCTTCGAGCGCCGCGTCGCCCCCCTGCCCGCCCCTGCCGTGCACCATATTCAAGCGTAGAGGCCGAGTGTCCGGTCTCGTGAAATATTGGGCGGATCGATGCGTGTCATCCTGGTGTCCTATTCGGCGCAAGGATTCGCGGTCCTGCAGGCTGTCTGTGAACGGGCCGGGCACACGCCCGTGGCGTACGTACACGCGCGGTCGCTGACGCCCGGCGGGCCGACCAGGTCCGGCGCGGGACGGGTGATCGGCGAGATCGCCGACCGGATTCCGCCGGGGGTCGACCTCTTTCTGCCCGGCAGCAAGAAGGTGCTGGCGAAGACCCTGGGCGGCTATGGCGCGGACCTCGTGATCTGTTACGGGTTCCCCTGGAAGTTCCCACCTTCCGCCTTGCGGGCCACGTCGCTGGGGGCCATCAACGTTCATACCTCGATGCTGCCGAAATATCGTGGTCCCATCCCCGTGAACTGGGCGATCAGGAACGGTGACCCGGAAATCGGAGTGAGTATCCACTGGATGGATGAGGAATTCGATTCCGGTGGAATCCTGATCCAGGAATCCGGAATCGCGCTGGATGACGATGTGCTTCCTGAGTGTATCTGGGGTGCGGTCGACGAATTCATTTCGCGCCTTCTCCCCACGGCTCTTGAGCGTGTGGGCGAAGGGTTTCCCGGTACCGCACAGTGCGCCGCACATGCCTCTTACGCGGGGTGGATGGAGCCCGGCTTCTCCCGTATCGACTGGGAGCACACCAGAAGCCGGATCCACCATCAGGTACGCGCCACACGATTCGGCAGTTCGGGCAGGTCCGGTCCGACCGCGTTGGTGGCGGGCGAGTGGATCAGGGTGTTGCGGACCTCCCTCGAACCCGCCGACGGCGTAGAGGTGACGTGCGCGGACGGTCCTCTCTGGATCGTGGAATCGATGCCTGCCTGAGCCCGCGCCAACTCGTCCGGCCGCACGGCGGATCCGGTGGCCGGGCGGGGAAAGGCCGGGGGCGGGCCGCCCGGACGCCCGGACGCCCGGAGCGGCGTCGCCGGCCGACCTCTCGCATACGCGTTACGGCGGTCTCAGTTGCGGAACCCGCCGTCCTTGGCGCCTGTGAGGAAGCTCTGCCACTGGGTGGCGGTGAAGTGCAGGGACGGTCGGGTCCGGTCTTTGCTGTCCCGCACGCTGCGCCCGCCGTTGGCTGTCGGGGCCACCTCGACGCAGTTGTTGTTCTGGCCCGAGTAGGACGACGTCCGGTAGGGGCCTACAACCTCAGGGGTCACGATGCTTCTTCCTTGGTGCCTGTGAGGAAGCTCTGCCACTGGGTGGCGGTGAAGTGCAGGGACGGTCGGGTCCGGTCTTTGCTGTCCCGTACGGCGCGGCCGCCGTTGGCGGTCGCGGCAATCTCGACGCAGTTGCCCTGCTGCCCGGAGTACGAGGACTTCTGGTACGGGCCTATGACGTCAGGGGTCACGATGTGTCTTCCTTGCTGCTCCGCAGTACGCCCCGGATGAGCCGTGCGCTCGCCTCGGGTGCCAGTGCAGCCGATCGTAGTTCGTCGAACATGTTGGCGTAAGCCGTCAAATCGTCATAAGCCTCAAGGATTGATGTCCCCCTCAAGTTCTCCAGGGTCACTGCTTGCACGGTCGGCTCGGAGTCGAAGCTGAAAGAAGCGAAGGCCGACGTCACGCCTGCTTTCAACCCTGCGGTGAACGGCAGGACTTGAACGGTTACGTTCTTCCGCTTTCCCACCTCAAGCGTGCGGGCCAGCTGTTCCCAGTGGACATCCGCGCTGACCAGGGTGTGCCTGATGACCGGCTCCCAAATGATGGCTGTGTAGGTGGCCCCGCCCTCCTCAATTTTCGCCTGCCGCTCCTGTCGCACTCTGACCAACTGCTCGACCAGTTCGGGGGTGACGTAGTCGTGGCCTGCCGCGATGACCGCCTCCGCGTAGGCGGGAGTTTGCAGAAGGCCCGGAAACAGGACCGGCTCCCACTCCCGGATGTACGTGGCGTCGTCCTCCAGAGAAATGTGTTCGAGGTAGTCCGCGTGGAGGTGTGCGGCGTGTTCGAGCCACCATCCTCGCCGACTCGACCCTTTGGCCAACTCCTCAAGGCGGGCGACCTTCTCGCGGTCGGTCACTCCGTAGGCGCCCATGAGCAGGCGGACGTCGATCACGCGGCAGGACACATGCCCGCTCTCCATGCGGCTGATCTTGGCCGTGGACGCGGCGATCACCTCGGCGGCCTGCGCCTGGTCCATCCCTGTCGCCTGCCTGTGCTGCCTGAGCGCCGTGCCGAGCCGCCTGCTGCGCACCGTCGGTTTACCGCCTGCGGGCATGGGTTTCCCCTCTCGTTGGGTGTGCCCAGTCTGCAACTTGAGCTGCCGTGAAGCTAGTCACTCGATAGCGTGACTGACGCAAGTTTGCATGAGATGGGGTTGTGCAGGTTGGAATTGCGGCTCTAACTTCAAGGTGCACGTCACGGCATTTCGGGCCGCATGGCGTCACTTTGACCACGCATCAGCTTGGGGGTACGTCATGCCCGCAGCCCATACGGCGGAGCCGCTCCGCGACACCTTCCGCATTCCGAAGCGCAGGAGACATGTGCCTGCTGTGCGGGCACGGGTCAGGGAGACCCTGGAGAAGTGGGGGCTCAACGACCTGGCTCGCGACGTTGAGTTGGCGGCCTGCGAGCTCGTCACCAACGCCGTCGTCCACTGTCGCCTCACTTTCGCCGAGATCGAGGTCACCGTCCATGTCGACGGCGAAGACGTGGTGTTGGAGATCTCCGACCCTGACCGGGACAGGTTCCCGGTCCTCCGCGTGGGCAGCCCCGGGGCCGAGGAAGGCGGACGTGGCCTGCTTCTCGTCGCGGCGCTGTCCAACACCTGGGGCTGCCGGGAACTGGAGTACGCGAAGTGCGTGTGGGCGCGGTTCGCCATCACCGGGGAGTCGGCATGAGACGCCTTCTGCGGCGCGTGTTCGGGCACCGCGAGCGCGTCGAGCCGACCGTACCCGTAGGCGTACACGCAGTCGTTCTGCCGACGCCGACGCCCACACCGGAAATGTGGGACGCGCTGCTCACGCTCGCCCGTCATCACCGTCGCCGACGGGCGCGGGGCCGAGTGGAAGGGAGGCGGGTATGGACGGGCTGACGATCGGGATGGTCGTGTACGACCGCGTGCACGACATGCCCGCACGCGTCATCGGCATCGGCGGGCACCTCGTCTACCTGGAGCGCCCCACCGGCCTGACCTGGGCCTCACGCTGGACCTCCGTTCGCCCGGCGACCGATTGGGAGCAGCGCCAGCTCAGAGCCATCGCCAAACTCCATGCACAACGCCGCCTCCCAGCACCTGCCCAGCGGCACGGGCCCGCGCGAGTCGCCGCGTGCGGCATCTGTCACGGCAACCGGCTGTTGCGGTCCCTGCGCCGGGGCAAGGCCGTGATCATCCCGTGCCGGTCCTGCCGGGCGACCGGATGGGCCCAGGTGCAGTGAAGGGCCTGCCGGACGTGGCACCGGCGTGTGTCCGGTGCCGCCGAGCTCCAGACCGAGGAGGTCACGGCCGCGGTTTGGCGCGACGCCGAGACCATCGCCGACGACACGCTGCGCAGCCGCGTCCTCCAGGCACTGAGCTGACACGACCGAGACCGTTATCGAGGGGAAAGAGACCGGGGGCGGGCCGCCGGATGGCCACGGGGTGGTCCGCCAGGGCGGTGCTGTCGTGGTGGCGATTACCCTGGGATGTCGATCCGTCCCCCCGTACAGGAGTGAAATGGCCGTCAATCTGGTCAATGTCGAGGCAGTCACCAAGGTGTACGGCACCCGTGCGCTGCTCGACGGTGTCTCTCTCGGCGTCTCCGAGGGGGACCGGATCGGCGTCGTCGGGCGTAATGGCGACGGTAAGACGACCCTCATCAGGCTGCTCAGCAGGCTGGAGGAGGCCGACAGCGGGCGGGTCACGCACAGTGGCGGGCTGCGGCTCGGGGTGTTGACGCAGCATGATTCGCTCGATCCCGAGGCCACGGTCAGACACGAGGTCATCGGTGATCTCGCCGATCATGAGTGGGCCGGTAACGCCAAGATCCGTGATGTCCTCACCGGGCTCTTCGGCGGGCTCGATCTGCCCGGGTTTCCGCAGGGGCTCGATACCGTCATCGCACCGCTCTCCGGTGGTGAGCGGCGGCGGATCGCCCTCGCCAAGCTGCTGATCGGCGAGCCCGAGCTGATCGTGCTGGACGAGCCCACCAACCATCTCGATGTCGAGGGCATCGCCTGGCTGGCCGAGCATCTGCGGGCGCGGCGGTCCGCGCTCGTCTGTGTGACGCACGACCGGTGGTTCCTCGATCAGGTCTGTACCCGGATGTGGGACGTCCAGCGCGGTGCGGTGCACGAGTACGAGGGCGGCTACTCCGACTACGTCTTCGCGCGCGCCGAGCGCGAGCGCATCGCGGCGACCGAGGAGGCCAAGCGGCAGAACCTGGTCCGCAAGGAGCTGGCCTGGCTGCGGCGCGGTGCTCCCGCGCGTACGTCGAAGCCGCGGTTCCGGGTCGAGGCGGCCAATGAGCTGATCGCGGACGTACCGCCGCCGCGTGACACCTCCGAACTGATGAAGTTCGCCAACGCCCGGCTCGGCAAGACCGTCTTCGACATGGAGGACGTGACCGTCCAGGCGGGCCCCAAGGTGCTGCTCACCCAGCTGACCTGGCAGCTCGGTCCGGGGGACCGGATCGGGCTGGTCGGGGTGAACGGCGCCGGCAAGACCTCATTGCTGCGGGCGCTCGCCGAGGCCGCCCGTACGCAGGGCGATGTCCAGCCCGCCGCCGGGAAGGTCGTGGTCGGCAGGACCGTCAAGCTGGCGTATCTGTCCCAGGAGGTCACGGAACTCAAGCCGTCGCTGCGCGTCCTCGAAGCCGTGCAGCAGGTACGGGACCGGGTCGACCTCGGCAAGGGGCGGGAGATGACGGCGGGCCAGCTGTGCGAGCAGTTCGGCTTCACTAAGGAGAAGCAGTGGACGCCGGTCGGCGATCTCTCCGGTGGTGAGCGGCGCCGCCTCCAGCTGCTCAGGCTGCTGATGGACGAGCCGAACGTCCTCTTCCTCGACGAGCCCACCAACGATCTCGACATCGAGACGCTGAACCAGCTGGAGGATTTGCTCGACGGCTGGCCGGGCTCGATGGTCGTCATCTCGCACGACCGGTTCTTCATCGAGCGGACCACCGACAAGGTGATGGCGCTGCTCGGTGACGCGAAGCTGCGGATGCTGCCGCGCGGGATCGACGAGTATCTGGAACGCCGCCGCCAGTTGATCGAGTCCGCGGTTCCGGCCGCGCCGGCCGCCGCCGAGGGCCGCTCCACGGGCACGGGTACGGGTACGGGTGCCGGTACGGGGTCCGTGTCGGCCAAGGACGGCCGCGCGGCGAAGAAGGAACTCCAGAAGATCGAGCGGCAGCTGGACAAGATGTCCAGCCGTGAGACGACCCTCCATCAGCAGATCGCCGACAACGCCACAGACTTTGAGAAAGTGGCCAAATTGGATGCGGAGCTGCGCGAACTGGTGGGTGAGCGGGATGAGTTGGAAATGCGCTGGCTGGAGCTCGCGGAGGACGCGTAGAGACGCTGTGCAGAGCGCGTAACGGGCGCATCACGGGCCGGTCCTCCCTTGGGAACAGGGGCGGACCGGCCCGTCCCGTAGGGCTGGCCGAGTGATAGAAAGAAGCCCCGCTCGACTGATATGACGATGCGGAAACCGCGCCCGATTCGCTCCATTCCGGTGGCCGGTAATCATCGGCCACCGGAATCGCGGGGGAGTCCGACCGGGTCGCGGACCGTACTAACAGGGGGAAAGCGCTGATGAGTCAGCCGCCCAGTCAGCAAACGCCGCAGGGGGGCTTCGGAGCTCCGCAGGACCCGCCGCAGGGTGGCGCGCCGGGGCAGGGGGGACCGCAGAGTCCTCCGCCGCCCGCGCAGCCGCCGCAGATGCCGCAGCCGCCGACGGGTCCGCCCGCCGCGCAGCCGGGTTACGGCTATCCACAGGCGGGACCGGGAGACCAGCAGCCGCCGGGTCCGTACAGTCAGCCGGGGCCGTACGGTCAGCAGCAGTCGGGACCGTACAGCCAGCCGGGGCCGTACGGTCAGCAGCAGCCGGGACCGTACAACCAGCCCGGGCCCTACGGTCAGCAGCAGCCCGGACCGTACAACCAGCCGGGGCCCTACGGTCAGCAGCCAGGACCCTACGGCGGCGGCTATCCGCCCCAGCAGTTCCCCGGCCCGCCCACCGCGCCCCCCGGCGGCGCCGGCGGTGGCGGCAGGAACCCCTTCAAGGGCAAGCCCGGTGTCATCGTCGCGGCGGCCGTCGCGGGAGCGTTGGTCATCGGCGGCGGAATCTGGTTCGCCGTCGGCGGTGACGACAGCGGCGACAAGCCGAACGTCAGCAAGAGCGGGGACGCCGAGCCGACCGGTTCGCCGAGCGTCGACCAGGGCGACGGCAGCGGCGACGGCCGTGAGGCCACCGACGATCTCAACGCCGGGCGCAAGGACGGCGAGGCCAGGATCGAGTGGCTCCAGACGAACGACGTGGACCTGCCGCGCAACGGCGCCGATGTGTACGGCCCCTGGTTCGCCGGCGACACCGTCGTCAAAGCCATGTACCGGCAGGTCGTGGGGTACTCCGCCGCCGACGGCAAGAAGAAGTGGACGCTGTCGCTGCCCGCCGAGATATGCGCGGCGCCCGTCGCGTCCACGGCCACCGGCAAGCTGGTGATCGGGGTCAAGAACGGCACCACGGAGAAGGCCGACTGCAACCAGCTCCAGCTGGTCGATCTGACGACCGGCAAGGGCGGTTGGAAGAAGGAGATACCCGAGACCGGGGCCTTCGACCTGCTCTCCGACATCACCATCGCCATCAGCGGCGATACGGTGACCGCGGCCCGCACCGGAGCCGTCAACGCCTTCCGGATGAGCGACGGCAAGGAGCTGTTCGGCAAGCTCCCCGGTAACTGCCAGCCGTACGCGCTCACGGGCGGCGCCAAGCTGATCGCCGCCGAGAGCTGCACCTCCGGCGGGAACCAGATCCAGGAACTCGACCCGACCACCGGTCGGGCCAAGTGGACCTACAAGCTGGCCGCCGACTGGGACACCGACAAGATCTATTCGATCAATCCGCTGGTCGTCTCGTTGAAGAACGACGAGAAGGACACCTGGAGCATCGTCGCGCTCAACGCGAACGGCACCCCCCGCTCGCAGATCCAGGGCGGCAATGACAAGTTCGCTCCGAACTGTGGCGGGAGCTTTATCGTCTTCGGTCAGAATCTGGAGGGTTGTGTCGGTGTCGCCGCCGACGCCAACACCTTCTACATGGCGACCGCGCCCGACAGCGGCAGCACCTCGCGCACCAATGAGATCGTCGCCTTCAGCCTGGACACCGGAAAGTCCACATGGCGTGCCAAGGCGCCCGAGGGCCGCACGATGACGCCGCTGCGCATGGAGGGCGGGAACGTCCTGGTCTATCTGGACGCCACATACGACACGGGCGGCGAGGTCGCGACCGTGGCCCCGACCGGTGGCGCCCCGACCACGCTCCTGCGGCACCCGGCGTCCACGGCGCAGATCGAGAACTCCTTCTACTCACCGAAGTACGCCTATGTGGACGGCCGTTTCTATGTGATGAGCGGCCGGGTCAGCGCGAGCAACGACGAAGAGGAACTGAAGACGAAGACGATGATGGCCTTCGGGAAATGACCCTGTCCGCTCCCGTCGTTCTTCTCGTCCCCGACCTTCTCGTCCCCGACGACTTTCCCGAGGTACGTACGTCATGACGCAGCCGCCCCAGCCACCCAACGAGCCCCCGCAGGGCGGGTTCGGCGCTCCGCAGGAGCCTCCGGCCGGTGGGTTCGGCGCCCCGCAGGACCCGCCCCCCGGTGGGTTCGGCGCTCCGACGCCGCCCCCGCAGGACCCCTCGTACGGCTATCCGCAGACACCGCCGCCCGGCGGGCAGCCGGGGTACGGGTATCCGAACCAGCAGCCGGGGTACGGATATCCGAACCAGCAGCCCGGGTACGGATATCCGAACCAGCCGCCGGCGTACGGGTATCCCGGTCAGCCCGGTCAGCCCGGTCAGCCGTCTCCGTACGGCTACCCGACCCCGCCCATGCAGCCGGGGGCCCAGCAGCAGTCCCCCTACCCGCAGGGCACCGCAGTCGGTGGCGGGGGCGGTGGCGGTGGCGGCAGGAAACTGACCCGCCAGGCGCAGATCATCATCGCCGCGTCCATCGCCGTCGTACTGATCATCGGCGGCGGCATCCTGCTCGCCTCCTCCGGTGACGACGGCGGGAAGAGTGACGCCAAGGGCGGCTCGTCCGGCTCCACCGAGGGCGGTACGGCAGGCACCGGCGGCGAGAAGGCCGCCGACGGCGCCGGCCAGGAGAAGGCGCCGGGCAACACCCGGTCCAAGACCGCCTTCCAGCTGCCGGTGCCCAAGGTCACCGACGTCACGACCGTCAAGGGCTCCTGGGTCACCGACAGCGCGTATGTGAAGACCGGCGTCAACGAGATCGTCGGCTACGACCTGGACAAGGGCACCCAGCTGTGGTCGATCCCGCTGCCGGGCCAGGTCTGCGCGGCCTCGGCGCATGTCTCCGAGGACAACAAGACGGCGGTCGCCTTCGCGGCGGCCAGGACGACGGCCGACAAGAGCTATCAGCAGTGCACGGAGATCGGCGCGATCGACCTGACGGCCGGAAAGCTGCTCTGGTCCAAGTCCGTCAAGGGCTCCAACGTGGGTGACGAGAAGGTCCGGTTCAGCGAGGTCACCCTCAGCGGTGAGACCATCGCGGCCGGTGGTACCGACGGCGGGGCGGCCTTCGAGCTGGCCGACGGCTCGGTCCTGTGGAAGCCCGAGGTCAGCGCCGAGGGCTGCTACGACATGGGGTACGGCGGCGGCGAAGGGCTCGTGGCGGCCCGTAAGTGCGGTTCGTACGACGATCCGCAGGTCTCCATCCAGAATCTGAACCCGGTCTCCGGCGCCCCGATCTCCACCTTCCAGATGCCGACCGGTGTGGAGTACGCGAGCATCGTCTCGACCGACCCGCTGGTCGTGGCGGCCGACGTCGGTGACACGGCCGGGGACGGCAGCGGGATCTCGGACTTCTTCTCGATCGACGCGAAGACCGGCAAGCTGATCGCCAAGATCCCGGCGGACGCCGACAAGTACGCGGCGAGGTGCCGCTCCACCGAGGTCGAGTCCTGCCAGATGCTGGCGGTGGGCAACGGCCGGCTCTATCTGCCGACCGAGGAGCACGAGGGCGGCGGGGAGTACGGCGACACCAACGAGATCGTCTCGTTCGACCTCGCCACCGGCAAGGGCACCTCGGACCGCGCCGACGCGGGTGACCGCTACACGATGGTGCCGCTGCGCATGGATGGCGGCAACATCATCGCGTACAAGCGGCCCCCGTACGACAAGGGCGGCCAGATCGTCTCCATCGACGGTGGCACGTTCAAGCAGACGGTGCTGTTGGAGAATCCGGCCGGCGAGGCCGTCCGTGACGTGGAGTCGGGCTTTCTGCCGGACTCCGCGGAACTGCTCTACCGGAACGGCCGGCTCTTCATGTCCGACACCACGCTGAGCAAGCCGTCGAATTCGTCGCTGGACGAGAAGTCGTATCTCGCGGTCTCCTTCACGACCACCTAGCGACTCGGTCAACTGCCGTCAGGGACACGGCATTTCGGGGCCCCGGCCGGTGGGCGACACCACGGGCCGGGGCCCCGCTCGTATCCGGACTGGCCGGTCAGTAGTCCTGAATGGCGGGGAATTCGGCAATCCGAGGGGCTTCTGACCGTTAGGGGGCGCGCGATGTCGAACAAGCGTGTAGCTTGCCGGGTCTAGAGGCCGGGGGCCGGGGGGCCGGGCAGGTACCGGGGGGACGGGGGGAGGGTTGCTCATGGGTGTGCGGATCATGGTGGTCGACGATCACAGACTGCTCGCCGAGGCGCTCGCCTCGGCACTGAAACTGCGCGGGCACCGGGTGCTCGCGGCGGCGGCGCCCACGGCGGGCGTCGCCGAACTGGTGGTGAGCAGGGCGCCCGAGGTGTGTCTGCTGGGCACGGCGGCGCCCGCCGAACCGGGCACGTTCGATCCGATCGTACGGATCAAACGGGAGCGCCCGCAGGTGGCGGTGGTGGTGCTCGGGCCGGTGCCCAGCCCGCGCGGGATCGCCGCGGCGTTCGCGGCCGGTGCCTCCGGTTACGTACGGCACGACGAGCGCATCGAGGGCGTGGAGCGGGCGATGGTCAAGGCGCGCGCCGGGGAGGCCGCGGTGGCGCCCCAGCTGCTCCAGGGCGCGTTCACCGAACTGCTCAATCCGGTGATCCAGCCCGACGACGAGGGCCAGCGGCTGCTGCGGATGCTGACCCCGCGCGAGGTGGAGGTGCTGGTACGGGTCGCCGAGGGCGAGGACACCCGGCTGATCGCCGCCGGGATGAGTATCGCGCCGAGCACGGCCAGGACACATGTGCAGCGGGTGCTGATGAAGCTGGGGGTGGGCTCCCGGCTGGAGGCCGCGGCGCTGGCCGCGCGTACGGGGCTGCTGGACCGGGCCGCGCCGCACCCGGACGCGGCCAGGAGGCCGGATCACCGCACTCGGCGTGGGTGACGTCCGGCCCCCGTGACGGCCGTTACTCGGCGGGCGGGGCGGCCGGTGCGGCCGGTGCGGGCGGGGCGGGCGGCGCCGTGGGGCGCAGCTTCAGCCAGACCAGGAAGAACAGCCCCAGGGCCAGCATCCCCAGCCCCGTCCACAGATTGATGTTGATGTCCTGCGCCTTCTTCAGATCGGCGTCGGACACGGTGATCCCGGCGATGGTCACGATGATCCCGTAGACCACGAAGAGCCCGCCGATGATGCGGCGGATGTCGAAGAGCCGGGCCGCGGTGGCGGACTTGGCCTCCAGTTCCTCGACGTCGTTGCGGTAGTCGCTCATGGTGATGTGTTCCTCTCGGCGCCGTCAGCGCCTCGGCGTCAGAACGTCAGGGCGTCAGGGCGTCAGAAGGAGAACGGCACGTAGCAGATGGCGGCGAGGATGATCGCGCCCCAGCCGAGCAGGGCCGGCCTGCGGTACCAGGCGTCGTCGCCCTCGGCCGGCAGTTCGTCCATTTCGGGCGAGCGCGTGCCGTACACCAGCCCGGCGAGCTTCTCGGCGGGCTTGGGCCGCGTCACGTACGAGACCACCACCATCACCAGGGCGCCGACGACGAACGCGACGATGGAGGAGACGAAGTTCGCGCCCTGGTCGCTCGGGATGTCGACGATCCCGCCCTTGTAGAGCCAGAAGTAGTTGACCATCGCGGCGACCGTGCCCGAGAGCAGCCCCCAGAAACCGGCGGCCGGGGTCGTCCGCTTCCAGAACATGCCGATGATGAAGACCACGAACAGCGGGACGTTGAAGAACGAGAACAGCGTCTGGAGGTAGTTCATGATGTTGCTGAAGCTGGAGGCGATGAACGCCGTACCCATACCGATCAGCACACCGACCGCCGTGACGACCCGTCCGGTCTTGAGGTAGTAGGCGTCCTCGCGGTCCTTCTTGAGATACGCGCCCCAGATGTCGTTGGTGAAGACGGTGTTGAACGACGAGACGTTGGCGGCCATACCGGCCATGAACGCGGCGAGCAGACCGGTGACCGCGATGCCGAGCACCCCGTTCGGCAGCAGATCGCGCATGAGGACCGGGATCGCGTCGTTGTACTGGAGGCCGCTGCCCGCCTTGCCCAGCGTCGGTTCCATGACCAGCGCGATCAGACCGGGGATGATCACGACCATGGGTATGAGGATCTTGGGGAAGGCCGCGATCAGCGGGGTGCGCTTGGCGGCGGAGAGGTTCTTCGCGGACAGCGCGCGCTGAACCTCGGCGAAGTTGGTGGTCCAGTACCCGAAGCTCATCACGAAGCCGAGGCCGAGGACGATCGTCAGCCAGTTCGCGCCGAGCGGGTTCGGCGAGCCGACGCCGGTGCCCTCCCAGGCGCTCAGGAAGGCGCCGCCGTGCGAGCCGGTGAGGGAGTCGGTCAGCCCGTCCCAGCCGCCGACCCGCTTGAGACCGACGATGGTCAGGGGTATCAGCGCGGCGAGGATGACGAAGAACTGGAGCACCTCGTTGTAGATCGCCGAGGAGAGACCGCCGATGGTGATGTACGCGAGGACGAAGAAGCCCGCGACGACGATCGCGACCCACTCGGGCCAGCCGAGCAGCGCCTCCAGGACGATCGCCATCGCGTAGAGGTTGACGCCCGCGATCAGCACGGACGACACCGCGAAGATGATCGACGAGAGCAGATGGGAGGACGGGCCGAAGCGGTGCAGCAGGAACTCCGGTACGGAGCGCACCTTCGACCCGTAGTAGAACGGCATCATCACCAGGCCGAGGAAGACCATGGCGGGGATGGCGCCGATCCAGTACCAGTGCACGGTATAGACGCCGTACTGGGCGCCGTTGGCCGCCATGCCCAGGATCTCGGTGGCACCGAGGTTGGCGGCGACGAACGCGAGGCCCGTCACCCAGGCGGGCAGGGAGCGCCCGGAGAGGAAGAAGTCCAGGCTGGTCCGCACGCTGGCACGGGCGGCGAAGCCGATGCCGAGGACCACTACGAAGTAGATCGCCAGGATGGTGTAGTCGAGCCCGTTGGTGGGGAGCCGGAGCCCTTCGGCCAGGTATCGCATGGGGGGTACCCGCTTCGTCGCAAGAAGATGACTCTGCCGGAACCTACGCTTGTGTGTTTAGAAAATGAACACTTCTGTTGGTTTTCTTTGTTTAATCGTGATCGGAGTCCGGGGCTCCCCGCACGTCTCGGGTCTCTCGGGCGTTGACGTCGACTGTTCGCTTATGATTTGTTGTGTTCGGTTCTGTTGGGGAGTGGTGTCGCGGCGCTAGGCCGTGGGCCGTGGAGGCAACCGATGAAGAAGACGGTGACGAGGCTCGCCGACGGCCGCGAGCTGGTCTACTACGACCTGCGGGACGACGCCGTGCGCGAGGTGCCCGACCGCAGGCCCCTCGGCCCGGTCGCCACCACCTCCGAGATCCGCCGGGACGCGCTGCTCGGTGACGCCGTCGCCATCGCCTCGCACCGCCAGGCCCGTACGTACCACCCGCCCGCCGACGCGTGTCCGCTCTGCCCCTCGCGGGACGGCCGGCTCAGCGAGATCCCGGAGCCGGAGTACGACGTCGCCGTCTTCGAGAACCGCTTCCCCTCCCTCGCCGGGGACTCGGGGCGCTGCGAGGTCGTCTGCTTCACCTCCGACCACGACTCCTCGTTCGCGGACCTCACCGAGGAGCACGCCGGGCTGGTGCTCGACGCGTGGACCGACCGCACCGCGGAACTGGCCGAACTGCCGCAGGTCGAACAGGTCTTCCCGTTCGAGAACCGCGGCGCGGAGATCGGTGTGACGCTCGGCCATCCGCACGGGCAGATCTACGCGTACCCCTTCGTCACCCCGCGCACCGCCCTGATGCTCCGCTCCGTACGGGAGCACCGGGCCGCGACCGGCCGCAACCTCTTCGACGACCTCGTCGAGCGCGAGCGGACCGAGGGCGGCCGGGTGGTGCTCGCGGGGCGGCACTGGCTGGCGTTCGTGCCGTACGCGGCGCACTGGCCGTACGAGGTGCACCTCTACCCCGTACGGCGGACCCCCGACCTCCGCGGGCTCGACGACGAGGCGCGCACAGAGTTCCCACAGATCTATCTGGAACTCTTGAGGCGCTTCGACCGGATCTTCGGCGAAGGCGAACCGCCGACGCCGTACATCTCCGCCTGGCACCAAGCGCCCTTCCGGGCCGAGGGGCGGCACGACTTCGCGCTTCACCTTGAGCTTTTCACCATCCGCCGCACTTCCGGCAAGCTGAAATTCCTCGCGGGTTCCGAATCCGGCATGAGTGTGTTCATCAACGACGTGCCGCCGGAGGCCGCGGCCGAGCGACTGCGAGAGGTAGCGAGCGAGTGAGCGAGACTGAGTCTTCCCCGGGGACGACGGCGACGGGGACGACAGGAACGGCGACGACGGGGACGACAGGGACGGCGGCGACGGCCCCCGTGGCCCGGAAGTACTTCGTCACGGGCGGTGCGGGATATGTCGGCAGCGTGGTCGCGGCACATCTGCTGGAGGCCGGTCACGAGGTGACCGTGCTGGACGATCTCTCCACCGGATTCCGCGAGGGCGTCCCGGCGGGAGCGGACTTCATCGAGGGCCGTATCCAGGACGCGGCCAAGTGGCTGGACCCGTCGTATGACGCGGTGCTGCACTTCGCGGCGTCCTCGCAGGTCGGCGAGTCCGTCGCCAAGCCCGAGAAGTACTGGGACAACAACGTCGGCGGCTCGATGGCGCTGCTCGCCGCGATGCGCGCGGCCGAGGTGCGCACGCTCGTCTTCTCGTCCACCGCCGCGACGTACGGGGAGCCGGTCTCCACCCCCATCACGGAGACCGACCCGACGGCGCCCACCAGCCCGTACGGCGCCACCAAGCTCGCCGTCGACCATATGATCAGCGGGGAGTGCGCGGCGCACGGTCTCGCGGCCGTCTCGCTGCGGTACTTCAACGTGGCCGGGGCGTACGGCAGTTGCGGTGAGCGGCACGACCCCGAGTCGCATCTCATCCCGCTGGTCCTCCAGGTCGCCCTCGGCGAGCGGGCGGCGATCTCGGTGTTCGGCGAGGACTACCCGACGCCGGACGGTACCTGCGTACGCGACTACATCCATGTCGCCGATCTCGCCGAGGCCCATCTGCGCGCGCTGGACGCGGCCACCGGCGGCGAGCATCTGATCTGCAACCTCGGCAACGGCGCGGGCTTCTCGGTCCGCGAGGTCATCGAGACCGTACGCGCGGTCACCGGGCACCCCGTCCCCGAGGTCGTGGCACCGCGCCGGGGCGGCGACCCCGCCGTCCTGGTCGCCTCCGCCGAGGCGGCCCATGACCGCCTCGGCTGGACCCCGAGCCGCGCCGATCTGGCGGGGATCGTCACCGACGCGTGGGCGTTCGCGCGCCGCGAGGAGAACCGAGGATGAGGGAGAACCAAGGGTGAACCAGAGCGGTACGGGCGCGGACGGAACAGACGGCGCGGACGGAACGGACGTCGGCGGAGAAGGCGTCGTCGAGACGGTGGCCGAGGAGTTCCGGCGGTTGTACGGAGCCGAGCCCGAGGGCGTCTGGGCGGCCCCCGGCCGAGTCAATCTGATCGGCGAGTACACCGACTTCAACGACGGTTTCGTGATGCCGCTGGCGCTGCCGCACCGGGCCGTCGCCGCGGTGTCCCGCCGTACGGACTCGGTCCTGCGCGTGCACTCCGCCGATGTCCCGCAGGGCGTCGTCCGGCTCGACGCCGAGACGCTCGTACCGCTCTCCGGCACCGGCTGGGCCGCCTATCCGGCCGGTGTCGTCTGGGCGCTGAGGCAGGCCGGGCACCCGGTCGCCGGCGCCGATATCCATCTGGCGTCGACCGTCCCGACCGGCGCGGGCCTCTCGTCCTCGGCCGCGCTGGAGGTCGTCACCGCGCTCGCGCTGAACGACCTGTACGAACTCGGCCTGTCAGCACCGGAGTTGGCTGTGCTCGCGCAGCGCGCTGAGAACGACTTCGTCGGCGTGCCGTGCGGGATCATGGACCAGATGGCCTCCGCGTGCTGCACCGACGGACACGCGCTCCATCTGGACACCCGCGACCTCTCGCAGCGCCAGGTGCCGTTCGACCTGGCGGCCCACGGCCTGCGGCTGCTGGTCGTCGACACCCGCGTCAAGCACGCGCTCGGCGACGGCGCGTACGCCGAACGGCGCGCGGGCTGCGAGGCGGGCGCGCGGGCGCTCGGGGTGCGCGCGCTGCGCGATGTGGCGTACGAGGACCTGCCCGGGGCGCTCGACCGGCTGGCCGCGGCGGGCGAGAGCGAGAACGTACGCCGCTACGTCCGCCATGTGGTGAGCGACGACCACCGCGTCGAACGGGTCATCGCGCTGCTGGACGCGGGCGATGTCCGCGCCGTCGGCGAGATCCTGGTCCAGGGCCACGCCTCGCTCCGCGACGATCTGCGGGTCTCCTGCGCCGAACTCGACCTGGTGGTCGGAACGGCCACGGCGGCCGGCGCGCTCGGCGCCCGGATGACGGGCGGCGGCTTCGGCGGCTCGGCGGTCGTCCTGGTCGAGGAGCCGGACGCGGAGGCCGTGACGAAGGCGGTCACGGAAGCCTTCACGGCAGCGGGCCACACGGCCCCGCGGGTCTTCCCCGCGATCCCGTCGAGGGGGGCGCACCGGCTGGTCTGAGGGCCGCCGGAGGAGCTGTCCCGGAGGGCGGGGCGTGCCGGGTCCGATCCGATCCGGTCCGGCCTGGTCCGGTCTGGCCTGGTCCGGTCTGGCCTGGTCCGGTCCGGTCCGGTCCCGGGGCAGTGTCCCGACGCGTCAGGTCAGCGTCTTGATCAGGATGTACTCCGTCACGCCCGGCGGGTAGTCCATGATCTCGCCGACGACCTGGTAGCCCCGCTTGCGGTAGAAGTCCGGGGCCTGGAAGTCCCAGGTCTCCAGACGCGCCCGCGCGCAGTCCCGTTCCGTCCTGGCCACCCGTTCCGCCTCGGCCAGCAGCCGGCTGCCCAGCCGGGCGCCGCGGTTCCGGTCGTCGACCCAGAGCAGATCCACATGGAGCCAGCGGGCCCAGGTACGGCCGGCCAGACCGCCGGCCAGCTCGCCCGTCGTATCGTCCAACAGCCAGACGTGGAGCGGGACTTGCTCACCCAGCGGACTGGTGCGCAGCGCGCGCATGACCGGTGAGCGGTCCGAGTTGGCCGCGCCCAGCCGTTCGCCGAGCGCGGCGTGCCGTTCCTTGTCGACTTCTGTCTCCATACGAAACATGGGGCCCACCATAAACACGGTGGCCAACGAGTTCTGCGAATTTCCTTCCGCTTCGGGCCCGCGCCCGTACGCTGGGAAAAAGCACCGGTGGGGGCCGGTGCTGTTCAGGGGTGGAGACAAGTCGGGTACGACGCCCGGGGTGGGGCAGCGGTCATCAGGCGGCGGCGGCCGTGCCGTTGATCTGTCGCCCCGCACACCGGGCGCCGTGCCCGCGATATCCGCCACCCGCGTTCAGGGGGTGTCCATTGGTACGTATCCGGGTTCTTGTGGTGGACGACCATCGCATCTTCGCCGAATCGCTCGCCGCCGCGCTCGCGGCCGAGCCCGACGTGGACGTGTCGGCCGCAGGCAGCGGCCCCGCCGCGCTGCGCTGTCTCGAACGCGCGGCGGCCGAGGGGCGCAGGTTCGATGTGATGCTCGTCGACGCCGATCTGGGCACGGTCCCGGGGGCGGCCGGCGGTTCGGTCAACGGCTCGCTCAACGGGACCGTGACGGCTTCCCTCAACGGCTCGCTCAACGGGGCGGTGAACGGGACGGTCAACGGGACGACGGCGGGCCCCGGACAGGGGCCGGGATCGGGATCGGGATCGGGGCCAGGACCGGGGCCGGGATCGGGGCCAGGACCGGGGCCGGGATCGGCCTCGGCCTCGGCAGGCGGGCCGGCTCAGGTGCCGGTCGCCCGCGCCGTGCCGGACCACGGCGAAGCCGCCCTGGTCGACGGCATCTCGCTGGTCGCCGGGGTCCGTTCGGGCCAGCCGTCCGTCCGTACGGTCGTGCTCGCCGAGAAGGACGACCCGCACCGCGCCGCCCTGGCGCTCCAGGCGGGTGCCTCCGGCTGGGTCGCGAAGGACTGCTCGCTGCAACGGCTGCTCGCCGTCATGCGGGGCGTCCTGCGGGACGAGACACATCTGCCGCCCGCGCTGCTCACGGGCGTCCTGCGGGAGCTGACGGCCGCGCGCAAGCACCGTACGGAGAGCGAGCGGCTGGTCGAGTCGCTGACGCCGCGTGAGCGCGAGGTGCTGCGCTGCATGGTCGCGGGGCTGGGGCGCAAGGCGGTCGCCGAACGTCTCTTCCTCTCCCCGCACACCGTCCGTACGCATATGCAGAACGTGCTCGGGAAGCTGGGCGTGCACTCCACGCTGGCCGCCGTCGCCCTGGCCCGCCGCGCGGGCGTCGGACCGGTCGATCTCGTACAGCCGCTAGGGAACGTTGTCGAACGGGGCGGTCAACTGGCGTAGCAGTCCGGCCAGTTCACTCCGCTGGGCGCGGGACAGCTCGGCGAGGATCGCGCGCTCCTGGGCGAGCAGCCCGGCGAGCGCCTGATCCGCGCGGTCCCGCCCCTCGGTGGTGAGCCTGACCAGTACCCCGCGCCGGTCGCTGGGGTCGGGCAACCGCTCGACCAGGCCCTTCTTGGTGAGCCGGTCGATACGGTTCGTCATCGTTCCCGAGGTGACCAGCGTCTGGGTCAGCAGCTGGCCGGGCGAGAGCTGATACGGGGCGCCCGCGCGCCGCAGCGAGGTCAGTACGTCGAACTCCCACGGCTCCAGACCGTGCTCCGAGAACGCGATACGGCGCGCGCGGTCGAGATGGCGGGCCAGCCTGCTCACACGGCTGAGCACCTCTAGTGGTTCCACGTCGAGGTCGGGGCGCTCTCGGCGCCATGCTGCGACCAGTCGGTCGACCTCGTCCTCCATGGCGATCAGTGTAGTGGGTGCCTCGACATGAAGTCTCTTGACGTCAAGATATATGGGGGTGCAGGCTGGGACCTGACCGCCGAGGGCCGCTCCGGCGGTGTACTCCGCGACCGCGATGGGGGCTCCACCATGCACTCCGCACCTCCTCCCTCTGCCTCTCCCTCTTCCGCCGAGCCGCCCGCTCCGGTCTGGGACCCGAAGCAGTACCTCAGGCACGCCGGCCATCGCGGCCGTCCGTTCCTCGATCTGCTGGCCCGTATCCCCGAGCC
This sequence comes from Streptomyces sp. NPDC051662, assembly GCF_040681655.1. Taxonomy (NCBI): domain Bacteria; kingdom Bacillati; phylum Actinomycetota; class Actinomycetes; order Kitasatosporales; family Streptomycetaceae; genus Streptomyces; species Streptomyces sp. NPDC051662. Next base: position 142,616 of record NZ_JBFAZD010000015.1, read on the forward strand.
GCCCGCTGCTGACGGCGGAACCGTCAGGATCGCCGACCTCGGCTGCGGCCCCGGCAATGTCACCGCGCTCCTCGCCGACCGCTGGCCGGGCGCCCGGATCACCGGCTTCGACAACTCGCCGGAGATGCTGGACCGGGCCCGTGAGGAGTACGAGGGCCCCACCGCGGGCGGCGGCGCGCTGGAGTTCCTGGCCGGTGACGCCACGCACTGGACGCCCGGCGCACCGTACGGCCTGATCGTCTCCAACGCGGCCCTCCAGTGGGTGCCGAACCACCCCGACTCCTTGGCCGGCTGGATCGACGCGCTCGTCCCCGGCGGCACCTTCGCCTTCCAGGTCCCCGGCAACTTCACCGCGCCCAGCCACACCCTGCTCGCCGAATTGTGCGCGTCCCCGCGCTGGCGCGACCGGCTCGACCTCCCGGCCCTGCGGTCCGCCCGCGTCCTGGAGCCCGCGGACTACCTCACGCGCCTCTCGGACCTGGGCTGCGCGGTGGACGTCTGGGAAACGACCTACCTCCAGCTCCTCACCGGCGAGGACCCGGTGCTCGACTGGGTCAAGGGCACGGCCCTGCGGCCCGTCCTCACCGCACTGGAGGGCGACGAGGCGGCCACGGCGGAGTTCACGGCCGAGTACCGCGACCTGCTCCGCACGGCCTACCCCCCGAGCCGGCACGGCACGGTCTTCCCGTTCCGCCGGATCTTCGCGGTGGCTCACAAGGAGGGGTAGGCCGGCGGAGCGGCCGGACTCAGACCCGCCGCTTCAGCGCGTCGAGCGTGATGTCCAGGTCGATGGTGAACGGGACGCTGAGCTTGAGGCGGTCGTGGTGGATGCCCGTCAGCTTGTACGACTTGGACAGCGGGTCCAACTCGTAGACACGCACGACCGGATGCCGGTCGGTGCCGGCCATCTCGACCAGCCAGAAGTTCGGAATGCCCGCGCCGGCGTATTTCTGCGGCTTGCTCTCACGGTCACGCGCCTCGGAGTCCGGGGACACCACCTCGACGGCGAGCAGCAGATCGGCCGCCTCGAAGCGGGTCTGCTCCAGGTCGGTGGCTGCCTCGGCCCGGACGACGAGAACATCCGGCTCGGGGCCGTTGCGGCGATCGAGGATCACTGTCATCTCTCGCTCGACCTCGACATCCGATGGCGCGGAACGGCCCAGGCCAGTCACCAGCAGGTCGATCATTCGGGCATGAAAACGGCGCTGCGGACTCACGAAAACGAGGCTCCCGTCGATCAGCTCGGTGTGCGGCGGGAGTCCTGGCAGGGTGAACAGATCGTCCACGGTGTAGCCGTCCTGCGGGGGCACAGGCCACTGGTGTGCGGCCTTGACTGGCTCTGCGGTCATGATTCCTCCCATGGACGGAATGCTCGGCCCTGCTCCTCCACCGTAGCGGTGGAATACGACAATAGTCATCACAATGAGTGACTATGCCCCCCCGAGGCTGACCGCTGTGAGTGACGGCGCGGCCGACCCCCCTCAGATCTTCCGGTGGCCTATGAGCCGCGGCTTCGGTTCCAGGTTCTCCAGGCCGTGCCAGGCCAGGTTCACCAGATGCGCCGCCACCTCGGACTTCTTCGGGCGGCGCGCGTCCACCCACCACTGGCCGGTCAGCGCCACCATGCCCACCAGTGCCTGGGCGTACAGCGGTGCCAGCTTCGGGTCGAAGCCGCGGGCCTTGAACTCCATGCCGAGGATGTCCTCGACCTGGGTGGCGATATCGCTGATCAGCGACGCGAACGTGCCCGTGGACTGGGCGACCGGGGAGTCGCGGACCAGGATGCGGAAGCCGTCCGTATACGTCTCGATGTAGTCGAGGAGCGCGAACGCGGCCTGTTCCAGCAGCTCACGGGGGTGGCCGGCGGTCAGGGCGCTGGTGACCATGTCCAGCAGCTGGCGCATCTCGCGGTCCACGACCACCGCGTACAGGCCCTCCTTGCCGCCGAAGTGCTCGTAGACGACGGGCTTGGAGACCCCGGCCTTCGCCGCGATCTCCTCGACCGACGTGGCCTCGAAGCCCTTCTCGGCGAAGACGGTGCGGCCGATGTCCAGCAGTTGCTCGCGCCGTTCCGCACCCGTCATCCGGACCCTGCGGGTCCGCCGGCCTCCCGTGGTCCGGCCCTTGTCGGTGCTGCCCTTGCCGCTCGTACTGCCGTCGATCGCCACGGTGCCCATCATGCCTTGGCGGGTGCGCTCTTGCGGCGGGTGTCCAGCCGGGCGGCGCTCGGCCAGCGGACGTCGGACGCCCAGCCCAGCAGCTCGAACCAGCGGATGATCCGGGCGCTGGAGTCGAGCTGGCCCCTGAGCACGCCGTGCCGCGCACTGGTCGGGTCCGCGTGGTGCAGGTTGTGCCAGGACTCGCCGCAGGACAGCACCGCGAGCCACCACACATTGCCCGAGCGGTCCCGGGACTTGAAGGGGCGCTTACCGACCGCGTGACAGATGGAGTTGATCGACCACGTGACATGGTGCAGCAGCGCCACCCGTACCAGCGAGCCCCAGAAGAACGCCGTGAACGCGCCCCACCAGGACATCGTCACCAGCCCGCCCACCAGCGGCGGGATCGCCAGCGATACGACCGTCCACAGCGCGAACTGGCGCGAGACCGCGCGGATCGCCGGGTCCTTGATCAGATCGGGCGCGTACTTGTGCTGCGGGGTCTGCTCCTCGTCGAAGAGCCAGCCGATGTGGGCCCACCACAAGCCCTTCATCAGCGCGGGGAGCGTCTCGCCGAACCGCCACGGGGAGTGCGGGTCGCCCTCCGCGTCCGAGTACTTGTGGTGCTTGCGGTGATCCGCCACCCAGCGGACCAGCGGGCCCTCCACGGCGAGCGAACCGGCCACGGCGAGCAGGATCCGCAGCGGACGCTTCGCCTTGAAGGAGCCATGGGTGAAGTAGCGGTGGAAACCGATGGTGACGCCATGGCAGCCGATGTAGTACATCGCCACCATCAGACCCAGATCGAGCCAGCTCACGCCGCCCCAGGCCCACGCCAGCGGCACCGCCGCGAGCAGGGCCGCGAAGGGCACGACGATGAAGAGCAGCAGGGCGATCTGCTCGATGGACCCCTTGCTGTCCCCGCCGAGCGTGGCGGAGGGCAGCGGGGTGCCGTCGGCGCCCGAAGAGGTGGGGGGAGTGGAGGGATCGTCGATCACGTCGGGGGGTGTGGGCATGAGGGGGTCCCCTGGGGTGAGTAATAGGCCAGAAGTACGAATAGGGCAGAAGGTTGGATACGGGTGCGTAACCTACGGCATCGTAAGTATGGCAGCGCCATACGGCGCGGCAAGAGGCCTGTGGATAACACCAAGCGAAGGACACCTATCCTTGTTGTCGTCGGACAGCGCGGTCCGCGAGACCTTCTCCCGGAAGGTCTGACGCCTCCAGAACCCTCCAGACGTGCTTCAACACTGCAAGGAGCCGCACCTGTGAGCAGTGCCGACCAGACCCCATCCGCCAGCGCGGAGCTGCGCTCCGACATCCGCCGTCTCGGTGACCTCCTGGGCGAGACCCTCGTACGGCAGGAAGGCCCGGAACTTCTCGACCTCGTCGAGCGGGTACGCGCGTTGACGCGCGAGAACGGAGAAGCCGCCGCCGAGCTTCTCGGTGACACCGACCTGGAGACCGCCGCCAAGCTGGTGCGCGCCTTCTCCACCTACTTCCATCTCGCCAATGTCACCGAACAGGTCCACCGCGGCAGGGAGATGCGCGAACGCCGCGCCGCCGAGGGCGGTCTGCTCGCCCGCACCGCGGACCGCCTCAAGGACGCCGACCCCGAGCATCTGCGCGAAACCGTCAAGAACCTGAACGTACGGCCCGTGTTCACCGCGCACCCCACGGAAGCCGCGCGCCGCTCCGTACTCAACAAGCTCCGCCGCATCGCCGAACTCCTCGAAGCCCCCGTCATCGCCTCCGACCGGCGCCGGCACGACCTGCGGCTCGCCGAGTCCATCGACCTGATCTGGCAGACCGACGAACTGCGCGTCGTACGGCCCGAACCGGCCGACGAGGCACGCAACGCCATTTACTACCTCGACGAGCTGCACGTCGGCGCCGTCGGCGACGTACTCGAAGACCTCGTCGCCGAACTGGACCGCGTCGGCGTCGAGCTGCCCCCCGGCACCCGGCCGCTCACCTTCGGCACCTGGATCGGCGGCGACCGCGACGGCAACCCCAACGTCACACCCGAGGTCACCCGCGAAGTACTGATCCTCCAGCACGAACACGGCATCACCGACGCGCTCGAACTCATCGACTATCTGCGCGGCCTGCTCTCCAACTCCATCCGCTACACCGGCGCCACGGACGAACTCCTCGACTCCCTCCAGACCGACCTGGCGCGCCTCCCGGAGATCAGCCCCCGCTACAAGCGGCTCAACGCCGAAGAGCCCTACCGCCTCAAGGCCACCTGCATCCGCCAGAAGCTCGTCAACACCCGCGAACGCCTCGCCAAGGGCACCCCGCACGAGCCCGGCCGCGACTTCCTCGGCACCGCCGAACTGCTCGACGACCTCACCCTGATCCAGACCTCGCTGCGCCAGCACCGCGGCGGCCTCTTCGCCGACGGCCGTATGGACCGTACGATCCGTACGCTCGCCGCCTTCGGCCTCCAGCTCGCCACCATGGACGTACGCGAGCACGCCGACGCCCACCACCACGCGCTCGGACAGCTCTTCGACCGGCTCGGCGAGGAATCCTGGCGCTACACCGACATGCCGCGCGAATACCGCCAGAAGCTCCTCGCCAAGGAACTGCGCTCCCGCCGGCCGCTCGCCCCCACCCCCGCGCCGCTCGACGCCGCCGGCGAGAAGACCCTCGGCGTCTTCCACACCGTCCGCCAGGCCTTCGAACGGTTCGGGCCCGAGGTCATCGAGTCGTACATCATCTCCATGTGCCAGGGCGCGGACGACGTCTTCGCCGCGGCCGTACTGGCCCGCGAGGCCGGACTCCTCGACCTGCACGGCGGCTGGGCCAAGATCGGCATCGTGCCGCTGCTGGAGACCACGGACGAGCTGCGCGCCGCCGATGTCATCCTCGACGAGATGCTCGCCGACCCCTCCTACCGGCGGCTCGTCTCCCTGCGCGGCGACGTCCAGGAGGTCATGCTCGGTTACTCCGACTCGTCCAAGTTCGGCGGTATCACCACCTCCCAGTGGGAGATCCACCGCGCCCAGCGCCGGCTGCGCGACGTCGCCCACCGGCACGGCGTACGGCTGCGCCTCTTCCACGGCCGCGGCGGCACCGTCGGCCGTGGCGGCGGCCCCTCGCACGACGCGATCCTCGCCCAGCCCTGGGGCACGCTGGAGGGCGAGATCAAGGTGACCGAGCAGGGCGAGGTCATCTCCGACAAGTATCTGATCCCCTCCCTGGCCAGGGAGAACCTGGAACTGACCGTCGCCGCCACGCTCCAGGCCTCGGCCCTGCACACCGCGCCGCGCCAGTCCGACGAGGCACTGGCCCGCTGGGACTCGGCGATGGACACCGTCTCGGACGCCGCCCACGCCGCCTACCGCGCACTGGTCGAGGACCCCGACCTGCCCGCGTACTTCTTCGCCTCCACCCCCGTCGACCAGCTCGCCGACCTCCACCTGGGCTCCCGGCCCTCCCGGCGGCCCGACTCCGGCGCCGGTCTGGACGGACTGCGCGCCATCCCCTGGGTCTTCGGCTGGACGCAGTCACGGCAGATCGTGCCCGGCTGGTACGGGGTCGGCTCCGGCCTGAAGGCCCTGCGCGAGGCCGGACCCGACACGGCGCTCGACGAGATGTACGAGCACTGGCACTTCTTCCAGAACTTCCTCTCGAACGTCGAGATGACGCTCGCCAAGACGGACCTGCGCATCGCACGCCACTACGTGGACACCCTCGTACCCGACGAGCTGAAGCATGTCTTCGCCACCATCGAGGCCGAGCACGCGCTCACCGTCCAGGAGGTGCTGCGGATCACCGGCGGCGAGAAGCTCCTCGACTCCAACCCGGTGCTCCAGCAGACGTTCGCGATCCGGGACGCCTACCTCGACCCGATCTCCTACCTCCAGGTCTCGCTGCTCGCCCGCCAGCGCGCGGCGGCGGAGCGGCGGGAGGCCCCCGATCCGCTGCTGGCACGGGCGCTGCTGCTGACGGTCAACGGGGTCGCGGCGGGACTGCGCAACACCGGCTGACCGCGGTATGTACGCGTGACGCGACGACACCGCCCCCGGCCCGGGTTTCCGGGCCGGGGGCGGTGTCGTACGAACGAGGTGCCCGCCTCTGGGGGCGTGTCGGGGCGTTTCAGAGCTTGTCGGGGCGCGTTTCAGAGCGCGAAGAACGTGGCCAGCAGCAGCGCGGCACCCGCCAGCGCCGTCCCCCAGGCCGTCCGGGTCATCCGCAGACCACCACCGATGACGAGCGAGGCCAGCAGCAGTGCCCCGCCCAGCGGCACCCACGCGTACAGCTGCCCCGCCGCGTCCGTACGGAGCAGCTCATCGGTGCCCGGCTTCACCACCACCGGGAACCGCTCGCCCTTCTTGACGGCGACCGACTGCCCGATGGTCATCCCCGCGCGGGGACCGTCGGGGCCGTCGGGATCGTACGGCCCGGTGCAGGTCCCGTCCGCGCAGCGGGCCACCGTGAGCGTGCCGTGCTCACGGCCCTTGTCGAGCACCACATGGTGCGCGGAGTCCCAGGAGGTCCAGACGGCCGCGACGAGCAGCAGCACGGCGACGCAGCCCATCGCGGCCCGTCGGCCGAAGGAGAGCACACGGCCGGAGGAGTTCCGCTTACGCCGCGTCCGCGCTGTGGTCCGTCCCATAGGGCGGGATCTTTGGCCATGGGCATGCGCCCGGTCAACTCCTGTCAGGAGTTGTAGGTGCTCTGCGCGCGTTCGAGCCCCTCGATCACCAGCGCCTCCACCGCGTCCGCCGCACGGTCCACGAAGTACCCCAGCTCCTTGCGCTCCGCCGACGAGAAATCCTTCAGGACGAAGTCCGCGACCTGCATCCGGCCCGGCGGCCGGCCGATCCCGAACCGTACCCGGTGGTAATCGGGGCCCATCGCCTTCGTCATCGACTTCAGCCCGTTATGGCCGTTGTCCCCGCCGCCCAGCTTCAGCCGCAGCACGCCGTAGTCGATGTCCAGCTCGTCATGGACCGCGACGATGTTCGCCGTCGGCACCTTGTAGAAATCACGCAGCCCGGTGACCGGACCACCGGACAGATTCATGTACGAGGCGGGCTTGGCCAGCACGACCCGGCGATTCGCGGGACCCGGCGGCCCGATCCTGCCCTCGATCACCTGGGCCTGCGCCTTCTGCGCCCGCTTGAAGGAGCCGCCGATACGCTCCGCCAGCAGATCGGCCACCATGAACCCGACATTGTGCCGGTTGGCCGCGTAACCGGGCCCGGGATTACCCAGGCCGACGATCAGCCAGGGGGCGTTGGCATCCGTGGTCATCCGCGCTGCGTCTCCTCTGGATCGGATGAATCGGGGTACGGACAGGCGAACGGGGTGGCGGGCCGAGGCCCGCCACCCCGTGGGGCACAGCGTACGGATCAGCCCTCGGCGCCCTCGGCCGCCTCGGCCTCATCGGCGGCGGGCTCCTCGGCCTGCGCGGCCAGGACCTGGATGACGACCGCGTCCTCGTCCGTGACCAGCGTGGTGCCGGACGGCAGCGGGACGTTCTTGGCGACGATCGAGTCACCGGCGTCCAGACCCGCGACGGAGACCGTGACGGACTCCGGAATGTGGGTGGCCTCGGCCTCGACGGTCAGGGTGTTCAGCACGTTCTCCAGCAGGTTGGCGCCCGGGGCCAGCTCGCCCTCGGTGTGCACCGCGACCTCGACGGTGACCTTCTCGCCGCGCTTCACCGCGAGCAGGTCGACGTGCTCGATGTGACCCTTGAGCGCGTTGCGCTGGACGGCCTTCGGGATGACCAGTTCCTTGCGGCCCTCGATGTCCAGGGAGATCAGCGCGTTCGCCGTCTTCAGCGCCATCATCAGGTCGTGGCCCGGCAGGGTCACGTGGACGGTGTCGGCACCGTGGCCGTAGATGACGGCGGGAACCTTGTCGGCACGACGGGTACGGCGGGCGGCGCCCTTGCCGAACTCGGAACGGACTTCGGCGCTGATCTTCACTTCAGCCATGACGGCACTCCTCGTAGATGACAGGAAATCGGCCGTCACCCGGCCACGACAGGCCTGCTACGAAGAGCGCGTCGATAACGGACCGCCGCACATGAGTGCGGCCTCCCTCGCCGAGCAACTCAGTGAGTCTACCCGGCGGGGAGGCCGCCTCAGAAATCGATCTTCCGGGCCCGGGCCGGGGCGCGGAGCCCCGAAGTCCGGAGCCCCGAAGTCCGGAGCCCCGGGGTCCGGAGCCCCGGGGTCCGAAGCCCGGGGTTAAGCCTGCTCCTCGAAGAGGCTGGTCACCGAACCGTCCTCGAACACCTCACGCACCGCGCGGGCGATCGTCGGCGCGATCGACAGGACCGTGATTTTGTCGAGATCGAGATTGCCCGGGTCGGGCAGCGAATTCGTGAAGACGAACTCACTGACCTTCGAGTTCTTCAGCCGGTCGGCGGCCGGACCCGACAGCACACCGTGCGTGGCCGTCACTATCACGTCCTCGGCGCCATGCGCGAAGAGCGCGTCCGCCGCCGCGCAGATCGTGCCACCGGTGTCGATCATGTCGTCCACCAGGACACAGACCCGGCCGTTCACATTTCCGACGACCTCGTGGACGGTCACCTGGTTGGCGACGTCCTTGTCACGGCGCTTGTGCACGATCGCCAGCGGCGCCCCCAGCCGGTCGCACCAGCGGTCCGCGACCCGCACCCGGCCCGCGTCGGGCGAGACCACCGTCAGCTTCGACCGGTCCACCTTCCCGGCCACATAGTCCGCCAGCACCGGCAGCGCGAAGAGATGGTCCACCGGACCGTCGAAGAAGCCCTGGATCTGGTCCGTGTGCAGATCGACCGTCAGGATCCGGTCGGCCCCCGCGGTCTTCATCAGATCAGCGACCAGCCGGGCCGAGATCGGCTCCCGGCCACGGTGCTTCTTGTCCTGCCTGGCGTAGCCGTAGAACGGCACGATCACGGTGATGCTCCGGGCCGAGGCCCGCTTCAGCGCATCGATCATGATCAGCTGTTCCATGATCCACTTATTGATCGGAGCGGTATGGCTCTGGATCAGGAAACAGTCCGCGCCACGGGCCGACTCCTGATAACGCACATAGATCTCACCGTTGGCGAAATCGAATGCCTTGGTCGGCACAATCCCGACACCCAGCTGTTGCGCGACCTCCTCGGCCAGCTCGGGGTGGGCGCGGCCGGAGAAGAGCATCAACTTCTTCTCGCCGGTCGTCTTGATCCCGGTCACAGCACTGTCTCCTCAGACGTGTTGATGGCCGCTGCACCCGCGCGTCCCTGCGAGCCAGCCGAATCGTGCAGTTATCACGGTACGCCGTGATCGGCGCGTCTCTTTCCGGTCAGCTTTCGTTCTCGCCGCCGACCGAGGTGGTCCCGGCCGCCTGAGCCGCCTGCGCGGAGGCACTTCCCGGCCGCTTCCTGGCCACCCAGCCCTCGATATTCCTTTGCTGGCCCCGGGCCACGGCCAACGAACCGGGCGGTACGTCCTTCGTGATGACCGACCCGGCCGCCGTGTACGCGCCGTCCCCCACCGTGACGGGCGCCACAAACATGTTGTCCGAGCCCGTCTTGCAATGTGAGCCGACCGTCGTGTGATGCTTCGCCTCACCGTCGTAGTTCACGAACACGCTCGCGGCGCCGATGTTCGTGTACTCACCGATCGTCGCATCCCCGACATACGACAGATGCGGCACCTTCGTACCCTCACCGATCGTCGCGTTCTTCATCTCGACGTACGTACCCGCCTTCGCCTTCACACCCAGCCGCGTACCCGGCCGCAGATACGCGTACGGCCCCACAGAAGCGGCCTCGCCGATCTCCGCGCCGTCCGCCACCGTGTTGTCCACCCGCGCGCCCGCGCCCACCGCCGTGTCCCTCAGCCGTGAATTCGGCCCCACCTCGGCACCCTCGCCCAGATGCGTGGCGCCCAGCAGCTGCGTACCGGGATGCACCACCGCGTCCTGCTCGAACGTGACCGACACATCCACGAGGACCGACGCCGGATCCACCACCGTCACCCCCGCCAGCATCGCCCGCTCCAGCAGCCGCTCATTCAGCAGCCGGCGCGCCTCGGCCAGCTGCACGCGGTTGTTGATGCCCAGGATCTCGCGGTGATCGACGGCGACCGAGGCCCCGACGCGGTGCCCCGCCTCCCGCAGGATGCCGAGCACGTCGGTGAGATACTCCTCACCCTGGCTGTTGTCCGTACGCACCTTGCCCAGCGCGTCCGCCAGCAACGGCCCGTCGAACGCGAAGACACCCGAGTTGATCTCACGGATCGCGCGCTGCGTGTCGGTGGCGTCCTTGTGCTCCACGATCGCCGTGACCGCGCCGCTCGCCCCGTCCCTGACGATCCGCCCGTACCCCGTCGAATCGGGGACCTCGGCGGTCAGCACCGTCACCGCGTTGCCGTCGGCGGCATGCGTCGCGGCCAGCGCGTTGAGGGTCTCGCCGGAGAGCAGCGGGGTGTCGCCACAGGCGACGATCACGGTCCCGTGCGGCGTGGCCCCCAGCTCCTGGAGAGCGATCCGCACGGCATGCCCGGTGCCGTGCTGCTCAGCCTGGTAGGCGGTACGGACGCCGGCGTACTCGGCGGAGAGATGCCCCTCGACCAGCTCACGGGCGTGTCCGACGACCACCACAAGCTGCTCGGGGTTCAGCTCACGGGCGGCGGACACGACATGCCCGACGAGCGAGCGCCCGCAGATCTCGTGCAGAACCTTGGGGATCTTCGACTTCATGCGGGTTCCCTCACCCGCTGCGAGGACGACGACGGCGGCGGCCAGTGGGGTTTCCCCTGTTCGAGCGGAGCCGAGAACTTGGGGACGGTTGGCGCTCACGGGAATGCCCTTCGGCTTCGGGTGATGGACAACCGCAGGATACCGGTGGGTTTCGTGACGGAAACGAGGACGGGTCCCGACCGGCGAGGTCAGGACCCGAAGGGCGCAGCTCCCCCATCAGGACTCGAACCTGAACAGGCGCAGTCAAAGTGCGCAGTGCTGCCGATTACACCATGGGGGACGGCAGGCCACTGCGAACCGGACATTCGGCTATTCGGTGAGAGTGGCCGCTCCTACTATGCCGTACCACCAGCCCTCGATGCGACGGTAAAGCTCGGCGCCTTGGGCGACACGGACGACCAGGCAGCCCCTGTATGTCTCGCCGACATTCTTCCGTACCGTCTTCGGGTTGTGCTTCTTCAGGGTCGTCTTCTGGAAAGTGGACACATCGGCGCGGACCTGATCGGCCCAGTACTGCTCCGCGGCTTCCGCGTCGGCGGACTCATGGATCATCACGCGGTAGCGCACACGGTCGCGCCGCACTCCGAGCAGGTCGAGCCAGGCGAGGTACACCTGGATCATGCCGACGTCGCTGTTGACGAAGATGACGGTCTCGCGGCGGTCATATGGTTTGTCCTTGGTTCCCTCGGCCCAGTAGAGGCCGACGCCGAGCAGGAACAGTTCGCGGTCGGACATCGCCCCGATCTCGGCCGCCGCCGCGGCCTTCGTCTTCTCGCGCTGCTCGTCCCGTACCGCCAGCTCGTGGTCCCACCGCTTCCGCGCCGCCAGCTTCGCCTGCTCCGCCGGCTCGCGCCGTTCGGGTTTCGGTAGGTCCCGTACCCACAGTGAGATCGAACTCTTCGAACAGCCCAACTCGACCTGGATCTGGTCGTACGTGAGCCCCTTCAGGCGCAGCTCGCGTGCCTGCTCGCGGAGGTCGTCCTTCGCGTTCGGGCGTTTCGTCCACTCCGGGGGCGGTTCTCCCTGGACGAGGCGGCCGAGGATGTCGTTGTTGTGGATCTTCAGGCGGTCCCGGATCTGGCGCAGACTCAGACCCTCCCGGCGCAGCGCGATCGCCTGCTCCCGGAGTCTTTCGAAGTCCGCGTATTTGCTGTGAAGGCTTGCCATACGGAAATCGTCGTCCGGAATGCGGACGTCCGGCTCGAATGCGTGGGCGATTCAACAGTTCGAGTGATCGACGTACGTTCCCCGCGTGTCCCGTCGTGGTCCGTGCTGCCACGGTCGCCGGAAATTGAGGTGCGCGCGCCCGTAGGGTGGGAGACATGACCACAACGGGGGCACACCAGGACGCCGCGGGAGCGAACGCCCGCGGCTGGTGGTGGTGGGGACGGCGGCGCAGCGCCGTGCTGGACGTGGGGCTGGCGCTGGTGTCGGCTCTGGAGTGCGGGCTTGAGGGGAGCAGATTCGCGGACGTGGCCGGGCTGCCCGGGCCGGTGGGGGTGGTCTTCGGGCTGCTGGCCGGTGCGGCACTGCTGGTGCGGCGGCGGTGGCCGTTCGCCGTGGTGCTCGTCTCGATCGCGATCATTCCGGCGGAGATGGGTTATCTGATGGGCGTGGTCGGGCTGTACACGCTCGCCGCCTCGGAGGCCCCGCGCCGGATCCTCGGCGCGCTGACCGGCATGTCGCTCGTCGGCAGCCTGATCGTCACGTACGTACGGATGAGACAGAACGTGTCCGTCTCGGGGTTCGACGCGGCCGGGTGGTACGTGCCCCTGGTCGCGGTCCTGATGTCGCTGGGGCTGACGGCGCCGCCGGTGCTGTTCGGGCTCTACGTCGGGGCGCGGCGGCGGCTGATGGAGAGCCTGCGTGAGCGGGCGGACAGTCTGGAGCAGGAGCTGTCGCTGCTGGCCGACCGGGCCGAGCAGCGCGCGGAGTGGGCGCGTACGGAGGAGCGGACGCGGATCGCCCGTGAGATGCATGACGTCGTGGCGCACCGGGTGAGCCTGATGGTGGTGCACGCGGCGGCGCTCCAGGCGGTCGCGTTGAAGGATCCGCCGAAGGCGGTGAAGAACGCGGCGCTGGTGGGTGACATGGGACGGCAGGCGCTCACGGAGCTGCGGGAGATGCTCGGGGTGCTGCGGGCCGGGGAGAAGGTGGCGGCGCGCCAGGCGTCGGACGCGGTGTCGGCGAACGCTCCGGCGGCGGTGCCGCTGGCTGCCGTGGGCGCGGCTGCCGCTGCCGCCGCGGCTGCCGCTGCCGACGACGGTCCGGGTATGGGGGACATCGAGGCGCTGGTCGGGGAGTCCCGGGACACGGGGATGGTCGTCGAGCTGTCGGTGCAGGGTGAGTCCCGTTCGTACGCGCCCGAGGTGGAGCAGACGGCGTACCGCGTGGTGCAGGAGGCGCTGACGAATGTGCTGAAGCACGCGGCGGGCGCGAAGGTGATGGTCCGGCTGGCGCACCGTGACGAGGAGGTCGCGATGCAGGTGGAGAACGGGCCTTCGGACGGTGGTGCGCAGGATGTTCGGCTGCCGAGCGGCGGCAATGGTCTGGTGGGGATGCGGGAGCGGGTGACCGCGCTGGGCGGGGTGTTCGTCTCGGGTGAGACGGACGCGGGGGGCTTTCGGGTGTCGGCGGTGCTGCCGCATCGCCGGGTCGCCTGACGCCGTTCCGTCGCCTTCTCGCCTGGCCGCCCGGCCGCTTGGTCGCCGGGTCGCCTGCTCGCCTGGCCTCCTGGTCGCCGGGGCGTCGCCCGGTCGCCCGAGGCCGTCCCGTCCGGATGTGAGGCGTGTCTCGGCCTCGGCGCTCAGCCGGAGGTGAGGCGGGCCGGTTCCAGGCCCGTGAGCAGGGTGCCGAGCGCCCGGTCGAGGTCCGGGCCCAGGTACCAGTCCCCGGTGTGGTCGATGCTGAAGACGCGGCCCGTGCTGTCGATCGCGAGGGTGGCCTGTCCGTCGCCCTCTTCGCCGAGCGGGCTGATCTCCGTGTCCAGGGAGCGGCCGAGGTCGGCGAGCGTACGGGCGAGGTGGATGCCCGCCAGCGGGTCGATCCGTACGACGGCCGGGGCGATCTGCCGGCCGGGACCGGGGGCGATGACGCGCAGTCCGCCGAACTCCGCCCAGGCCTCGACGGCGGCGGGGAAGACGGCGTGCCGGTGGCCGGCGGGTGTGGTGTGCGCGCGCAGCGCGTCGGCCCACTCCTCGGCCTGCCGTATGTCCCAGCGTCCCGGCTGCCAGCCGGCCTCGCGCAGCGCGGCGTCGACGGGGGCGGGGAAGCGGGTGGTGTGCGGGTCGCGCATGCTCAGCCGTTCTCGGTGGGGTCGACGGGCCGTACGCCGAAGTGGGCGAGGAGTGGCGCGCAGGAGCGGCAGGGCGGGGCGTAGCTGCCGTGCAGCGGGTCGCCGTCCTCGCGGATGCGGCGGGCGGTCAGCTTGGCGTGTTTGAGGGAGCGGCGGGCCTCGCTGTGGGACAAGGGTTTTCGTCTGGCCCGTTTGGAGCGTCCGGCCTCGGCGGCGGTCAACTGGCGGGAGAGCAGGATCGCCTCGGGGCAGCGGCCGGTGAACCGTTCGCGCTGACCGCTGGTGAGGGTGTCGAGGAAGTCCTGTACGAGGGGGTGGAGTACGGGTGGCTGGTCGGCCTTGCCGGCGGTGCAGGTGAGGGTCTGGCCGCGGACGGAGAGCGCGGCGGCGACGGCGGGCAGGATGCCGTCCCTGCGCCGGTGGAGCACCGGTGGACGGTGTGGTTCGGCGCTGCTCCAGCTGAGGCGTGGGTCCCCGGACGCGTCGGTTGGTGCGGTGTGCATGTGCTGTCCCCTCCCGGTGCCGGCGGCCGGGCAGCCGCTCGTTCATGCCCCCGTATTCCTGCTGTCACGCCCCTGTTTGCCTGCACAGCCTGCCAAATGCGGCGGGCTGTCGGGAAGCTGGGGCGTGGATCGTGGCGTGGCGTCGGCGCTGGGTCACGCCTGCGTGACCGCCCGTCACGGGGTCGGACCTGCCTGTCGGAGTACGCCCGATCGGCGTAGCGGAGAAGGACGGCGACCAGGGTGCGGGCGCGTAAGGGACAAGGGCGGGATGAGGGCGGGAAGGCGCGGGGGAAGGTGCGGGGGAAGGCCGGGGGGGGCAGGGCGGGGGAAGGCGACAGAAGGCTCGGACAGGGCCCCGGGACGGGGGATACGGCCGGGGGAGGAGCGTCGGATCCCCTCTTGCACCACCGCATAGGCTGTCCTGCAACCAGGGCTGTGGAACCAGCCGGAAGCGCAGCAGGGGGCAACCGCCATGACGACAGGTCGGCTCGGGCAGCAAGCCGCGCCACCGAACGCGGCCTACGCCGGGCAGGTCGTGCATTTCCCGGATCCGGTCCGGGCCTCCCGTCACCCCAGAGGTGTACGGGTGGATGACGACGGCTATCCGGACTTCTCGCCGTACGCGCGTGCCGCCGCGGAGATAGCCGAGCCCCCGGCGGGGTTCGGCGTGGACGAGCTGCGGCTCACGGACTATGTGTCGGCCAATGCCGCGCTGGCCGCCGCGGGGCATGAACTGTGGGACACCGTCCCGTCGGTGGCCACACCGCACGGCTGGACGTGGCACCATCTGCGGGCCTCGCGCCGGATGGTGCTGGTGCCGGTGGAGGTGAAGGCGCTGCTGCGTCATCACGGTGGTCTGGCGACGACACGGGTGGATCACGGCAAGCGGGGGACGCGTCCTCTCCAGGAGACCCGGCCGGCCCATTTCGGGCTTCCGAAGGGCACGTTGCCGGTCAGCGAGCAGCAGTTGCTGGGGGTGGAGGAGGACCTCGGTTACCGGCTTCCCGGCGCGTACCGCTCGTTCCTGAAGGCGGCGGGCGGCTGCGCGCCGGTGGGCGCGGCGCTCGACGCGGAGCTGGGGCTGCTGGTGGACCAGCCGTTCTTCACCGTGCGGGATGTGGCCGCTGTCAATGACCTGGTGTACGCCAACAAGTGTCTGCGGGACCATCTGACCAAGGACTATCTGGCCGTCGGTTTCGTCCAGGGCGGCATTCTGGCGGTCAAGGTCAAGGGTGACCGGGTCGGTTCTGTCTGGTTCTGCGCGTACGACGACGCCAGGGACCAGGACGGCTGGAGCGTGGGGGAGCGGGTGGAGCGGCTGTTGCTCCCCTGCGGTGACGACTTCGACGCCTTCATGCTGCGCCTGGCGGGCAATCCGCCGGAGCTGGAGACCGTGGCGAACCTGATGGTGGACGGCGGCTTCGCGCGCGCCGTCCCGGTGGAGGGGTGAGCGCGATGGTGACCTTCGCGCAGGCGCAGGAGCGCGCGGAAGAGTGGGTCAACGCCGATCTGCCCGGTTATCAGCACCGTGAGGTGCGGGTGCGGGAGTTCGAGCTGGGCTTCGTGGTGTGGGCGGAGGACCGTGAGGGCGGTCCGAGGTCGGACGGTGGCCGGCAGCGGCTGGTGATCGCCAGGGACAGTGGTGAGGCGACGCTGTGGCCGGGGCTGCCGGTGGGGGAGGTGATCCGCCGGTACGAGGAGGAGTACGGGATGCCGGAGACGGCGCCGACCGCTCCGGAGGCGCCGCAGCGTATCGATCTGAACCAGACGTCGTTCCTGTTGACCCCGCCGGAATGGCTCCAGGACGCGGCGGACAAGCTCGGGATTCCGGACCGGCGGACGCCGGAGCCTTCGTCTTCCGCTTCGTCCTCGCCTTCCGCTTCCCCTTCGTCTTCGCCTTCCCCGTCGCCTGCTCCGGGTGGTTCGGGTACGGGCGGTTCGGGTGCGGCCGGTTCGGGTACGGGCGGGTCGCTCGGCGGCGGCAACGTCTCGCAGGGCAGCTCCGCCTGGTCCGGTGCGTACGAGCCCACCTCCAACGACGGGGTGCCCGCCGCGACGCCGGGTGCGCCGACCGGAGCCACGCCCTGGGCGGGGACCGACACCAACGGTGTGTCCGCCATGCCGGAGGACGGGTCCGTACCGCTGCCCGCGACGGTCTTCGCGCCCCCGCTCTCGGGGGCGGACGACGAGGACACGCCGCCACCGGTCGTGGCTACCGAGGCGCCGACCGCGCTGATGTCGGGTGGCAGCCAGTTGCCGCGCACGACGCTCGCTCGCGAACCGGCGGGACAGGGGCCGGGACAGGGGCAAGGGCCGGGGCCGGGGCCGGTGCCCGGGGGATCCGCCGTATCTGGTTCCGGCGCGGGACCGGCGGCCGGGGCCGTGGGCGGGCCCGGCTCCGGGGCCGGGACGGGAGCGAGGGCCGGCGATATCGCCGACGCGGCGACCAGCAAGGCGGCCGTACCGCCGCGTGGTACCCGCGGTGGTGGTGCGACGACTCCGCCGCCGCCGGGCGCGCCCGGTGTTCCCGGCGCGCGTCCGCCGGGTGCGACTCCGCCGCCGTCGGGTCCCGGCACGCCCGGTGTCCCGGCGGGTGGCTATCTGCCGACGCAACAGGCCCCGAGCCTGGGCGGCGCCGGCTCCAACGCACCGCGTCCGCCCGGACCTCCGGGACCTCCCGGACCTCCTGGTGCCCCTGGTGCGCCCGGTGCGCCCGGTACTCCGCAGCCTCCCGGTCCGCCCGGGGTTCCGGGTACGCCTCCGGGCGGGGTGCACCACGCCGCGACGATGTTCGCGGACCCGGACCAGGCCGCCCGGCCGCCCGGGCCACCACGGCCACCGGGTGCTCCGCAGCCGCCCAACCCGCCCGGTCCGCCGGGCGTGCCTCCCGGTCCGCCGAGTGTGCCTCCGGGTCCGCCGGGCATGCCTCCCGGCATGCCGCCAGGGGGCCCCGTACCCGGTGGTCACGCGCCCACGGGCCCCGGCGGTCCCGGTGGTCCCGGCGGCCCCGGTGGTCC
The DNA here is from genome assembly GCF_040681655.1 of Streptomyces sp. NPDC051662. NCBI lineage: Bacteria > Bacillati > Actinomycetota > Actinomycetes > Kitasatosporales > Streptomycetaceae > Streptomyces > Streptomyces sp. NPDC051662. The sequence continues at coordinate 160,290 of NZ_JBFAZD010000015.1, forward strand.
CGTACCGCCGTCGGCCCAGCATCCTCAGCCCCCGGCGTACGGGTATCCGCAGCAGCCGGCCGGTCCGCCGACCGTCGGCCCCGGCTACCAGGCCGTGCTGCGCTACCGCGCGCCCGACGGTTCCGAGGCCCAGCTCATCCGCCGCTCCGCGCCCGGTACCCCGCACCCGGAGTGGCAGTTCCTGCACGAACTGCGCGCCATGAACGTGCCGCCGCAGCAGGTGCTCGAACTGCACACGGAGCTGGAGTCGTGCGAGCTGCCCGGCGGCTACTGTGCGCGGATGATCAGGGAGACCTGGCCGCAGGTACGGATCACCAGCGTCGCCCCGTACGGCCAGGACCATGCCAGCAGGCAGCAGGGCATGCAGCATCTGCTCACCCACCAGGGCGAGTTGCACCAGGTCGCGGACGGTCCCGCCCGGCCCGCGCCGGTGCGTGCGCCGCTGCCGCAGATGCCGCCCGCGCCGCCGATCCCTCCCGAGGGGGTCGCGCAGGAGCTCGTGGCCGCGTTCGGTCCACAGGGCATCTGCCGGTTCGACCAGCGGGCGGTGTCCCGTCAGGGTGTGCCGGAGATCGTGGCGCGCACGCTGGTGTGGGCGGGGCTGCCGTCCGATGTCGGGCCGTTCTTCTGGGCGCAGCCCGCCCAGCCGGTGGTGCCGACGCTGGCCGAACTGGCCGCGCAGCGGCAGGTGCGGTCGGCCCCGGACGCCGGTTCGTATCTGGTGATGGGCACGGACTTCGGCCGCGCGCTGTGTGTCCAGTACGGCACGGCGCACATCATGGCCGTACCGGTCGAGGCGGGTCCCGGCGGGCAGTCGGTGCCTCCGCAGTTCGTGAACACCGGGCTGCCCGAGTTCACGCGCTCGCTGGCGCTGCTCGGCCGGATGTGGCGGCTGAGGTTCGGGCTCAACCCGGAGCAGGCGGGCCGTTGGACCGTCGACTTCCAGGCGCAGCTCTCGGCGCTCGACCCGGCGGCGCTGTCGTCGCCGGAGAACTGGTGGTCGGTGCTGCTGGAGCAGATGTGGGACGGACTTCTCTGACGCTCTGACGCTCTGACGCTCTGACGACGCGTGGCCGCAGGGACGGCCGGGGCGCCCGCCGCGATGCGCGGTGGGCGCTCCGGCCGTTCCGCTTTTCCGTTTTTCCGCGTTTCCACCTTTTCGGGGTTGATACCGCATCCTTGACCGGGGTGGTTGGGCGGAGTGTCGTGGTATGGGCACTTCGGCTCGCTCCAGCAGGATTGTGCCGGATGGCGTTCTGTGTCGTGTCGGAGAAGGGCTTCAAGGATGGCTGCCGCACCGTTGTCGGCTCATGGCTTCGCGCCCGTACGTGGCCGTGGCTACCGCCCCGAGCAGGTCGAGCGAGAGGTCACGGCGCTGTTCCGGGACCGTGATGACGCCTGGGAACGCGTGGCGCGGCTCACCGTCCTCGCCAAGGAGATGGAGGGCGAGGCGGGGCAGCTCCGGGAGCGGGTGGCGGCGCTGCCGCCGCAGACGTACGAGGAGCTCGGCCACCGCGCCCAGCAGATCCTGGCCCTGGCGAACCAGGAGGACGAGACGCTACGGACCGAGGCGCGCGAGGAGGCCCAGGCGGTCATCGACACGGCGCGCGCGGCGGCCGATCAGCTGCGTGAGGCAGCGCGTCAACGGGCCGAGGCCGTACGGGCGGAGGCGGAGGCGTACGCCGGGCAGGTCCTGCGCGCCGCCACCGGCGCGGCCGAGGCGGCGAGGGCCGAGGCACGGCGCGAGGTCACGGCGCTCCGTGCGGAATCGCTTGCCGCGCTCAAGGAGGTGCGCCGGCGCACTCAGCGTGTGATCGACGAGCAGGAGCACAAGCAGGGCGAAGAGCTGGCGGCGGCGGAGCGTGAGTTCGCCGACCGGGACGCCGCGTCGCGGATCCAGCACGACGAGCTCATGGCGTACGCCCAGCTCCAGTTGATGGCGGCACAGCGCGCCTTCTCCGAGGCGGGCGAGCAGGCACGGCACGGCCAGGAGGACGCGGCGGCGCGAGCTGAGGAACTGCTCGCACGGGCGCGCGCGGACGCGGAGGGCGTCGTGCGCGAGACGGAGCGGCTGCTGCGGGAGCACGCGGCGGCGTGCGAGGAGATGCGGGCGCACATGGCGCACGTACGGACCACCTTGGCGGCGCTCACGGGTCGTGCGCCGACGGAGGAGTGATGTGGGCGGAGTGGTGACGAGGGCGGAGGAGTGATGAGGGCGGAGGAGTGATGAGGGCGGAGTGGTGATGTGGGCGGAGCGGTGACGAGGGCTGCTGTTCGGGAGCTTTGAGTTCCCACTCCGGTTCCGGTCCTGGAGTACCTATTCGGGATCCTTGAGGACGGGGAACCGGCGGGGGGCCACGAAGATGAGCACCAGCAGGGAGATGGCCGCCGCCCCCGCGGCGCCCAGGTAGACGTACTCCACCGCGCTGTCCATCGCCCGGCGCAGATAGTCCGCGGCCTCGGCGGTGAGCGTGGCCGGGCTCTCCAGGGCTTTGGAGACGGAGTCGAGATCGTCGGGGAGTCCGGGGGTGGGGGCGTTGGTGAGGCGGGCGGCCAGTACGCCGTTGGCCACCGCCCCGAACAGGGCGGCGCCCACGCTCTGGCCGACCTGGCGGCAGAACAGTATGGACGCCGTGGCCGTTCCCCGTTCCGACCAGCCCACGGTCGACTGCACCCCGATGATCAGGGGCAGTTGGAAGATCCCGAGCGCGGCGCCGAGCAGCAGCATGATCAGCGCGGGTTGCCAGGCCTGGCCGGGATAGGGGAGGAGCGGGAAGGCGAGCAGCACCAGCATGGCGAGGGAGATCCCGACGACGGCGGTCATCCGGAACCCGATTCGGTTGTAGAGGCGGTTGGAGAAGGCCGCGCTGACGGGCCAGCTCAGCGTCATGGCGGAGAGGACGAAGCCGGCGGCTATCGGGCCGAGTCCGAGCACGGACTGCGCGTACGTGGGCAGGAAGACGGTCGGGGCGATCATCAGCAGGCCGAGCGCGCCGAGGGCGAGGTTGACGGCCGCGATGGTACGGCGGCGCCAGACCCAGCCCGGGATGATCGGGTCCGTGGCGCGGCGTTCGATGACGACGGTGACGGCGGCGAGGACCGCGCTGCCGCCGAGGAAGGCGAACGAGGGCGCGGAGATCCAGGGCCAGGCGACGCCGCCCTGGACGAGGGCGGTGAGGAGCAGCGCGCCGGTGGCGAAGACGGCCAGGGCGCCGGCCCAGTCGACACGGCGGCGCGGCTCCCGGTCCGAGGCCGCGCCGGCGCCGTCGGTGCCTTTGGCGGTGGCTTTGGCTTGGGCTTTGTCTCGGGCTTTGGCTTCGGCTTTGTCTTTGGCGGTGGCCCGGGCGGTGGCGATGGCCCGGTTCGGTTCGTGCAGATATCTGACCACCAGCCAGAGCGCGACCGCGCCCACCGGCAGATTGATCAGGAAGATCCAGCGCCAGTCCGCGTATCCGGCGAGCACTCCGCCGAGGGCGGGGCCGGCGACGGACGAGGTGGCCCAGACCGTGGACAGTTTGGCCTGGATCTTGGGGCGTTCCTTGAGGGGGTAGAGGTCGGCGGCGATGACCTGCACCGTGCCCTGGAGCGCGCCGCCGCCGAGCCCTTGGACGACGCGGAAGGCGATCAGTGAGGCCATGTTCCAGGCGGTGGCGCAGAGCAGTGAGCCGATGAGGAAGAGGATGATGCCCGCGATCAGGACGGGCTTGCGGCCGAAGGTGTCGGAGAGCTTTCCGTACACGGGCAGGGTGACCGTCACGGCGAGCAGATAGCCGGAGAACAGCCAGGAGAAGACGGCGAATCCACCGAGGTCGCCGACGATCTGCGGGACGGCCGTGGAGACGATGGTGCCGTCGAGCGCGGCGAGTGCCATGCCGAGCATCAGGGCGGCGACGACCGGGCCGCGACCGCGCGCCGGGCCGTCCTTGCCGGGCGGTACGGAGGTGGTGGCCGCGGACGGCAAGGGCACTGGCGGCTTGGGCGCGGAGGGCGCGGAGGGCGCGGCCGACGGGTTCGGGGGTGGCCCGGGCGGTGGCCCGGATGGTGGCCCGGGTGGTGGGGCCGTGGCTTGGGTTTCGGGTATCGCTTCCGTACGTCCGGAGTCCTCGGTACTTCCGCCGACGCCGCTCACGGGATCCCTTCCCTATGCATGTATCTCCAGGGGAACACCCTCTCACCCGGACCTCGCGCGGGGGAGAGGGCCCGGGGCGGAGGTCCCCTAGGGGCTCCTCCTTACTTCCGGCCAGGGGTCGTTCGTCCCGGCGGAGGACGAGGGGACGGTGGCCGGTTCTTTACGTTGGTCCTACGTGGTCCTCCTGCGGCGAGAGCTCGTGAAGGGGGCTCACCGCAGCGGAGGGGTGGGGAAAACCCCAGGTGAAGACTGCGCTGTGCACCAGCGCGCCGGGGCCCCGGAACCAGCAGACTCAGAACACCGCCCGACGAACACTCGGTGCGTCAAGCGAAATAGGAGACTTACCGTGACAACGGCTGTGACCATTCCCAGGCACGGGGGTACTGGAGGGCGTACGGCCGTCGCGGCGCGAGCGCGGCAGGTCGTCAAGGCGTACGGCGTGGGGGAGACCCGGGTCGTGGCGCTCGATCATGTCGATGTGGACATCGACCGCGGGCAGTTCACCGCGATCATGGGCCCGTCCGGCTCGGGCAAGTCGACGCTGATGCACTGCCTGGCGGGTCTGGACACGGTGACCGCGGGCGAGATCTTTCTGGACGAGACCGAGATCACGAAGCTGAAGGACAAGAAGCTCACCCAGCTGCGCCGGGACCGGATCGGCTTTATCTTCCAGGCGTTCAACCTGCTGCCGACGCTCAACGCGCTGGAGAACATCACGCTGCCCATGGACATCGCGGGCCGTAAGCCGGACGCTCCGTGGCTCCGGCGGGTCGTGGAGACGGTGGGCCTGGCCGACAGGCTCTCGCACCGGCCGACCCAGCTGTCGGGGGGTCAGCAGCAGCGGGTCGCGGTGGCCAGGGCTCTCGCCGCCCGCCCTGAGATCATCTTCGGTGACGAGCCGACCGGGAACCTGGACTCGCGCGCGGGCGCCGAGGTGCTGGGCTTCCTGCGCAGGTCGGTCGATGAGCTGGGCCAGACGATCGTGATGGTCACGCACGACCCGGTCGCCGCGTCGTACGCGGACCGGGTGCTGTATCTCGCCGACGGCCGGATCGTGGACGAGATGTTCCGTCCGACGGCCGACGCCGTGCTCGACCGCATGAAGGACTTCGACGCCCGGGGGCGTACGTCATGACGGTGTTCAGAACCTCCATGCGCAACTTCTTCGCGCACAAGGGGCGGATGGCGCTCTCCGCGGTCGCCGTCCTGCTGTCGGTGGCGTTCGTCAGCGGCACCCTGGTGTTCACGGACACGATGAACACGACGTTCGACAAGCTCTTCGCCGCGACATCCTCGGATGTCACGGTCAGCCCCAAGGCGGCCAAGGGCGCGGACGAGATGTCCCAGACCGGCAAGCCCGAGTCGCTGCCCGCCTCGGTCGTCGAGACGGTGCGGACGGCGGACGGAGTGAAGTCCGCCGAGGGCGCTGTCAGCAGCATGAGCGTGACGGTCGTGAACGCCGACAACGAGAACGTGGGCGCGAGCAGCGGTGCGCCGACGATCGCCGGCAACTGGACGCGTAACGACCTCCGTTCGATGGAGATCACCTCGGGCCACGCGCCGCGCGGGCCCACCGACGTGATGGTCGACGCCGACACCGCCGAGAAGCACCACCTCGCGATCGGTGACGAACTGCGCACCATCGCGGTCACGGGTGACTTCCGGGCGAAGATCTCGGGTATCGCCACGTTCACCGTCACCAACCCCGGTGCGGCGGTCATCTTCTTCGACACGGCGACCGCACAGCGTGAACTGCTCGGGGACACCGGCCGGTTCACCCATGTCAATGTCACCGCGGCCGAGGGCGTCGGTAACAGCGTGCTGAAGCAGGATGTGGCGGCCTCTCTCGGCGGCGGCGCGTACAAGCTCCAGACGCAGAAGGAAGCCGCGGACGCGAACCGCGCGGATGTCGGCTCCTTCCTCGATGTGATGAAGTACGCGATGCTCGGCTTCGCCGGGATCGCCTTCCTCGTCGGCATCTTCCTGATCGTCAACACGTTCTCGATGCTGGTCGCGCAGCGGACCCGCGAGATCGGTCTGATGCGGGCCCTCGGCTCCAGCCGTAAGCAGGTCAACCGCTCGGTGCTGCTGGAGGCGGTGCTGCTGGGGATCTTCGGCTCGATCGCCGGGGTCGCCGCCGGGGTGGGGCTGGCAGTCGGTCTGATGGAGCTCATGTCCTCCATGGGCATGGATCTGTCCACCCAGGATCTGACGGTGAAGTGGACGACTCCGGCGATCGGGCTGGTGCTCGGTGTCGTCGTCACCGTCGTCTCCGCGTACATTCCCGCCCGTCGGGCCGGGAAGATCTCGCCGATGGCGGCCCTGCGTGACGCGGGTACCCCCGCCGACGGCCGGGCCGGTTGGGTCAGGGCGGCCATCGGTCTGGTGCTCACCGGGGCCGGTGGCGCCGCGCTCCTCATATCGACGCGGGCCGATGAGGCCGGCGAGGGTTCGGTCTTCCTCGGGGCGGGCGTGGTCTGCACGCTGATCGGCTTCGTCGTGATCGGTCTGCTGCTCGCCGGTGGTCTGGTCCGGGCGCTCAGCGCGGTCGTGCTGCGGATGTTCGGCCCGGTCGGCCGGATGGCCGAGCGCAACGCGCTGCGTAATCCGCGGCGTACGGGAGCGACGGGCGCCGCGCTGATGATCGGGCTGGCGCTGGTGGCCTGTCTGTCGGTGGTCGGTTCCTCGATGGTCGCCTCCGCGACCGACGAGCTGGACAAGTCGGTCGGCGCGGACTTCATCGTCCAGTCCGACAACGGCCAGCCGATCATGCCGCAGGCGCAGGCGGCGCTGGAGAAGGCGCCGGACATCGCGCATGTCACCGAGTACAAGTGGGTCGACGTCAAGCTGACCGCCCCGGACGGAAAGACGGAGTCCGACGGCATCGTCGCCGCCGACCCGACCTACGCCCAGGATCTGCGCCGCGAGACCGTCGCGGGTGAGCTGTCCGCCGCGTACGGCAAGGACGCGATGTCGGTGGGCGACGCCTACGCGAAGGAGCACGGCGTCAAGGTCGGTGACCGGATGTCGGTCGTCTTCCCGGGCGGGAAGAGTGCCGAGCTGACGGTAGCGGCGATCACCTCGGACAAGGCGAATGTCGACAAGGGCGCGATGTACACCAACATCACGACAGCCCAGCGCTATGTGCCGGCCGACAAGATGCCCAAGAACATGATCATGTTCGCGGCGGCCGAGGACGGCAAGGAGAAGGAGGCGTACGCCGCCCTCAAGGACGCGCTCGTGGCCTACCCGCAGTACACGGTGCAGAACCAGACCGACTTCAAGCAGGACTTGAAGGACCAGATAGGCCAACTCCTCAATATCGTCTACGGCCTGCTGGCGCTCGCGATCATCGTCGCGGTGCTGGGAGTGGTGAACACCCTGGCGCTGTCGGTGGTGGAGCGGACCCGTGAGATCGGTCTGCTGCGGGCGATCGGGCTCTCCCGCCGCCAACTGCGCCGCATGATCCGGCTGGAGTCGGTGGTCATCGCCCTCTTCGGTGCCCTGCTCGGACTCGGGCTCGGTATGGGCTGGGGCACCTCGGCCCAGAAGCTGCTGGCCCTGGAGGGTCTCGGCGTCCTGGAGATACCGTGGCCGACGATCCTGACGGTCTTCGTGGCCTCGGCTTTCGTCGGACTCTTCGCCGCCCTGGTCCCGGCCTTCCGGGCCGGTCGGATGAACGTACTGAACGCGATCGCCACCGAGTAGAACGGTACGGTGGAGGCTCCGGCCTCGGTGGGCGTTCCTCCAACGTCCATCGGGGCCGAAGTTCGCTATCACCGCGTCGCGGTTGTTGTCCGTCAGAGTGGGTGAGAGTCGGGCGAGTTCACCCTTACGAGGGGTTGTAGCGGCATGTAGTCGACCGGACACTGAGAGCGACGGGCTCTCTCGATCGGACGATCCGGTCGACTTCCGGGGCCCGCTCACCCTGAGAGAAGGGACCGCTGTGTCCACACTCAACGCACCGGAAACCAATGCAGAGGTAGCCGCCCAGGCCGATGGACTCGCGGTCACCGGCGGCAATATCGCCGATCTGTGGCGAGGCTGGGTCGTCTGGGGCGCGTACAACGGCTGGGTCAACTTCCCCATCACCTGGAACGTCATCAACCCGAACTCGACGGTCATCGTCACGGCCTCCGAGGTCGACGCCAACGGGGTCCGGTTCATCGGCGCCGCGCCCGTCACGGTGACGGGGATCGCCCCCGCCTCCGGAATCGTGACCGTCAAGATCAATATCGCCTGGAACAGCCCGATCCGTATCCGCACGGATGTGGTCGTTCTCAACTGAACCGGGGTTCGCCCACGGCGCGGGTTCCGGCGTCCGGGCCTTGGCTAATGTGCACGGATGACCATCGAGCTGACCCTGCTGCCGCGTGTCGCCTATCGAGGACATGAGGTCACCGCGCCCCGGCTCCGCGGTCTCCTCGCGCTCCTCGCGGCCGACTTGCGCACGGGCTGCAGCACCGAGCGGCTGGTGGCGGGGCTGTGGCCGGACGAGTTGCCGGAGCGGCCGGGAAAGGCGGTGCAGGTCCTCGTGTCCAGGGCGCGGGCGCGGCTGGACGCCGACGTCCTCGTCAGCACGGCGACCGGATACCGGCTCGCGCTCGCCGAGGACCAGGTCGACAGCGCCGCCCTGCTGCTGCACGCCGCCGCCGGCGCGGACCGGGCCAGGGCCGGGGACCACGCGGGTGCGCTGGCCGAGGCCGAGGCCGGGCTCGCGCTGTGGGAGGGCGCTCCAGTCGGGGACGGCGACACCGACGACCCCGTGGCCGCGCTGCGCACCGAGCGCGCCCCCGTCCGCGACGCGCTCGTACGCACGCGGGCGCTCGCGCTCGCCCGCCTCGGACGACACGCGGAGGCGGCGGGGCCGCTGGCCATGGCCGCCTCGGCGCATCCGCGCGACGAGGAAGTACTCGCCGAGCTGCTGCGCGGCGAGGCGGCGACGGCGGGCCCGTCCGCCGCGCTGACACGGTACGAGACGTACCGCCGTGAGCTGCGCGACCAGCTCGGCACGGATCCGGGCGCCGGTCTCAGGGCCGTACAGCAGGAGCTGCTGCGCGGCGAGCCGCCCGTCGCCAGGCACGGCGTGCCGCACGAGCCCAACCCGCTCCTCGGCCGGGACGAGGACATCGCGGCGGTGGAGCGGCTGTTGCGCTCCTCCCGCGCCGTCACCGTCGTCGGCCCCGGCGGCCTCGGCAAGACCCGGCTCGCGCACGCCGTCAGCCGCCGGGCCGAGGAGCGCGTGGTGTATTTCGTGCCGCTCGCCGGCGTCACGGCGGACGAGGACGTGGCCGCGGAGGTGGCCTCCGCGCTCGGCGCCGGCGAGGGGCGGCCCGGTGCCATGAGCGGCCATGTCCCGGCCGACCCGGTCTCCGGCATCCTGGGCGTGCTCGGCACCGGGCCCGCGCTGCTGGTCCTGGACAACTGCGAACAGGTCGTCCGGGGCGCCGCCGACCTCGTGCGGGCCCTCGTCTCGTCCTCGAAGGACCTGCGGGTGCTCACCACCAGCCGGGCCCCCCTCGGCCTGACCTCGGAGGCGGCGTACGCGCTGCCGGAACTCGGTCTCGACACCTCCATCGAGTTGTTCACCCAGCGGGCCCGGGCCGCCAGGCCCGGTGTGCGACTGCCGCCGGACGCGGTGGCCGAGCTGTGTCGCCATCTCGACGGGCTGCCGCTCGCCGTGGAGCTGGCCGCGGCGCGGGTGCGGGTGCTCTCCGTACCGGAGATCGCCCGCCGTCTCGGCGACCGGTTCGCGCTGCTGAGCGGCGGGGTACGGGGTGTGCCGGAGCGCCACCGCACGCTGCACGCGGTCGTGGAGTGGAGCTGGAACCTGCTCGCGGACGGCGCCCGGGCGGCGCTGCGCACCCTGTCCGTCTTCCCCGGCGGCTTCTCGGGCGAAGCGGCGGAGCGGGTCCTCGGCGAGGACGCGCTGTTCCTCCTTGAACAGCTGGCCGGTCAGTCGCTGATCACCGTCGCCGACACCCCGGTCGGCGTCCGGTTCCGGATGCTGGAGACCGTACGGGAGTTCAGCGCGGCCCGGTGTGCGGAGGCGGGCGAGGACGAGGAGGCCGTCGGCCGGTTCCTCGTCTGGGCGCGGGACTTCGGGGTCGCGCACCACGGTGGGCTCCTCGGACCGGAACCGCGGGCCGCCCGGGAGCCGATCAAGGCCGAGCAGGACAATCTCGTGGCGGCCCTGCGGCAGGCCCTGGCCCGTACGGACGGTCCCACCACCGCCGCCGTCACCGCCGTCCTCGCCGCCCTGTGGTCCACCGACTCCAACCACCCCCGCCTGGCCGCCCTCGCCGCGGAGACCGGCCCGCCGCTCTCGCACTTCCACCCCGAGCCCGAGTACGTCGAAGTGGCCCGGGCCGCGGCCGTGTTGTGCACGGCGAGCCTGTTCATGGACTACGGACCGCACGTCGCACGCCAGCTCGTCACCCTGCGGCGGCTGCCCCCGGCCCCGCCGGACACGCTGCTGCGCGCCACCGCGGTGGTGCTGAGCGCGGTCCCCGACATGCTCCCTCCCGACTACGAAGTGCTGCACAGGCTCTGCGGCAGCGAGCGGCCACTGGTCGCCGGCATCGCCGAGTGCGCGGCCACCTATGTGTGGGAGTACGAACACGACATCGACCGCGCGCTCTCCTCGGCCCGCCGGATGATCGCCGCACTGGGCCCGATCGACGACCCGTCCATGCAGGTCATGGGCTACTCCCGGGTGAGCGAGCTGTGCTTGAAGACGGGGCGGGGCGACGCCGCGTACGGATACCTCAAGGCGGCGCTCAAGGCGCTCCCGCGGCTCGGCGACGAGCATGACTACATCGGCGTCCGCAGTGGCCTCGCCCTTGCCTGCCTGCAGCGCGGCGACGCCGACGAGGCCGAGTACTGGCTGCGGCAGGCGGAGGGCGACGGCACGTCGCAGCAGGACGTTTTCTACAGCCCCGACCTCGGTGTGCGCGCCGAGATCGCGCTCGCCCGCGGGCTGACGGAGGTCGGGCTCGGCCTGTGGCGCGGCGCCGTGGAGCGGCTGCCCGAGGCTGGTGCGATGCACGGCGGCGACCCCTGGACCGACCCGTGGGCGCTGCAGATCCAGTCGGCGGCGGTGACAGCCCACGCACACGCCGGCCGCCTTGACCTCGTCGTGGAGCCGGTGGACCGGCTGCGGCGGCTCCTGCCGAGGCTGATCTCCGGCCCGGACCGCACGTCCATGGAACTCCCCGTGATCGGGACGGTGCTGCACGCGCTCGGCAGGGCGGGGCTCGCGTCCGGCGACGCCTCGGCGGTACGGATGATCGCGCTGGCCGAACGGCTGCGGGTGCTGCGTGAGTTCCAGCCGACGATGTCGGGAGCCCTTGCCCGGGAGGCGGCCGAGGACGCCGACAGGGTGGCGTACGCCGAGGCGGTGTCGGAGTACGCCGGGCTGGAGCGGGACGAGTTGCGGACGGCGGTCAGGGCGCTCATGCCGGTCACTTCGGATCGCGGCTGAACAACGACGTCGACCACCAGTAGCCGAGCACGGCCACGCCGACGCACCAGCCGATCGCGAGCCACCCGTTGTGGCCGATCTCGCTGCCGAGCAGCAGCCCGCGCAGGGTCTCGATGGCCGGGGTGAACGGCTGGTACTCGGCGATCGGCCGGAACCACCCCGGCATCGCCTCGACCGGGACGAACGCGCTGGAAATGAGCGGGAGGATGACCAGCGGCAGCGCGTTGTTGCTTGCCGCCTCGGGGTTCGGGCTGGCCAGTCCCATTCCGACGGCGATCCAGGTGAACGCCAGGGCGACCAGCGCCAGCAGCCCGAACGCCGCCAGCCACTCCAGGGCCGTGGCGTCCGTGGACCGGAAGCCGATGGCCACGGCGACGGCGCCGACGACGACCACACCGGCGAGCGACTGCAGCACGCTGCCGACGACATGCCCGATGATGACGGAGCCGCGGTGGATCGCCATCGTACGGAAGCGGGCGATGATCCCCTCGGTCATGTCCATGGAGACGGACACCGCGGTGCCGGCCGGGGTGGCGCCGATGGTCATCAGCAGGATGCCCGGGACGAGATAGGCGATGTAGTCGGAGCGATCGGCGCCGCCGCCACCGATGCCCGCGCTCATCACGTCGCCGAAGACATAGACGAAGAGCAGCAGCAGGACGATGGGCGTCAGCAAGAGGTTCAGAGTGAGTGACGGGTAGCGCCGCGCGTGCAGCAGATTGCGGCGCAGCATGGTGGAGGAGTCGCGGACGGCTAGGGAGAGGGTGCTCATCGGACGGTCTCCTTGGGCTGGTTGGGGACGTGGGCCGGGCCGGTCAGGGCGAAGAAGACGTCGTCGAGGTCGGGGGTGTGGGTGGTCAGTTCGTCGGCCTCGATACCGGCGGAGTCCAGCCGGTCGAGAAGAGAGCGCAGCTCGCGCTGGCCGCCGTCGCTGGGGATCGTCAGTGTCAGTGCCTCGTCGTCCCGGGTGGCCTCGCGCAGCGCGAGGGCGGCGGATCGGTAGGCGGCCGGGTCGGAGAAGCGGAGCCGGATGTGTCCGCCGGGGACGAGCCGCTTGAGTTCATCGGCGCTCCCCTCGGCGGCGATCTTGCCGTCACTGAGCACCGCGATGCGGTCGGCGAGTTCGTCGGCCTCCTCCAGGTACTGGGTGGTGAGGAAGACGCTGACGCCGTCGGAGACGAGTCGCCGGATGATGCCCCACATGGTGTGGCGGCTGCGCGGGTCGAGGCCGGTGGTCGGCTCGTCGAGGAAGATGATCCGCGGACCGCCGACCAGCGTCATGGCGAGGTCGAGGCGGCGTCTCATGCCGCCGGAGTAGGTGGAGGCGGGCTTCTTCGCGGCGTCGGTGAGGTCGAAGCGCTCCAGCAGCTCGGCGGCGACCCGCCGTCCCTCGCGCTTGGACAGGTGGTGCAGGTCCGCCATGAGGAGTATGTTCTCCTCGCCGGTGATCAGACCGTCGACGGCGGAGAACTGCCCGGTGACCCCGATCGCGCCGCGCACGGCCTGCGGGTCGATGGCCAGATCGTGGCCCCCGACGTGCAGTTCGCCGGCGTCGGCGCTGATGAGGGTGGAGAGGATCTTGACGGCGGTGGTCTTGCCGGCGCCGTTCGGACCGAGCAGGGAGAAGACCGTGCCCGCCGGCACCGTCAGGTCGATGCCGTCGAGGACCGTCTTGTCCCCGTAGGCCTTGCGCAGCCCCCTGGCCGTGATGGCGAGAGAGCGAGAAGTCGGTGTCGTCATGGACCGGAGATTGCGGCAGGGCGCATTCAGCGCGGTTTCACGACGGTTTCAGTGCCGCGGGGTATTCAGCCGTCGGCGCTGGTGTCTGTCTCGGCGGTCGCGTCGGGGGCGGCGGCGAAGTGGTCGAACTCGCCTGCTTTGACGCCGAGGATGAAGGCGCGGAGCTTCTCGGGGGTGGTGGTGACGATGACGTCCGGCTTGTCGCTCTCGTGGAGCTTGATGGAGCCGTCGTCGGACACGGCGACGTTGACGCAGCCGTTCGCCTCGCCGCTGAAGGAGGACTTCTGCCAGTTGAGGGCGGACACGCGCTCACCTCTCTCGGGTGTCTTCCGCGACCTGGCGGATCGGATTCCGCCGACTCCGCCGCTGTGAGGCTACCGCTCTCCACGCGCTCGCGCTGTGCCCCGGGACGGGCCCGGGGCACAGGCAGGGCAATTGGTCAGTGGGGGGTCGGTGACGGCTCCAGGACGAAGACGGGGATCTCACGGTCCGTCTTCGTCTGGTACTCGGCGTACGGCGGGAACGCCTCGACCGCGCGGTTCCACCACACGGTCTTCTCCTCCCCGGTGATCTCGCGGGCGATCATGTCCTGGCGCACGGGGCCGTCCTGGAGTTCCACTCGGGGATCGGCCGTGATGTTGTGGTACCAGACCGGGTGTTTGGGGGCGCCGCCCATGGAGCCGACCGCCACGTAGACACCCTCGTGCTCCACCCGCATCAGCGGGCTCTTGCGGATCTTGCCGCTCTTCGCGCCCCGGGTGGTGAGGACGATGACGGGCAGACCGTTCAGCGTCGTCCCCTTCGTACCGCCCGAGCTCTCGTACAACTCGACCTGCTCGCGCGCCATCGGCATCGTGCTGGGCTCGTACTCACCCTCAAGAGGCATGGTGATCCATCCCATCATCCGTCGGAATCCGGACGTCGTGCCGGTCACGGCCCGCGTCCCGTGCTTCCTTCAATGACCAATCGGGTTCGGTCATTCCTGATTTCCGTCACTTCCTGTCACTTCTCGTCACCGACACCGCTCCGGTCGGCTTCCGGTCCCGGGTGTCACACCGGCGTCGTACGCTGGAGACCCCCCGGCCCGTGAGACGTGTCGGGTCCCTTGCGTTGCCCACGCTGTTCGCCCGCTCGATCCCGGACCTGGATGGAACCCCCCTTCATGAGCCTGCACGGTCTGCTGGACGCCGTCGTACGTGACCCGGCGCTCGCCGAAGCGGTGAAGGCCGCCACCGATGGTCACCGCCCGCACATCGACCTCGTCGGACCGCCCGCGGCGCGGCCCTTCGCGGTGGCCGCGCTCGCGCGCGAGTCCGGGCGGCCCGTGCTGGCCGTGACCGCCACCGGGCGGGAGGCGGAGGATCTGGCGGCGGCCCTGCGCTCGCTGCTCGACCCGGACACCGTCGTCGAGTACCCGTCGTGGGAGACCCTGCCGCACGAGCGGCTCTCGCCCCGCTCCGACACCGTGGGCCGCAGGCTCGCCGTGCTGCGCCGGCTCGCGCACCCGGCGAAGGACGACCCCACGGCCGGCCCGGTCAGCGTGGTGGTCTCGCCCGTACGCTCCGTGCTCCAGCCGCAGGTCAAGGGGCTTGGCGAGCTGGAGCCGGTCGCGCTGCGCAGCGGCGAGAGCGCCGATCTGAACGCGATCACGGAGGCGCTGGCCGCCGCCGCGTACGCCCGGGTCGAGCTGGTCGAGAAGCGCGGCGAGTTCGCCGTGCGCGGCGGCATCCTCGATGTCTTCCCGCCCACCGAGGAGCACCCCCTGCGGGTGGAGTTCTGGGGCGACGACGTCGAGGAGATCCGCTACTTCAAGGTGGCCGACCAGCGCTCCCTGGAGGTGGCGGAACACGGACTGTGGGCGCCGCCCTGCCGGGAGCTGCTGCTCACCCCCGAGGTGCGGGAGCGGGCCGCCGCGCTCGCCGAGCTGCATCCGGAGCTGGGCGAGCTGCTCGGCAAGATCGCGGAGGGGATCGCGGTCGAGGGCATGGAGTCCCTGGCCCCGGTCCTCGTGGATGACATGGAGCTGCTGCTCGACGTCCTGCCGGCCGGTTCGATGGCGCTGGTCTGCGACCCGGAGCGGGTACGGACCCGGGCGGCGGACCTGGTGGCGACGAGCCAGGAGTTCCTCCAGGCGTCGTGGGCGGCGAGCGCCGACGGCGGCGAGGCCCCGATCGATGTCGGCGCGGCCTCGCTGCGGGGCATCGCGGACATCCGGGAGCACGCCCGCGAGCTGGGCATGATGTGGTGGTCGGTCTCCCCGTTCGCCGTGGACGAGGAGCTGGAGGACGCCTCGGGCGAGGCCATCACGCTCGGGATGCGCGCCCCGGAGTCGTACCGCGGGGACACCGCACGCGCGCTCGCCGACACCAAGGGCTGGCTGGCTGACGGCTGGCGTACGGTCTTCGTCACGGAGGGGCATGGCACGGCGGCCCGTACGGTCGAGGTCCTCGGCGGCGAGGGCATCCCGGCCAGGCTCGACACCCCCGGCGCCCGCACCGCCCGCGGTCTGGAGGAGATCACCCCGTCCCTCGTCCATGTCGCGTGCGGCTCGATCGACTACGGCTTCGTGGACCCGGACCTCAAGCTCGCCGTGCTCACCGAGACGGATCTCTCCGGCCAGAAGGCGGCGGGCAAGGACGGCGCCCGGATGCCGGCCAAGCGCCGCAAGACCATCGACCCGCTCACGCTGGAGACGGGCGACTACATCGTGCACGAGCAGCACGGCGTCGGCCGCTATGTCGAGATGGTGCAGCGCACGGTGCAGGGCGCGACCCGGGAGTATCTGCTCGTCGAGTACGCCCCGGCCAAGCGCGGCCAGCCGGGCGACCGCCTCTACATCCCCACCGACCAGCTGGAACAGGTCACCAAGTACGTGGGTGGCGAGGCGCCGACGCTGCACCGCCTCGGCGGCGCCGACTGGACGAAGACCAAGGCGCGCGCCAAGAAGGCGGTCAAGGAGATCGCCGCCGACCTGATCAAGCTCTACTCGGCGCGGATGGCGGCCCCCGGCCATGCCTTCGGTCCCGACACCCCCTGGCAGCGGGAGCTGGAGGACGCGTTCCCCTACGTGGAGACGCCCGACCAGCTCTCCACCATCGCCGAGGTCAAGGAGGACATGGAGAAGACGGTCCCGATGGACCGGCTGATCTGCGGCGACGTCGGCTACGGCAAGACGGAGATCGCCGTACGGGCCGCCTTCAAGGCCGTCCAGGACGGCAAGCAGGTCGCGGTCCTCGTCCCGACGACGCTGCTGGTGCAGCAGCACTTCGGCACGTTCTCCGAGCGGTACGCGCAGTTCCCGGTCGCCGTGAAGGCGCTGTCCCGCTTCCAGTCGGACGCGGAGGCGAAGGCGACGCTCCAGGGCCTGCGGGAGGGCGCGGTCGACATCGTCATCGGTACGCACCGGCTGTTCTCGTCCGAGACCAGGTTCAAGGATCTGGGGCTGGTCATCGTGGACGAGGAGCAGCGGTTCGGCGTGGAGCACAAGGAGCAGCTGAAGAAGCTGCGCGCCAATGTCGACGTCCTCACCATGTCCGCGACACCCATCCCCCGTACGCTCGAAATGGCCGTCACGGGCATCCGCGAGATGTCGACGATCACCACGCCGCCGGAGGAGCGCCATCCGGTGCTGACCTTCGTCGGCCCGTACGAGCAGAAGCAGATCGGCGCGGCCGTCCGGCGTGAACTGCTGCGCGAGGGCCAGGTCTTCTATATCCACAACCGCGTGGAGTCGATCGACCGGGCGGCGGCCCGGCTGCGCGAGATCGTCCCCGAGGCGCGGATCGCGACGGCGCACGGCCAGATGGGCGAGAGCGCGCTGGAGCAGGTCGTGGTCGACTTCTGGGAGAAGAGATTCGACGTCCTGGTCTCCACGACGATCGTCGAGTCCGGGATCGATATCTCCAACGCCAACACCCTGATCGTGGAGCGCGGCGACAACTTCGGTCTCTCGCAGCTGCACCAGCTGCGGGGCCGGGTGGGGCGTGGCCGGGACCGCGGCTACGCGTACTTCCTCTACCCGCCGGAGAAGCCGCTGACGGAGACCGCCCATGAGCGGCTCGCGACGATCGCCCAGCACACGGAGATGGGCGCGGGCATGTATGTCGCGATGAAGGACCTGGAGATCCGCGGCGCGGGCAATCTGCTCGGCGGCGAGCAGTCGGGGCATATCGCGGGTGTCGGATTCGATCTGTACGTACGGATGGTGGGCGAGGCGGTCGCGGACTACCGCGCCTCCATCGAGGGCGGGGTGGAGGAGGCGCCGCCGCTGGAGGTCAAGATCGAGCTGCCGGTCGACGCGCATGTCCCGCACGAGTACGCGCCGGGCGAGCGGCTGCGGCTTCAGGCGTATCGCGCGATCGCCTCCGCCAATACGGAGGAGGACATCGCGGCGGTCCGCGAGGAGTTGACCGACCGCTACGGCAAGCTCCCGGAGCCGGTGGAGAATCTGCTGCTGGTGGCGGGGCTGCGGATGCTCGCGCGGGCGTGCGGGGTGGGCGAGATCGTGCTCCAGGGCGCGAACATCCGGTTCGCGCCGGTGGAGCTGCGGGAGTCGCAGGAGTTGCGTCTGAAGCGGCTCTATCCCCGTACGGTCATCAAGGCGCCGGCGCACCAGATCCTGGTACCGCGTCCGACGAGCGGGAAGATCGGCGGCAAGCCGGTGGTGGGACGCGAACTGCTGGCGTGGACGGGCGAGTTCCTGGCGACGATCCTGGGCTCGTAGCGGACCGCCGCGCTTCGGTACGCGCCGCCGCGCCGATGCGCCGACCCGCACTAGAGTGCGGCGGTGAGCAGTCTTGAGGAACGAATAGCGCGAACGCGTCGTGCGGGAAGGGCCCATGCCCTTCCCCTGGTGTCCCTGGTGTCCGTGGTGTCAGCGGTGGTGCTGACGGGGTGTACGGGGGAGCTGGGCGCCGATCCCGATGCGTCGGCGTCGGCGTCGGCGTCCGTGTCGGCGTCGAGCGGTGGCGGGTACGGTGCCGGGCCGCTCGGGAATCCCGACGGGACGAAGCCGGGGCTCGCGGCGATCAGTTCCGAGGCCGATCGGGAGAGCGCGCGGCAGCTCATCGAACGGGTACGCACCGCCGGGCGGGGGCCCAAGACCGGTTATGACCGGGACGAGTTCGGCTCCGCCTGGACGGACACGGCGGACGGGGTGCCGCTGGCGCGGAACGGCTGCGACACCCGGAACGATCTCCTGCGACGCGACGGCCAGGAGCTGCGCTTCCGCTCGGGCTCCGACTGTGTGGTCGCCTCCATGACGCTGCACGACCCCTACACCGGCACGACCATCGAGTGGAGCAAGCAGCGGGCGAGCGAGGTCCAGATAGACCATGTGGTGCCGCTGTCCTACAGCTGGCAGCTCGGCTCCGCCCGCTGGTCCGAGGAGAAGCGCCGCCGGCTGGCGAACGACACGCTGAATCTGCTGCCGGTGGAGGGCCGTGCCAACTCGGCCAAGCGTGACTCCGGTCCGGCGTCCTGGCTTCCGCCGGACAAGGCGATCCGGTGCTCGTACGCGGTCCGCTTCGGTCAGGTCGCGCTCAAGTACGAGATGCCGGTGACCACGGCGGACAAGCGGACGATGCTCCAGCAGTGCGGCGGCTGACCGGACAGCTGGACGGCTGATCAGACTGCTGGACGGCTGACCGGACTGCTGGACGGCTGATCAGGCTCCTGCCGACGCCGACGCCGACGCCGACGCCGCCGCCCCTCGGTCGGACAGACCCAGGGGCGGGGGCGGGCGGGTTGGTGTCGGGGAGGGCCCTACGCGGCCCGCGCCCGCAGGAACGCCGACGTCGAGACGCGTCCCAGCATCTCCAGTCGCGACGTGCCGTTCGCCAGGTACTTGTCCGTGGCCTCCTGGACGCCGGGCCAGTGGCCGTCGCCGTAGTCGTCGAGAACGACGATCCCGCCGGGTGCCACGATCTCCTCGACCCACTCCAGGTCGGCCAGCACGCCTTCCGCGGAGTGGTCACCGTCCACCACGATCACGCCGTACTCACGGTCGGAGACCGCGGCCCGCACCTCGGGGTCGCCGGAGAAGCCCTGCTGTATACGGGCCTCCTCGCCGGACCGGCCGCCCAGCGCGAGGTTGGCGCGTACGACGTCCATCCGCACCGGCGTGCCCGTGGGCTCGGCGGACTGCTTGGCGCCGGGCTGGAGCTGGCTGCCGACCAGCGGGTCGACGATCGTGAGCCGCGCTTCCGTACCGGCCCGGTGCAGCATGCGCATCATCGTGGCCGAGAACAGGCCGTACAGCGTGCCGATCTCCAGGACGTCGCGGTTCGGCGGGGAGAGCAGCGGCACGGTGGCGAGCTTGCCGCACACGTTCGAGGTGGAGCCGGCCAGCCGGCCCACGGCCAGCGCCTCCAGGGCGATCACATTGCGGTACGCGATCGTCACGTTGCGCCGGGCGTGCGCGCCGTCCTCGCCCGTTACCTCGGCGATCTGCTTGACGAGCGTGTTGATCTGCGCGGGCGTGGGCACCCGGTGACCGCTGCGCCCTGTCCGGTCGAACAGCAGGCCGAACGCGTACTGCTGAGCACGCAAGTCAGCGACTTCGCGCTTGAGGGCATCCAGATCAGTACGCAGGGGCGAGTGCTTGATGCGCCGGTCAACCATACCGGCGGCCGGCCGCAGAATGCGCTTCGCCAGCCGGTTGCTCAGAAGAGAAGCCATGCGCGGAAACTACGCTCCGACACGGGCACGGCGGGCCACACTCCAGTGCTCAATAGATGAAGGGTTGGTGTCGCGGGGGCGACGCGGGCATGGCGCGACGACGTGCGGCAGTGAGGAAAGCCACGCTGACCAGCACGATCAGGGCCGAGCCCGCCACCGCGGAGCCCAACCGCAATCCCGGGGGCCGAAATGAACAGTCCACGGTGGTTTGGGATCCGTTCAGTGGTGTCGCGACCAGTCCGAGGTAGGAGGCGGCGGGCTTGCCGTCGCAGCTCCAGCCCGCGATACGGGGCGCCGCGAGCACCGCGAGGCCCTCGCTGCCGGCCGGGACCTCGGCCCGTACGCCGCTGTCCGTCACCGTCACCGAGACGGCGCCCGTGTCCGTCAGCCGGTCCACCGCCGCCGACAGCCGCTTCCGGTCCAGACAGCCCACGCTCCACTCGCGCGGGCGTGCGCCGTCGAAGGTCATCGGGAGGTCCGCGCGCCCGGCCGTGCCGAGCGAGACCATCGCCGCCCTGCGCTTGGGCAGTCTGCCGGTCAGCGCGACGGGCGGGTGGTCGCCCAGTCGGGCCTTGCCGTAGTAGCCCGGCGCGAAGAGGAAGACCTCGGTGTCCGCCGGGCAGGCGGCGTCGGCCCCGGGGGAGGTGAGGACGCGGCTGTAGACCCGGGAGCCGAGCAGGAGTTCCTGGTTGCGGAAGGGTGAACGCCCATAGCGCGGCTCCGGCACGTCCCCCGCCGTCGGAACGTCCCGCGTCTTCGGCCGTACGGTCACCAGGGGCGGCGCCGGCGCCCGTACGACCACCGGCGCGTGCCCCGGCTCGGTACGCAGGCGCGCGCCCACCGCGAAGATCGCGTCGGTGACCGGATTGTCCAGGCCCTCCACCGCCCGTCCGCCGGAGGTCCAGCCACCGCCGAGCGCGGCCATCGTGCTGGTCAGTACGGCGGGCGTATGGCTGCTGTAGTACCCGCCGCCCTCGCCGCCGAGCAGCAGCGGGTCATTGGCGGTGATCCGCTCGCGCCCGGGATCCGTGCGGTAGCGCGGCCAGCCGTCGGCCCCCGCGATGGCGTCCGCCCTGGCGTTCTGGTCCGCGCCCCAGGCCGGGTAGTCGTCCAGCGCGGACAGCCGCTTGCGGTCCACGTAGGCGGTGGTGGCCGCCGCCTGCCCGGTCAGGCTGCCCACCACCAGCAGCGCGGCGAGCACGGCGTATCCGCGTGTGCGCGCCAGCGCCAGACCGGCCACCGCCGCGGCCAGCCCGCCGCCGAAGAGTGCCGTCGCCCGGGCGTCGGGGACGCCGCCGGCCGTCGCCACGAGCGCGACCGCCACGAGCACGCCCGTACCCACGAGCAGGGCGCGCCGGCCGGGCCAGCCATGGCTGATAGCCGTCCAGGCGGTGAGGACGAGGATCCCGGCGAGTATGAACGTCTGGCGGTAGGTGCTGCCGTTGGGGATCGCGAAGGCGTGCCACGCCAGACTCGTCGGCCCCCACTGCAACGACAGCGCCACCCCCACCGCCAGCGCCGCCCAGCCCACCCGTACGCGCCCCGGCACCGAGCGGTGCGCGAGCAGGGCGGCGGCGGGCAGCAGCACACACGCGCCCAGGAACAGCGCGGGGGTGAAGAAGCCGTACGTCGCCGGAAACAGCCGTGTGAACACCTGCGTCCAGGGGACCGGCACGAACTCCTTGGTCCAGCCGGGGGACGCGTGCCGGGTGCCGAGGAAGACGGGGACGAGCACGGGAGCGGCCAGCCCGATGCCGAGCAGCACCGTGCCGGTGGCCCGTGCCAGGCACCGGACGCGCTCGCGTGCGGTCCGTTCGCCGTCCAGCAGCAGCCGCAGACAGAGCACCAGCGCGGCCCCGAGGGTCGCCATATAGGCGGTGTAGAAGTTGGCGGTCCAGGCGAGCGCGACGACCAGCGGGCCGAGCACCGGCCGCCGCGCCGTACGGGCCCACTCGCCGACCAGACAGAGCAGCGGGAAGGCGATGAGGCCGTCCAGCCACATGGGGTTGTACGACGCCTCGGCGATGGACCAGCCGCAGAGCGCGTACCCGGCGCCCAGCACCGCCGCCGCCCACCGCGGCGAGTGGCGGGCGCCCCGGGCGAGACGGAGCAGCAGCACGGTCATGGCGGCAGCCGCCACGGCCATCTTGAGCAGGGTGATCGCGTAGACCGCGAGATCGATCCGGTCCCGGGGGAAGAGCCCGACCAGTACGGCGAACGGGCTGGTCAGATACGTACCGAGATCGGGCAGGAAGGCGGTGCCGTACCCCGAACGCCAGTTGAGCAGGATGCCGCCCTCGGCCCGTCCGTGCAGCAGGTCCCACAGCTGGGCGTGGAACGGTACGAACTGATTCCCGAGGTCACTGACGCTGCGGGTCCGCGGTCCGAAGGGGAAGACGCGGGCCACGGCGTCACCGGCGCAGACGGAGACCAGGGTGATCAGCGCGGCGGAGAGGGCCGGCAGGGCCGCCGCGGCGGGTGCGACGGGCGCGACCGGCACGGCGGGTTCGGCGGACGCGGTGCTCCGGCCGCGTACGTTCTTCAGGGCTGGCATGAAGCTCGAATATGCCAGTACAAAGCGGGAAAACCTGCCTCAATTCACTCTGTTCATCGAACGGTTGCCTGTAGGTCGTACGGGATGTCCTTCCGCGACATTCTCCCGGGTTTCTGTTCTCCTGGAGTGAAGCGGCCTCCGCCGGAGCCGTAACGAGGGGGAGCGCGCACGCACATGACGGTCCGGATCCAGATGGTCAGGTTCGCGCTGGTGGGCGTGGCGAACACGGGTACGTACTACGCCTTCTACCTGCTGTTGCTGAGCCGGCTGCCCTATGTGGCCGCGCATGTCGTCGCGTCCGTGCTGAGCATGATCGGCTCGTTCTTCCTGAACAGCTGGTTCACCTACCGGACGCGCCCCACCTGGCGGAAGTTCCTGCTGTTCCCGCTCACCAACGCGGCGAACTTCATCATCACCACCGTCGGGGTCTATCTGCTGGTGGACGTCATGCACTTCGGCAGCCGGTACGCGCCGCTGATCGCGGCGGCCGGGGCCATCCCGATCACCTTCGTCGTCTCCCGCGCCATCATGCTCCGCCCGGAGCCCGGCCTGCGGAAGGGCGACCGGTCAACGCCGGGCCCGCGGAAGGGTGCCATGTCACCGCCCGGCCCCCGGGAGGGCGCCGACCACGCTGCCGTGGCCGACGCCCCCGCCGTCACTTCGCCGGCGGCGGGGCCGGCAGGGTCCGGCCGGTGAAGACCGGCGCGTCGGCCGGGGCCGGGGAGCCGGCCGCGCCCTGAGCGCTCCGCGCCAGGCGCGAGAAGCCCGGGTTCAGGTGGTACAGCCGGGTCTGGTTGTCCGCCGTGCGGAACATATAGGCCCAGGTCGGCCCCGACGCGTCGGTGTACTCGAACGCGGTCGGCTCGGTGGCCGCCTGCTCATCGCTCGGCTTCTGCCAGGGCCGCCAGACCCCGGTGCCCTGGAGCGTCTCACCGGTGTTGTGGATCGTGCCGTCCGTGCCGAGCACCAGCACCTCGGTGATCCCGTTGACCGGGCTGATCACGGCGGTGGGCGAGCCCTTCGCGGTGACCCCGTCGATGGTGGACCACTCCCCGTAGGCGCCGCCCTCGGCGGACTGGGTGGTCGTGACGACCGTACCGTTGCCGTCGGTGGCGAAGACCCGCAGACGGTAGCCGGGATAGACGACGACCGCCGGGGTACCGGTCACGCCCTGCGCGCCGAGCGCGGTCCACGCGGACAGCGTGCCGGCCTCCTTGAACAGCGCCGTGCTCAGCACACCGGAGGCGTTCCGCCCGAAGAGCTGGATCCCGTCGCGGACGGTGACCGCGGTGAACGGCCCCTCGAAGCCGCTGCCCCCGAGCGGCATCCAGCCCATGAAGTCCACGTCGGCGCGCTGCTGGATGCGGTACCAGGGTTTGCCGTCGGCGTCCGAGGCGAACTGGACCAGCAGCCCGGCCGGGGTCTTTCCGGTGACGACGTGCCGCGCCATCGCCCCGCCGAGGTTGATCCAGCCGCCCCAGTCCTCGGAGGACACGGCGGTCTGGTTGCGCTGCCAGACGCTGCCCGAGGTGTTGTGCGCGCTCACCACGACGCGGCCGTTGCTGTGGGTGGCGAGGGACGGCTGCCCGGTGAAGGCCTCGTTGTCTGAGATCGTCGTCCACTTGACGCCGTTGAAGTCCGACGGGTCGGACTGCCTGCCGTACACCAGCCGGCCGATGTTGTCGGTGTACGCGTACTCCAGCGCGCCCGAGGGGGAGCGCATCGCGGAGCCGCGGCTGTAGGTCTCCAGCGGCACGGCCGGTGAGGCCGGCGTGTGGTTGGAGTCGAGGCGGCAGGAGTCGGGGGTCGTGGACACCGAGGTGTACGCGGCCCAGCCGCTGCTCTCCACCAGCTTGTTGTAGACGGGGAAGTTTCCCAGCGTCTCGTCGTAGCGGTAGTAGCGGACCTCGCCGTTGCCCTTGACGCGGAACAGCGTGTCCCCGCCGTACGAGCTCATGTACTTGGTGTCGCTCCAGTCCGCCGCGGACACCAGGACATGGCGCTCAAGCCAGCGCTGGCTGGTGTAGTCGTAGCGGGAGCGGTAGAGCTTGCCGTCGGACGCGGCGCGGCCGAACAGCACACCCTTGTCACCGGCGTAGATCGCGTCGTAGCGGTCCCATCCCATGTCGACGATCTTGCCGCCGTCGGCCACGAAGTCATCGGCGGCGGCGTCGTAGCGCCACCAGCGCAGCCCGCCGCTTGAGGGCTGGAACGTCCAGAGGTTGCCGCCGCGGTCCATGGTGATGTCGTCGGTCCTGGTGCCCGTGCGGAACTCGGCGAAGCCGGTGCTGATCTTCTTGTGGTGCACGTCCCAGGTGGCGGTCGCGCTGACGCGGTGGCTGTAGTAGAGGCCGTCCGTCTTGATTCCGTAGAACGCGCCCGCGGGACCGGCCAGCATCCTGCCGTAGCCGGACCACCCCGTGTCGATGGTGGTGGCGGTGGGCAGGGCGTTGCCGACGCCCGGCCCCGGCATGTCCTGGCGCAGCAGCTTGCCGGCCGAGTCGATCGCGTAGGTCGGGCCACTGGTGTTGCAGGTGAGCGGCACCGCCGCGTGTGCCGTGCCGGGAAGCGCGGCCAGCAGGGGTGCGGTGGCCGCCACCGCCATGACGAGTGCCGTCCAACGCCCGTTTCTTCGGGGCGAATTGAGAGTCATGCGCTGGACGCTAGGCGTCGCCGGGTGAACGGTGCGGTAGCGGTCAGGTGAACAACGCCCCGACGAAAGAGGCCAGTAGGTGAACCCTGCGTGCGAGTCTCGACATGTCCATCACATCCTCCTCATCATCTGGTTGATCGTTTCGTCTCGGATCGGTGGGGGGACCGTGCCGGCATACCGAAGGCATGTGCGGACATTCCTGATGGCCCGTCTGTACCGCACGGGCTGGGCCAAGTTGATCGCGCTCGCCGCGATCGGCGTCGTCGCCGTCGGCACCCTGGCGGTGGCCGGTGTGGGGTTCCCGCTCTTCCCCGACCCGCTGCCCGGCGCGAAGGGGCCCGGCCAGCGCTGGGGCAGCGCCGAGGGCCGTGACCATCTGGTCGCCGACGGGACCAACCGCACCACCGGGCAGTCGCTGCGCGCCAAGTACCCGCTGCGCGCGCCGTCGGTGCGGAAGCCGGCCGCGGGGCACAACACCGCCTCCGTCGCCACGCCGCCCGCCCCCGCCGACGCCGTCACCGGCTTCGACCGCGCGACCAGCGAGGAGATCGTCTCCGAGCGCGACGCGCACAGCCGTACGTACGCCAACGCCGACGGCACCGAGACGACCGAACTCTCCACCACCCCCCTCCACTTCCGCGACCGCGCGGGCGCCTGGCGGCCGGTCGACCCCACGCTGGTCGCGTCGGACGGCGGCTGGGCGGGCGCGGCGGACTCCGTGGGCGTACGGCTCGCCGACCGGGCGGACGCGGACCGGCTCGCGGCCGTCACCTTCCCCTCCGGCGAGTCCTTCGCGTACGGGCTGGACGGTGCGGCCGGCGCGAAGGGCAGTGCGGGGGAGACAGAGGAAGGCGGCGCGGCGGACAGCCGCGTCAGCTACCGCGATGTCCTGCCCGGGACCGATCTGTGGCTGGACTCGCGGGCGGGCGGGGTCAAGGAGACGCTCGTCCTGCGCTCCACCGACGCCCCCACCGCCTTCGACTTCCCGCTCACCCTCAACGGCCTCACCGCAAAGCCGGGGACCGCGGGCACCGGCGGCGAGGGCTCCGTCGTACTCGCCGACGACCGGGGGCGTACGAAAGCCGTCATCCCGGCCGGCTTCATGGAGGACGCCAACGGCGTGGTCTCCCACGCCGTCCGCTACGAACTGATCGCGCGGGACGGCGGTCAGGCCCTGCGGGTCAGCGCCGACCGCGACTGGCTCACCGATCCGGCCCGTGCCTTCCCCGTCCGGGTCGACCCGTCCGTCGACACCACCGCGTC
Source organism: Streptomyces sp. NPDC051662 (assembly GCF_040681655.1). Classification (NCBI taxonomy): domain Bacteria; kingdom Bacillati; phylum Actinomycetota; class Actinomycetes; order Kitasatosporales; family Streptomycetaceae; genus Streptomyces; species Streptomyces sp. NPDC051662. Next base: position 186,790 of record NZ_JBFAZD010000015.1, read on the forward strand.
CTCCCGCTCCATGTACGTCACGGAGAACGGACCGGTCGCGGGGTCGAACGAACTGCACGTCGGCAAGGGCACGGCCGGCTCCACCGCCTCCTATCTCGGCTTCCCCGGCCTCGACACCGAGCTCAAGAACCACAAGATCTTCGGCGCGCAGCTCCAGGTCGTGAACTACGACGCGCCCTCCTGCAAGCCCCGTTCCGTCTCCGTCCACCCCGTGACCCAGTCCTGGACGGCGGCGACCGGCGGCTCGTACCCCGGTCCCTCGGTCGGCGGCTCGCTGGCGTCCAAGTCCTTCGCGTACGGGCATATCGCCGTCGGCTCCTCGAAGTCCGGCTGCCCCGCCGCCGGTGAGCTGTTCGACCTCGGCAAGGCCGGCCGTGACCTGGTCCAGCGCTGGGTGGACGGCAGCCAGCCCAACTACGGTCTCTCGCTGCGCGCTTCGGCCACCGACCCGCTCGGATTCAAGAAGTTCACCGGCGACACCACCGCCAACCCGCCGAAGCTGTTCGTCACGCACTCCCCGTACAACGCGTCCTACTCCTTCGCCAAGCCGGTGCCCGACCCGCCCGTCCTCCAGAACCAGGCGGGCAAGGTCAAGGTCACCGTCACCAACAAGGGCGCGGAGACCTGGACCGCGGGCGGCTACTACCTCGCCTACCGCGCGTACGACTCCAAGGGCAAGCTCGTCACCCAGCAGCGCGCGGCCGATGTCACCGGGCAGGTGGCCCACGGCGGGCGCATCACCTTCGACGCGACCATCAAGGCGCTGCCGCCGGGCACCTACATGCTCGACTTCACGATGGTCCGCACGGGCGGCAAGGTCTTCACCGACGAGCAGGTGCCGCCTGGCCGGCTCGTCCTCCAGGTCTTCGACATCGCGCCGGTGGTCAAGGAGCAGTTCCCGCCCAACGGTTACCAGGCGCAGACCCTCACCCCGCAGCTGTGGGCGGCCGGTGTCGACATCGACGCACCGCCCGGCTCCGCCCTCCAGTACAAGTTCGAGATCTGCGAGGCGGACAAGGACAACAAGCCGACCGCCTGCACCACCTCCGCGTACCAGTCGGGCTCCGCCTATGCCGTGCCCGCCGGACGGTTGAAGTGGGGGACGACGTATCTGTGGCGCGGCTTCGTCAAGGACGCGTCGAACGAGGTGCCGACCGCGCAGGTCGCGCTGGTGGCGGCCGTCCCGCAGCCCGAGATCACCTCGCGGCTCGCCGAGGCCCAGGGCAAGGAGTTCGACCCGAACGTCGGCAACTTCACCACCGCCGCCATCGACGCCTCCGTGGCCGGGGTGGGCCCGGACCTCACGCTCGTACGGACGTACAACAGCCTGGACCCGAGGCGTGACGCCGCCTTCGGCGCGGGCTGGTCGACGCGGTACGACATGCGGCTGACGCCCGACGACGACGGCACGGGCAATGTCGTCATCCGCTACCCGGACGGCCAGGACGTCCGCTTCGGCAAGAACGCGGACGGTACGTTCGCCCCGCCGCCCGGCCGGTTCGCCAAACTGACCGCGGACGCCGCGGCCGGGACGTACAAGCTCCAGGACAAGTCGGGCACGGTCTACGACTTCAGCTCGTCCGGCCTGCTGGTGAAGGTCACCGACCCGTTCTCCGCGGTCGTCAACTACACCTACTCCGGCGGGAAGATCTCGACTGCGGTCAACGCCCGCACCGGCCGCTCCCTCACCTTCACCTGGACCGGCGCGCATGTCACCAAGGTGGCCACCAACGCGGTCAACGGAGCCGCGCTGAGCTGGGGTTACACCTACACCGGCGACCGGCTGGACTCGGTGTGCGACCCGGCGGCCGGCTGTACGCGCTACGGCTACGGCGCGGGCAGCCACTACCGCACCAGCGTCCTCGACTCCCGCCCCGAGTCCTACTGGCGGCTCGGCGAGACGGAGGGCACGGCCGCCAACAGCGCCGTCGAGGTCAACCTCGGCATGGACCGCGGCACCTACACCGATGTGACGCTGGGCGCGGCCGGCGGGATCACCGGCGACCCCGGCACCGCCGCCACCTTCAACGGCACCACCTCCCGGGTCGACCTGCCCTCCGGCACGCTCAAGAAGAGCCGTGACGCGGCCGTCGAGGTCTGGTTCAAGACCATCGCGTCGGGGCTCGGCGGCCCGCTCGTCGGCTACCAGAACAAGGCCTGGGGCACCGCCCCGACCAGCGGGGCTCCGCTGCTCTACGTCGGTACGGACGGCAAACTGCGCGGCCAGTTCTGGACCGGCACCGCCGCGCCCATCACCGACATCACCAAGAACGTCAACGACGGCAAGTGGCACCACGCCGTGCTCTCCGTCTCCGGCTCCACCCAGAACCTGTATCTGGACGGCAAGCTCTCCGGCACCCTCACCGGCGCCCAGCTCAGCCAGAACGATCTGACGTACAACCAGATCGGCGCCGCCCGTACGGTCACCCCGGCGTCCTGGCCCGGCTGGGGCACCGCCGCCGCCAAGTCGTTCGCCGGCACCATCGACGATGTCTCCGTCTACCACCACCCGCTGGGCGCGGCGGCCGTCGCGGGCCACTACCGCGAGGGCGGCCGGGCCGCCGATCTGCTCACCTCCACCACGCTGCCCTCGGGCCGTACCGCCACCGAGGTGCAGTACGACACCTCCCGTGACCGGGTCGAGGAGTACACCGACCGCAACGGCGGCACCTGGAAGATCGGCACGCCCGCGGTCTTCGGCAACGACAAGGACCTGCGGCGCACCGTCGAGGTCCGCGACCCGATGGACGCCCCCTACTTCTACGAGTACGACGGCCTGACCTCGCGGATGCTGCGCTACGGCGAGCCGATGGCGCTGGGCGCCCGCGAACCCGCGACCCCCTCGTCCCCGGGGCCGACGGAGCCGCCGGCCGAGATCTGCACCAAGCCCGACCCGGGCGACCCGGCCTTCTGCACCAACCCGCCGGGGGACGGCGGCAGCGAGCCCGACTTCATCCGGCACCCCGCGGACGGCGTGGCCATCCGTACGTTCGGCTACGACGACAAGGGCTTCCAGACCTCGATCACCAGCGAGAACGGTGACACCGTCGCCCTCGGCTATGACGACCGCGGCAATGTGGTCCGCCGTACGACCTGCCGGGCCAAGGACGACTGCCAGACCGCTTACACCACCTATCCGGTGGCGACGGGCGACTTCGACCTGCGGGCCGACCAGCCCTCCGAGACCCGCGACGGCCGTTCCACCGGCGTCACCGACAACCGCTACCGCACGCAGTACCAGTACAACGACAAGGGGGCGCTGCTCACTCAGACGGCGCCCGACGGCGGGGTCGTGCGCCATACGTACACCACCGGCGCGGAACCGGCGGTCGACGGCGGCAACACGGCCACCGGACTGCCGCTGACCACCACCGATCCGCTCGGCAAGGTCACCCGCTACCGCTACTTCAAGAGCGGTGATCTGGCCCAGCTGACCGAACCGTCCGGCCAGCTCACGAAGTACACCTATGACGCGCTGGGCCGCAAGCTCACCGAGACGACCGTCTCGGACGCCCAGCCGGCCGGGGTCACCACCACCTTCACCTACGACAAGCTCTCCCGGGTCGCCACCGTCACCGACCCGGCCGCCACCAATGTCGTCACCAACGGGGGCAAGCACCAGCAGAAGACGACCACCAGCTATGACGCCGACGGCAATGTGACGCGCACCGAGGTCAGCGATCTGCTCGGCGGCGACGCGACGCGGGTGATGACCTTCGCTCTCGACGACCGGGGCCGCCCCGAGACGGTCACCGACGCCGAGGGCAGCGAGACCACGTACACCTACGACGTCTTCGGCAACAAGACCTCGATGGTGGACGCCAACGGCAATCACTTCGACTACCTCTACACCGCGCGCAACATGATGGCCGAGACACGGCTGCGCGACTGGGAGGACGACGGCGGGGACGACGACTACACGGTCCTGGAGTCGTACGCGTACGACATGGGCGGCCGGGTCGCCAGGAACACCGACTCGATGGGCCGCACCGTCGTCTACCAGTACTTCGGCGACGATCTGGTCAAGTCCATCACCCTCAAGGACTTCCACAACCCCGACGGCACCAAGCGCGACCTCGTCATCGAGGCGAACACCTACGACGGCGCCGGCAATGTCCTCACCGAGACGGCGGGCAACGGCAAGCTCGTCACGCAGTACACCTATGACGAGGTCGGCCGTACGAAGTCGACGGTCTCCGACCCGAGCGGGGTGGCCCGCCGCACCACCCTGACCTACGACCTCGCGGGCAATGTGAAGACCTCCGCCTCCAGCGGGCTCGCCTCCAATGTGCCGTGGCCGGTGAGCGCCAACCCCGAGACGGTCACCTACCAGTACGACGACGCGGGCAACGCGATCAAGGAGACCGTCGAGAACGGTGCCGAGTCGCGCACCACGACCTACGGCTACGACCAGCGCGGACTGACGATCTCCCGGACCGACCCGGGCGGCAGGACCACCGAGTACACCTACGACGAGCTGGGCCGGCCGCAGTCCACGAAGGCGCCGGAGGTACGCACGGAGTCCGGCGGCGGCGCGCCCGTCACCACCCGGCCCGTCACCTACACCGGCTATGACACCTTCGGCGCGGCGACCGAGTCGGTGGACGCCCTCGGCCGGATCAACCGCTCCGCCTACGACCGGCTCGGCCGGCTCGTCTCCACCACCGCGCCCGGCTACACGGCGCCGGGCTCCAGCACGCCCGTCACCCCGACCGTCACGAACACCTATGACGCGCTGGGCAATGTGACCGAGTCGACCGACCCGCTGGGGCGGGTGACGCGCTACGAGTACGACCGGCAGAACCGTCTGATGGTCAGGGACGAACCGACCGGTTCGGGCTCCGGCGACGACCGCGCGCGCTGGTCGTACACGTACACCCGCACCGGCGAGGTGCTCTCGGTCACCGACCCGAACGGGGCACGGGCCGAGACGACCTACGACGACATGGACCGGCCGGTCACCACCACCCAGATCGAACGCCGCCCGCAGCCGGGCTCCTTCACCAGCCGCAACGACTACGACGACGCGGGCAATGTGGTGAAGCAGACCGCGCCGAGCGGCGCCGCCACCCAGTTCGTCTATGACGCGCTCGGCCAGCTGACCCGGCTGACGGACGCTGCGGGCGTGGTCACCCAGTTCGGATACGACATCGCCGGGCGCGAGGTGCGCCGTACGGACGGCAAGGGACGGACCTCGTCGAGGCTGTACGACGGGCTCGGCCAACTGGTCAGGGACGCCGACCTGGACGCCACCAACAGCCAGCTGCGCGAGGTCGGTTACGGCTATGACCCGGCGGGCAACCTCATCAGCGCGACCGACGCGCAGGGCCGCACCACGACCTATGCCTATGACGCGCTCGACCGGCTGACCAGCCAGACAGAACCGGTCTCGGACACCACATCGATCACCACGTCCTTCGGCTACGACGCGCTCGGCAACCGCACCCGCTACACCGACGGCCGCGGCAACAGCACCCTCTACACCGTCAACACGCTCGGGCTGCCCGAGTCCGTCGTCGAGCCGTCGACCGCGCGCGACCCGTCGCCCGCCGACCGCACCTGGACGACGGCGTACGACGCGACCGGCCGGGCCGTGAAGGTGACCGCGCCGGGCGGGGTCACGCGCGAGCGGGAGTACGACAAGGCCGGCAATCTGATCCGGGAGAGCGGCGCGGGCGCCGAGGCCACCACGGCGGAGAAGCGCTACGGCTACGACGCGGCCGGCCGGCTCACCAAGGCGTCGTCCCCCAAGGGCGACAACGGATACGAGTACAACGACCGGGGCCTGCTGCTGAAGGCCGAGGGCCCGTCGGGCGACGCCTCGTACACCTACAACGGCGACGGGCAGCTGACGGAGCGCACCGACGCCGCCGGAACCGCGACCTTCACCTACGCGCGCCAGCAACTGGCCGGTGCGAAGGACCCGTTGACGGGCGTCCAGCAGAGCTACGACTACGACGGCGCCGGCGCGGTCGAGCGGGTCGACTACGGCGCCGGGCAGTCGCGCGCGTACACCTATGACGACCTGGGCCGTCTCGACACCGACACGGTGAGGAGCAGCGGCGGCGCGGCCGTCGCGTCCACGGACTACGACTACGACACCAACGACCAGCTGACCGGCAAGACGACCACCGGCACCGCCAAGGCGGGCGAGAACACCTACGGCTACGACCAGGCGGGCCGGCTCACGTCCTGGACGGCGGACGGCGCGACCACCGAGTACGGCTGGGACGACAGCGGCAACCGCGTCAAGAACGGCGCCAAGACCGCCACGTTCGACGAACGCAACCGGCTGGTGTCCGACGGGGACTACACCTACGACTACACCGCGCGCGGCACCCTCGCCTCCCGTACCAGCTCGGGGCTGACGGAGGAGTTCGCCTTCGACGCGTTCGACCGGATGACGAAGGCGGGCGAGTCCGGGACGGCGTACACCTACGACGGTCTGGGCCGGGTGGCCACCCGCAACGGCGTGGACTTCACCTACGCCGGATTCGCCCCCGACCCGGTCAAGGACAACTCGGCCACCTACGGCCGCGGGGCGGCGGACGAACTGCTCTCGGTCGCCGAGGGCGGCGCGGCGCAGCTGTCCGTGACCGACAAGCACGGCGATGTGGTCGGCGGCATGTCGTCGACGAACGGTGCGCAGACGACCCTGGCGTCCTCGACGGCGTACGACCCCTTCGGCGCGACGATCGGCACGGCGGGGGCGTCCGACGAGGCGGGCAGCGCGGGCTTCCAGGGGGACTGGACCGACCCGGAGACCGACCAGGTCAATATGGGCGCGCGCTGGTACGACCCGGGCACGGGCACCTTCGACTCGCGCGACGCCTACACCTACGCCTCGGGCGCCTCGATCCTCGCCAACCGCTATACGTACGGCGCCGGTTCGCCACTGGACTTCACTGACCCGGACGGCAACTGGCCCAGCTGCGGCTGGTGCAAGAAGACCTGGAACAAGGTCAAGAACAGCAAGGCGGGGAAGTTCGTCGCCAAGGCGGCCAAGACGGTGTGGAAGGCCGCGGTCTACACCGTGCGCCATCCGCTCTCCGCACTGAAGATCGCCACGAAGGCCCTGGGCCGCGCGGCGAGCTGGGTGTACGAGAAGTCGGGCCTGAAGACGGTCGTCAACGCCGTCGCCAGTGTGACGAGATGGGTCGGCAGCAAGATCAGCTCGGCGGCCTCCTCGACGGCCGACTGGGCCAGACAGAAAGCGGCGGAGGCCCAACGCCAGTACCGTGCGGCCCGGGAGGCCGTCACCCGTAAGGCCAAGTCGGTCGCCGCGTATGTGGCCAAGCACAACCCGATCCCGGACATCGTGGCGGCGGCGAAACCGCTGATGGCGGTGGCCCACGCGATCGTCACGGCCAACCCCAACCTCCCGGCGATCATCGTCTCGGCCACCCGCGATGTCATCGCGGACGTCGCCAAGGTCACGAACGCCATCCGCGACGCGGCGGTGGAGCAGATCGGCATCGTGGTCGAGTCCGTCTCGGCGGCGGTCGACTACGCGATCGAGGTCGCCCCGGCGGTCTGGGAGGGCGTGAAGACGGTCGGCAATGTCGTCGGAGAGGTCACCGGCTTCAACGACATCAAGAACTGCGTCACCAAGGGCGACATGGAGGCCTGCGCCTGGGCCGTCGCCACGGTGGGCGGCCTGGCCCTGGGCGGAGTGGGCGCGGGCGCGGTCCGGGCGGCGAAGGCCGGACGCATGGGCATGAAGGCCGTGAAGTACGCGGACGACATCGCGAAGGCGGCCGACAAGATCGGCGAGGTGGCCGAGACGGTGGATTCGGCCGTGTCGTGCCTACAGCTCGCCGCCGACCTGACCGGGAACAGCTTCCTGCCCGGCACGGACGTGGTGATGGCCGACGGCACCAGAAAACCGATCGAGGACGTGGAGGCCGGCGACAAGGTCACGGCGACGGACCCGACGACCGGGAAGACCTCCGCACAGGAGGTCACCGAGACGATCGAGGGCAAGGGCCTGAAGAACCTGGTCAAGCTCACGGTCGACACGGACGGATCCAAGGGCGACGCGACGGACACGATCACGGCGACGGAGGGCCACTCCTTCTGGATCCCGGATCTGAAGAAGTGGCAGAAGGCCGGCGAACTGAAGCCGGGCCAGTGGCTCAGGACGGGCAACGGCAGCTGGGTCCAGGTCGAGACGGTCCAGGCGTGGACGCAGCAGGCGACGGTCCACAACCTGAGCGTCGACAGGGCGCACACCTTCTACGTGGCGGCGGGCCCGTCGACCGCCCTGGTCCACAACTGCGCGGCGGGCAAGGGCACCAGAGGCCTCAAGGGCAAGTTCCAGCCCACGGTGAGCGTCCACCGGGCCCAGGGCAACTGGGACATGGACGAGCGGATCTCCGACGCGACGGCACTGCGGGACGAGGCCGCTCGCGGCGCCACGGGCAAGGCGAAGTCACGGACGTACACAGCCGCTGTGCACCGGCAGACGGGCGACATCGCAGTAGGCTGCTCGGGGAACGGAAGCTGTGCGGAACCCAACATTCTCGACGCGACCGGCTGGGGGGCCGACGACGTGATCTTCACCCGGGCGGTCCGGCGCGAGGACATCGGCGACGGACTGGGGAAGGTGCTCCAGGAGAAGGAGATCTGTGTCGTCTGCCAGGGGAACTACTCACCCGACAACTTCGTCCCCGGGGTGCTCTACGACCCCAAGGGACCCTGGATGATCGGCGGGGCGGGATGAGAGCGTCGCTCATCGAGCTGGCCCGCCACGACTGGGCCGGCCTCCGCTGCGGATGCCGGGAGTCGGGAGCGCACCTCCCGGAGACCTTCACCCGGCTCCTTGAGGCCCGGAGTGCCGAGGAGACGGTCGGCCACGGCCTCGCGGGACACCTGGAAGAGCAGTCGATGCTGTTCCAGGTGGCCCCGCACGCCGTGCCCGTGATCCTGGCGGCGCTCACCGAGGATCTGCCGTCGTTCGTCAGAGGCCACCTCCTGACCACGCTCTGGCAGCTCGTGACCGGTGAGTCGCATCTCAGCGAGAGCGAGGCGGGCGAGCCGGAGCTGGAGGAGGAGTGCGGCGAGGCGGCGCGCGAGGGTATCTGGCTTCTCTACCGCGAGGCCGTCTCGGGTGACACGGAGACGGCGCTGGACATTCTGGAGTTCGTGGACCCCGATACGGACCGGTTCGAGGCGTTCCGGTCGGCGGTGGCCGCGAGGGCGGGAAAGCGTCTGCCACGGGACTGAGCGGTGTGCCGGGACCCGCGCCACCCGCTCGCCCGCCACGCGCGCGCATCCCGATCCGCCCGTGAATCGTTGGTCGAACCAGTGGCCCAGACCACGTCCACTGCCTACCATCGATCTCTGCAAGGCCTTGTGCATCGCCGCACAATCACGCCGGGAGGCCCCCTTTGCACCGCCGTCGTCGCACCGCGCTCTCCGTCTCCGTCGCGCTTCTCGCCGCGGCCCCACTCCTCACCGCCTGCGGCAACGAAGCCCACCCCGGAGCGGCGGCCGTCGTCGGCGGGCAACGGATCGAGGTGTCCGCGCTCCAGGCCCAGGTACGGGACGTACGGGACGCGCAGCGGAGCGCGCCGGAGGCCGAGCAGCTGATCAAGAACACCGGGCAGCTCAGCCAGGCCAAGCTGAACAGCATGATCTTCGACCGGGTGCTGGAGAAGGCCGCCGACAACGCCGGGGTCACGATCAGCCGCAAGGAGATCCAGACCACCCGGCAGCAGGCCGCCGCCCAGTCCGGAGGTGAGGAGCAGTTCGCCGCGATGCTGCTCCAGCAGGGCGCTCTCTCCGCCGACCAGATCGAGTCGGCGATCCGCCGCGAGGTGCTGCTGACCAAGCTGGCCGTGGCGCTCGGCGCCAACACCACGACACCGCAGGGCCAGCAGACGGTCCTCGCCGAGCTGACGAAGACCTCCGAGAAGCTCGGTATCGACGTCAATCCGCGCTACGGCAGCTGGGACAACAAGCAGGTCAGGCTGGGCGAGGCCAAGACGCCGTGGATCACCCAGCTCACCAGCGAGGCGCCGGAGCAGGAGCAGCCGGCGGGCGCCTGATCCGTCGGCAGGGGAGAGCCGCCCGGCTTCGGCCCGCGAGCGGGGCGGCCGGCGGCCGGAGGTAGGTTCGAGAGGTGACAGACGAAGCTTCCGCCACCCCCGGCCGTATCGTCCTGCTGACCGCCAGCCACCGGGTCGCCCCCGGGCTGCTGTCCTGGCCCGCCTGGCAGCTGCTGCACTCCGCCGACGCGGTGGTGTGCGCCGACGCCGGCCATCCGCAGCTGCCCTATCTGCGCGAGGCGGGCGTCGCCGTCGAGCAGGCCGCGCCCACCGCGCGGGAGCTGGTCGACGCCTGCGCGGACGGCCGTACGGTCGTGGTCATCCCCTCCAGCGAGGGCGACGGGACCGACGCCCGGCTGACCGACGGCCTGGCGCGGCTGGCGGGCTCGGGCCGGGTCCGGATGCCCGACCTGGAGCTGCTGCCCGGCTCGTACGACCTGCCGGGCGCCCGGCTGCTCGACCTCGTCCAGGTCATGGACCGGATCCGCGTCGAGTGCCCGTGGTCATCGACCCGGACGCACCAGGGGCTCGCCAAGTACGCCATCGAGGAGGCGTACGAACTCGTCGAGGCGATCGAGGAGGGCGACGCCGACGAGCTGCGCGAGGAGCTGGGGGACGTACTGCTCCAGGTCGTCTTCCACGCCCGTATCGCGGAGGAGCGCTCCGCGGCGGAGGAGGGTGCGGACGACGAGGGACCGTTCTCCATCGACGACGTCGCCGGCACGATCGTGGAGAAGCTCATCCACCGCCACCCCCATGTCTTCGGCGACGAGACCGCCGAGACCCCCGAGGACGTCAAGACCCACTGGCTCCGGATGAAAGCGGTCGAGAAGCAGCGCGACTCGGTCACCGACGGAGTCCCCCTGGGCCAGCCCGGCCTGGCCCTCGCCGCGAAACTCGCGGGCCGCACCCGCACGGCCGGCCTCGACGTTCCGCTCCCGAAGGCCGAGGGCGTCGGCTACGAACTGCTGGCACTGGCGGTACGAGCGGAAGAGGCCGGCGTCGACCCGGAGGCGGCACTGCGCGCGGCGGCCCGCGTATACAGGGACGCGATCCGCACGGCCGAGGGCCACGCCGGATAGCCGTACGGCCGCCGCGGGCGGTACGGCGCCGCCGCCCGGCCCCTCCCGGCGGCCGGGCGGCGGCCGGGTGAAGGGGGCGGTTACTGCCGAGGGTTACTGTCGGGGGATGCACCACCAGCCCGCCGTCATATCCCCGGCCGCACCCGCTCCCGCGCTGTTCACCTGGGAGTTCGCCACCGATCCGTATCCCGCCTACGCCTGGCTGCGCGAGCACTCGCCCGTGCACAGGACCACGCTGCCCAGTGGCGTCGAGGCATGGCTCGTGACGCGGTACGTGGACGCCAGGCAGGCACTCGCCGACGCTCGGCTCTCCAAGAACCCCGCGCATCACGCCGAGCCCGCGCACGCCAAGGGGAAGACGGGCATACCCGGCGAGCGCAAGGCGGAGCTGATGACACATCTGCTCAATATCGATCCGCCCGACCACACCCGGCTGCGCCGGCTCGTGTCCAAGGCGTTCACGCCCCGCCGCGTGGCCGAATTCGCGCCGCAAGTGCAGGAGTTGACCGACCGGCTCATCGACGGCTTCGCCGCGAAGGGTGAGGCGGACCTGATCCATGACTTCGCGTTCCCGCTCCCCATCTACGCGATCTGCGATCTGCTCGGGGTGCCGCGCGAGGACCAGGACGACTTCCGCGACTGGGCGGGCATGATGCTGCGACATTCGAAACCGGGGCACGCGGGCGGCCCGCGGGGCGGAGTCGGGCGCGCCGTCAAGAAGATACGGGGCTATCTCGCCGACCTCATCCACCGCAAGAGGGCCGACCCCGGCGACGATCTGATCTCCGGACTCATCCGGGCCGGCGACCACGGGGAACATCTCACCGAGAACGAGGCCGCGGCGATGGCCTTCATCATCCTGTTCGCCGGTTTCGAGACGACCGTGAACCTCATCGGCAACGGCATGTTCGCGCTGCTGCGCCACCCCGAGCAGCGTGCGCTGCTCCAGCGCTCGCTCGGAGCGGGGGAGACCGGCCTGCTCGCGACGGGGGTCGAGGAACTGCTCCGGTACGACGGTCCCGTGGAGCTGGCCACCTGGCGGTACGCGACCGAGCCACTGACGCTCGGCGGACAGCGGATCGCGGCGGGTGATCCGGTCCTGGTCGTCCTCGCCGCCGCCGACCGTGACCCCGAGCGCTTCACGGATCCGGACACGCTCGACCTCTCCCGGCGTGACAATCAGCACCTCGGATACGGACACGGCATCCACTACTGCCTCGGCGCACCGCTCGCCCGGGTGGAGGGGCAGACCGCGCTCGGCACCCTGCTGACCCGGCTGCCCGACGTGCGGCTTGCGGGAGATCCTGCCGATTTGCGCTGGCGCGGAGGGCTCATCATGCGTGGATTGCGCACGCTTCCGGTGCAGTTCACGCCATTGTCCGACTGAAGCTTTTCTGACGGTCCGTCAAGACTGTGACTTTGACGTGATCTCCGCTGCATCGACTTGTGACAGGAGTTCGAGTACCGCTACGTTCTCGAAAACTCAGCCGCCACACGCACCAGTCGAAACATCAGTCACACGGAAGGCAATCACATGCGCTCCGGGAACGGCCGACACCGTCGACCTCGCCAGGCCCCCGCTCTGATCGTCGCGGCAGGGGTGACCGGCTCGGCGATCGCCATTCCGCTGCTCGGTGCCACCGGTGCCAGTGCGGCGGACGCCTCCACCTGGGACCGTGTCGCCGATTGCGAGAGCGGCGGCATGTGGAGCGCGGACCTCCGCAACGGCTACTACGGCGGACTCCAGATCTCCCAGGAGACCTGGGACGACTTCGGCGGCGCGGAGTACGCGGCCAGCGCCGACCTCGCGAGCCGCTCGCAGCAGATCGCGATAGCCGAGAAGATCCTCGACGCGCAGGGGCCGCGGGCATGGGCCAGTTGCGCCGCGGTCGCCGGGCTGACGGCGGGCAGCGCCGCGCCGGGCGTGGATCCCGGTACGGCGCCGGAGGCCGCGCCGGAGACGACTCCCGGGGCGCAACCTGAGACGAAGCCCGGGACGGCTCCTGAGACGGCTCCTGAATCGTCAGGGAAGACCGGGGGCGCCTCTCCCTCGGACGCCTCCTCGGCCACACCGGACACCCCCGCCTCCGGCGGTACGGGGGAGCCCGCTCCCGCCGAGTCCTCCGGCTCCGCCGGGTCCGGTGAGGGCGCCGCCAAGGGCAAGCACCGCGGCGATGCCGCCCCGGATGACTCCGTACCGGGCAATTCGGGCGAAGGGCGTGAATCCGGCCGTCATGCCTCGCGCGGTGACGGATCGACACGTAACGCCGACGGTACGGCGGATGGCGCGACGGACGGTGCGACCGGCGGTGCGGCCGACGGCGCGACGGGCGAAACGGAAGGCGCGGACGCGGCGGATGGTGAGTACACGGTCCGGGCGGGCGACTGCCTTTGGCTCATCGCCGACGAGCGCGAGGTGCCCGGCGGATGGTCCGCGATCTATGAGGCGAACAAGGAGACTGTCGGCGCCGACCCCGATCTGATCCTGCCTGGCCAGACCCTTGATCTCGGCGTGAAGTAGCGGCAGTTAGAGACCCTATGTCCACTTCTGCGAAAGTGAGACAAGGGTCTCTTCGCCGCAACTGGGGCCTTTTGCTCGGGCGGTTGGGTCGTTTCGTCTCTCACCTGCGTAAATGGGTTCATCCAAGGGGGAGGTAAGGGCGATTTTTCCTTGATGTTCTCCTTTGAACAATGGGCGGACCTGTGATTACGGTCTGAACCGCTCGCACCGCGGGCCCCGTCGACCGTCACGCCGAATCCTGCCGTCGGTCGGGGGGAGTAACCGACGCGTCAAGCGCCGTAGGCAGGAGCGGGGGACCCAAGGTTCGTGCCGGGCTCCGGCCGTCGAGAGACGGCCGAGGACCGGCTTGGGGTGAAGTCGTGTGCGACAGAGCACACGGCCGGGCAACTCACTTGGCCCGAACCCGACAGCTGACCTCGTAGGCGTCGGTGAGGGAGATGTTCCATGCTGCTGCGTTCCAGCAAGGGCAAGCACCGCCGCCCGTCGAAGGCCGTCCGCTATGCCACGCTCGCCGGGGTCACCGGTGCCGCCGTCGCCGCCCCGCTGATCGGTGCGACCTCGGCCTCCGCCGCGACCGCCGCCGAGTGGGACAAGGTCGCGCAGTGCGAGTCCGGAGGCAACTGGTCGATCAACACGGCCAACGGCTTCTACGGCGGCCTTCAGTTCACGCCGTCCACCTGGGCCGCCTACGGCGGTACCGCGTACGCCGCCCGCGCCGACCAGGCCAGCAAGTCCCAGCAGATAGCCGTCGCCGAGAAGGTCCTCGCCGGCCAGGGCAAGGGCGCGTGGCCGAACTGCGGCGTGGGCCTGTCCAGGGCCGCGTACGACGGTGGCTCCGCCACTCAGAGCACCCAGCCCGCCCAGCCCGCCCAGAAGCAGTCGCAGCCGACCCAGCGGCAGGCCCCCAAGCAGCAGCAGGCGCAGCCGAAGCAGCAGGAGACCGCGCGCGGCGCGGCCCAGCCGGCCTCGCGCGGCGAGAGCCGTCCCGCCACGATCAAGAAGGGTGACGGCGAGTACAAGGTCAAGTCCGGCGACTCCCTCTCCAAGATTGCCAAGGCCGAGGACGTCGAGGGCGGCTGGCAGAAGCTGTTCGACCTGAACAAGGACATCGTCAGCGACGCCGACGTGATCTACCCGGGCCAGCAGCTCCACCTGAGCTGAGGGCCTCTGCGGGCCACGGCTCCCCTCTGAGCCCCTGAGCCCCTGAGCTGACCCACCCGGCCTCGTCCGGGCCGCACCGGAGACCGTCCCCACCCGAGACCGCCCCGGCCGGGCGCGTATTCCCCCGTACGCGCCGGGCCGGGGTTCCGGCTGTGGCCCGCCTTCCGGCGGCCATGGCCCCGGCGTGGGGGAATCGGGCCTCATTTCGTCTTAGGTGGCGGGCACCGGCCGACCGATCACCCCGCGCCGGATAGTCTCGTGTCGCAAGGCCAATGAGACCCTGCACTCCAAGCGTCACATCCCAGAAGGAGATGCTCGTGCCGTCCATCGACGTCGTCGTAGCCCGGGAAATCCTCGACTCCCGAGGCAACCCCACGGTCGAGGTCGAGGTCGGCCTCGACGACGGCAGCACGGGTCGTGCTGCTGTCCCCTCCGGTGCCTCCACCGGTGCGTTCGAGGCCCTTGAGCTCCGCGACGGTGACCAGAACCGCTACCAGGGCAAGGGTGTCGAGAAGGCCGTCCTCGCCGTCATCGAGCAGATCGGCCCGGAGCTGGTCGGGTACGACGCCACCGAGCAGCGCCTGATCGACCAGGCGATGTTCGACCTGGACGCCACCCCGGACAAGTCGTCGCTCGGCGCCAACGCCATCCTCGGCGTCTCCCTCGCCGTCGCGCACGCCGCCTCCGAGGCCTCGGACCTCCCGCTCTTCCGCTACCTCGGCGGCCCGAACGCGCACCTGCTGCCCGTTCCGATGATGAACATCCTGAACGGCGGCTCGCACGCCGACTCCAACGTGGACATCCAGGAGTTCATGATCGCCCCGATCGGCGCGGAGTCCTTCTCCGAGGCCCTGCGCTGGGGCGCCGAGGTCTACCACACCCTCAAGAAGGTCCTGAAGCAGAAGGGCCTGTCCACCGGTCTCGGCGACGAGGGCGGCTTCGCGCCGAACCTGGAGTCCAACCGCGCCGCGCTCGACCTCATCCTCGAAGCGATCAAGGAGGCCGGTTACGTCCCCGGCCGCGACATCGCGCTCGCGCTCGACGTCGCCGCGTCCGAGTTCTACAAGGACGGCTCGTACGAGTTCGAGGGCAAGTCGCGCTCGGCCGCCGAGATGACCGAGTACTACGAGGAGCTCGTCGCCTCGTACCCGCTCGTCTCCATCGAGGACCCGCTCTTCGAGGACGACTGGGCCGGCTGGAAGGTCCTCACGGACAAGCTCGGCACCAAGGTCCAGATCGTCGGCGACGACCTGTTCGTCACCAACCCCGAGCGCCTCGCCCGCGGCATCGAGGAGGGCTCGGCCAACGCTCTGCTCGTCAAGGTCAACCAGATCGGTTCGCTGACCGAGACCCTGGACGCCGTCGAGCTGGCCCAGCGCAACGGCTTCAAGTGCATGATGTCCCACCGCTCCGGTGAGACCGAGGACGTCACCATCGCCGACCTCGCCGTCGCCACCAACTGCGGCCAGATCAAGACCGGCGCCCCGGCCCGCTCCGAGCGCGTCGCCAAGTACAACCAGCTGCTGCGCATCGAGGAGATCCTCGACGACGCGGCGGTGTACGCGGGCCGCAGCGCGTTCCCGCGGTTTCGCTCCGCGAACCATTAAGAGGATGCGCTCCGCGAACAATTAATAGGATGCGTTCTTCCTGATCCTGTCGGTACGAGGGCGAGGGGCGGCTCCGCCCGTCGTCCGTACGTCCCCGGTCGCGGTCCCGTACCGTGTCCGGGGACGTACGTACAACAGGGGACGTAAAAGGGGAGGCGAGCCATGGCCGGGAACCGGGACCGGTTCTCCACCGCGACCAGGCTGCGACTGCTCGGCGAGCAGACGGCCGCCCGGGTCTACCGCTCGCAGAACCGCAGGCAGGACCGCCGCTCCCGGCTCACCGGCCGGGCCGCTTTCCTCGCCCTGGTCGTGTGCACACTGGTGGTGGCGCTCGCGTATCCGATGCGGCAGTACGTGTCGCAGCGGAACGAGATCGCCGACCAGGAGCGGCTGACCCGCGAGGCGAAGCTACGGGTCGAGGAGTTGCGCGACGAGAAGGCGCGGCTCCAGGACGACGCGTATATCCAGCGGCTGGCCCGGGAGCATCTGCATTACGTGATGCCGGGGGAGACCGGCTACACCGTGATCGACCCGGAGGTGCGCGAGCAGCGCCGCGAGGAGCGGGGGGCGACGGACCGCCCCTGGTACTCGAATGTGCTGGACGGCGTGGACAACGCGGACCGTCAGGACAGATAGTCGGGGACGGCCGGGGACAGCCGGACAGAGCAGAACAGAACACGCTCGGCCCGAGAACGACAGAACACTCAGCACCACAGAACACCCGAGAACCACAGAACACCCGAGAACCGCAGAACCTACATAGGCAGGCATGGACACGCCCCCTCCGCAGACCGAACGCACGGAACCCACCGACGCGGACGTCGCGGCATTCAAAGAACAGCTAGGCCGCCCGCCGCGCGGACTGCGCGCCATCGCGCACCGCTGCCCCTGCGGTCAGCCGGACGTGGTCGAGACCGCCCCCCGGCTCCCCGACGGCACCCCCTTCCCGACGACGTACTACCTCACCTGCCCGCGCGCGGCCTCGGCCATCGGCACGCTGGAGGCGAACGGCGTCATGAAGGAGATGACGGAGCGCCTCGCGACCGACCCCGAGCTGGCCGCCGCGTACCGCGCGGCCCACGAGGACTACATCGCCCGCCGTGACGCCATCGAGGTCCTGGAGGGCTTCCCGAGCGCCGGCGGCATGCCGGACCGGGTGAAGTGCCTGCACGTCCTGGTCGGCCACTCGCTGGCGGCGGGGCCCGGAGTGAACCCGCTGGGCGACGAGGCGATCGCGATGCTGCCGGAGTGGTGGGCGAAGGGCCCGTGCGTGACACCGTGCGTATCCGGTCCGTCCGACGACGAGGGGGACAGGGCATGACCAGGGTCGCCGCCATCGACTGCGGTACGAACTCGATCCGGCTGCTCGTCGCCGACGCCACTGTGTCCGACAGCGCCTCCGGCGCGGGCGAGACGGGTGAACTGGTCGACCTCGACCGCCGGATGAAGATCGTCCGCCTGGGCCAGGGCGTGGACAGGACGGGCCGGCTCGCCCCGGAGGCGCTGGAACGTACCTTCGCCGCCTGCCGGGAGTACGCCGCCGTCATCAAGGAACACGGCGCCGAGCGCGTCCGCTTCGTCGCCACCTCCGCCTCGCGCGACGCCGAGAACCGCGACGAGTTCGTCAGCGGGGTCCTGGACATTCTGGGCGTGGAGCCCGAGGTGATCACCGGCGACCAGGAGGCGGCCTTCTCCTTCACCGGCGCGACGAAGGAACTGGGCCCGGCCGACGGGGACAGCTACCTGGTCGTGGACATCGGCGGCGGCTCGACCGAGTTCGTCGTCGGCGACGATCACGTACGCGCGGCACGCTCCGTGGACATCGGCTGCGTACGGCTGACCGAGCGCCACCTCGTACGGGACGGCGTCGTCAGCGACCCGCCCACCGATACGGAGATCGCCGCGATCCGCGCCGACATCGAGGCGGCCCTCGACCTGGCCGAACAGACGGTCCCCCTGCGCGAGGCCCGCACCCTGGTCGGCCTGGCCGGTTCCGTGACCACGGTCGCCGCGATCGCGCTCGGCCTGTCCGAGTACGACTCCGCCGCGATCCACCACTCCCGGATCTCATACGACCAGGTCCAGCGGATCGTCACCCGCCTGCTCCACGCCACACACGCGGAACGCGCCGCGATCCCCGTCATGCACCCGGGCCGGGTGGACGTCATCGGCGCGGGCGCCCTCGTACTCCTCGCGATCATGGAACGGACCGGGGCCCAGGAGGTCGTGGTCAGCGAACACGACATCCTGGACGGGATCGCGTGGGCGGCGGCGGAAGAGATCCATGCCGCCGGAAAGCGCGACTGAACCTGCGGTGATGCTCTGACCCACAGCGGCCCCGGTATCTCCGCGGTACCGGGGCCGGGCTGTTTCCGGCGGCCGACGCTACCTTGTGGCGATCACGATGCGGGAGCGCAGAGGCTCGGCCGTCAGCGCGTCGGCGAACTGCCACGAGTACGCCGTGACCTCCTCCTCCCGCAGTTCGACCCTGTCGGTTGTCGTGCGGAACAAGAACCGGAAATCGAAGTGAAGATGCCGCGGCTCCGCCTTCTCCGGGTTCGCCGGGATCGAATGCACCTCGATGTGAAGAGGCAGGCCACTGTCCGGCTCGACGTGGTCGGGAGCGATCCCCGTTTCTTCCTCCAACTCGCGCAACGCGGCGGCGACGAGCGTCGTGTCGTTCTCCTCGACGTGCCCGCCGGGCAGCAGCCACTTACCCAGCACGCGGTGCTCGACGGTGAGTACGCGGCCGTCGGGGCGGAGCAGTGCGGCGGCGGCCGTGACGTGACCCCGGAACTCCTTGCGCGAGGCGATCGTGTCGCCTGCCCGGTCGAGGGTCCGGACGAGGGCGGACAGGCTGTCCTTCTCGTCAGGGTGTTCGGTGAGGTAGGCGATGACCGTCTCACGCACGTGCTGTGCCGTGATCGGCATGGGGCGCTCCTGTCCTTTATCGGTTGAAGTAGCTGAGCCACGTGGCCGCGATGGTCGCCCGATCGTCGGCGCCCACCTCGTGCATACCGGGTCCGAGGTCGCCGCGGGTGAGCATCCGGATTCCGGCGAGGATTTCGGCCTGCACGAGGAAGATGAAGGGCCCGACAGAGGCGCCGTGCAGGAAGTTGACGGCGTTACCTTCGTTGAGCAGGTAGAAGTAGTGGCCGGTCGTTGAGTAGCGCGTGACGTGATCGCCTTGGGGTGCCCGCTGGTAGACCCTGGGCAGTGCGGCGAGGTCGAGTTCGTCCTCGGATGAGGTCACCGTCGCGACATAGGCACCGTTACGCAGGCTCGAAAAGTCCTCGCCGCGCAGCGACACCGCGCCGGTCGCGCAGAGGACCAGGCCCGCGCCGCGCAGGGCGGCGTCACGATCCCGCGCCACTGCGAAGCCTTGCGAGAGCGCGTGTGTCCGCCGGACAGGGTCGACGTCGTGCACGGTGACCTGTACGCCCTTGGCGTGGAGCAGGCGGGCGATGCTCGAACCGAGCTTGCCGAAGCCGATCACGAGCGCGGGGCGGCCGTGCGGGATGTCGCCGCGGCCACGCATGAGGGCTTCGGTGGAGAACACGACGGACTGCCCGACGAGGAAGTCCTCGGGGTCCTTCAACGGGCTGCGCGCGACGGAGATCACGGGGCAGGGCAGCTTGTCGCGATCGGCGTAACGGCGGTGACCGTTCTCGGTGTCTTCGACGATGCCGACGATACGCCCGGAGAAGCGGTCGCCCAGGGCGTCGAGCGAGGGGGCGAAGTAGCCGCCGACATCCAGTAGAACGACGTCCTCGCCGGCCGCGCGCGACTCGATGTACTCGACTGCGGCGTCCGCGTCTTCGAACAGGTCGCGCGTCAGACAGTCGCACGGGGTCGTCCTCTCGACCTCGCGCAGTGCGGCCGGGGCGATGGACTTCGGCTTGGGCAGTACGGCCCGTAAGGCGCTGCTCCTTCCCACTGCCTGTACGAACGATGGACGCTCGGGCAGTAGATGAGTGATCAGGAAGGACGACGGGCGTTCGGTCGGGGCGAAGTCGTCGGCGACGCGCGCGAAGTAGGCGTCCAGCCGGGCGCGCTCGAACTGTTCCATGGACTCACTTCCCTTGATGGTCAGACCTTGACGGTAGAGAGGTGATGCTCACTGCTTCCAGCGATGTGCAGCGATGTTCACGCCGACGCGTTCCCACAGCCCTTCTGTCCTTCGGCTGAATGATGTCCTTGACGCGGAACCTTCGGAGGGCGATTGTTGTGCACATCCGTGCACGCCAAGAGCGCCGGAGGCGGCGATGAAACTACGGTTCATCGGCATCGACCCCAACACCGGTACGGGGGAGAGCCCGACCGTGTGGGTCGACGAAAGTACGAGTGAACTGATCATTCAGGGATGGAAGCCAGGGCCGGAACTCGAAGCGGAGTGCTCTGTGTTCGAGCTGCCAGGACACGCGACGGGCATCCCCGATCACGAGGCAGTCATCCGGATTCCGGCTCGCATGGTGCCGTTCTTGAGGAAGGCGTGTGATGTCGCAGAAGGTACCGAGCTTCGCTGAACTCCTCGACGGAGCACAGCAGACGGCCTGTCATCTGGAAATGCGCGACGCGTACGGGGTGGACAGCGAGGCCGGCGATTTCGCGCGCTGGAAAGCGACGGGGCAACGCGACATCGACCCCGGCTCTCCCTACTGGGGGCCGTGGGTCGAGTTGATCCGACGCACGGTGACGCGCGGTGTCGTGGTTCGCCGGGTCCGCGTCGTCTCCGAACCGGTCAGCGACTACATCCGCTACGAGCACGCGGGAACGCCCGTCAACCTGGAGGCAGGCGAGCAGGTTCGATGGCTGGCGCGCCGTCGAGCCTCTGATGTGGCCTTGCCCGGCAACGACTTCTGGCTCATCGACGGGCGGCTGATCCGCTGGAACCACTTCACCGGAAACGGGGCATCGGCGGGCGGGGAGATGAGCGACGATCCTGCGACGGCGAGGCTGTGTGCCGATGCCTTCGACGCGGTGTGGGAGCGCGCCGTGCCCCATGAGAACTACACGATCAACTAGCCCAAAGGTCATCAGGCCGGCTCATGCCCGAATCCCCTTCGTCCTCAGCACAGGCTGCCCGCGAGCGCGTCGCCGGCCGGCTGCGAGTTCTCCGAGCCGAGGCGGGGCTCACGGGCGGTGAGCTGGCCGCGCGCTGTGGCTGGACCCATCCGAAGACGTCGCGCATCGAGAACGCGCGGACTCCGCCTTCCCCGGACGACATCCGACGGTGGTGCAAGGCCTGTGACGCGGTGAATCAGGCCCCGGACATCATCGCGCAGTCCCTCAACGCGGAGTCCCAGTTCGTCGAGTGGCAACGCCAGGTACGCGCCGGGCTTCGGCACCTGCAAGACAGCTATGTGCGACTGTACGAGTCGACCGAGCTGTTTCGGGTCTACTCGCCGAACCTCATTCCGGGGCTGTTGCAGACGGAGGGTTACGCGCGTGCTCTCCTCAGCGGCAGTGCCCGTTTGCTCGATGTCCCGGATGATGCGAAGCAGGCCGCCGTGGCGCGAGTCGCGCGTTCGGAGATCATCAACAAGGCCGGACACCGCTTTGTCCTCGTCATCGAAGAGTCCGCGCTCTACCACCAGTTGGGGGACCACGACGCCATGGCGGCCCAACTCGGCTACCTGCTCACGGCGGGGGCCCTTCCAGCGGTGTCACTGGGCATCATTCCGAGCGCTACGCCGGCCAGGAGCCTCTTCCCGCAGGAGCTGTTCCACATGTACGACGACACCCTCGTCTCAGTCGAGCTGATCTCGGCCCGAGTGACGCACACACAGCCGAGCGAGATCGCTCTGTACACGAAGGCGTTCGAGACGCTGCGGAGTATGGCGGTGTACGGGGCAGGCGCCCGTGCGCTGATCGTGCGGGCAATCGACGTGCTGCGTTGACACGCCTCGCTACTTCGAGGAGAACCGTTGAGTTCACAGACGAGTGAGGGAGCGGAGGGCACGGATGAAGGACATGCATGAGTTCCTCGACGCGGCGGACCTGCCGTGGCAGGACGTCGACGGGCACCCGGGCGTGACGGAACGGGTGCTCAGCGCGGCCCCGGGCGACGCGGGTGAGTTGACTCGTCTCGCCCGCTGGGCGCCGGGGCTGGACACCTCCGAGGCGGGGGTCATCCGGCACGAGTACTACGAAGAGGTCTACCTCCTCGATGGCGAACTGCACGACCTGACGCTGGGCGCGACGTTCACGGCGGGTTACTTCGCGTCGCGGCCACCGGGGATGCCGCACGGGCCGTACCGGACGGAGACGGGGTGCACGATGCTGGAGATCCGCTACTGGCCGGCGTCTGCGTAGGCGGTGGCGTGAGTGGTGGCGAAGGCTACGAAGTCGGTCCAGGCGCGGGGGGTGACGGTGAGGTGGGGGAGGTGGGGGGCTTTGCTGTCGCGGATGGGGACGAGGTTGTGGGAGTGGGCGTGGGAGGGGGACCATTCGACGCAGTTGCCGCCTTCGCCGCTGGTATAGCTCGACTTGACCCACACAGTGGGCGTGGGGTTGAGATTCAAAGTGACTCCATGTGCTTTCTGATGACGGCAGCGCTCTCCCGTGCCGAGAGCGCCTCGCTGGTCAGATCATCGCAGGCACTCATCGCCGGCCGGACATGTTCTTGATCTTCGTGGATGCTCGACGTACGGAATGCCTCAACGCAGACCGCAGTCATATGGTTTGGCGCTGTCAGGAGTGTGATCGGTCCATCCATGAGGAGATGCGCCTCCGCGTCGAGCGGCAGTACTTGAAGGCGTGTGGTGTGCCGTTCGCCGTGCCCAAGGAGTACTGCCAGTTGCTCACGCATCATGTCGCGACTCCCGAAGCGACGGCGGATTACAGATTCACAGAGCACAACGCGAACGGTCGGCGGCGCGTCACCCCGTAGAAGTTCCTGCCGAGCGAGTCGCGCTCTTGCCATGCCTGCGAGCTCTTCGTCGGTCGCCCGTGGATTGCTGGAGCGGAACAGTCGACGGGCGTACTCGGCAGTCTGAAAGAGGCCGGGGATGAGAGTGGGTGACCACTCGAAGATGGCTGTGGCTTGACGTTCCATGGCCATGCGGCGACGGAACAGAGCCGGGAAGGACTGATTGACCACCTCTTCGTACAGCCGCTTGAAGTATCCGTCCGTCTCAAAGATCTGATCGAACAGCGCGGGCAAATGGCTGGCGATCGGCGGAACTCCGGCTTCGATGCGGCTGATGGTGGATTTTGACGTATGTGACAACCTCCCCAGGTCAGATTGCGAGAGCCTGCCTGCTTTCCGCTGCTTGCGGGCGTTACGCAACGCCTCACCGAATGCCCGGCGCGGGTTGCTGGCCGTGCTGTAAACGCCGTGTTGCCCTGTCACAAGGATCCCCCTTGACCACTGGCTTGGGAATGACAGCCACCCACCGTTTTCATGCAGGTCAGGCGCTCGAAGGCAGACCAGAGCGCCCAACGCGCAGGTCGGACGGTGAGGCACTTCCCAAGCTAGCGCGACTCGTCGCACTCTGAACACGGTTCGTAACTAATCGTAAGAAGGGTGCGACGTGGTGGATCCGACCGAAGAGACCGACGAGGACTTCTGGCGACTCGTCCCCGAGTGGGTGCCGCGCGACGGGTACGCGACAGCAACCCCCGCGCTGGTGCGCGAAGTTGAGGCCGGACTGATGCGGCGGTTGTCCGATGGCGACTAGCGACGCGCGACGGCTGCTGTCCCTGCTGATCGAAACGTTCGGCGCGGACGGCGCGCTCCTTGTGTGGAAGGAGCCGCTCGGCGTGGAGGGGGAGGGGCAGGCCCCTCGCGGCGACGAGCCCGCCGGTGGGTCGCCCGAACAACTCAGGGCGCGGGTGGCGGAACGTAACAAGTGGAGCAGCAGGGGTGGAGTGTGAAGCGCGCGTGGCGCTGGTTCAGGGGCACGCTCTCAGTCGCCGTACGGGTGGTCAGCCCACGTCGGCGGCGTGCCCACCGGGAGTACAAGCGCTGGGAAGCGCTGTTCGCCTACCAGGAGCCGGACGAAGCGGCTCTGTATGAGCGGATCTTCGGCTATCCGCCGCCGGGTGCGAGGGAACGCGAATGACGCGCGTCGCCGCCATCGCGGTCACGATCGGCGCGAGCCTCTGGGTGATTGTGGTGGCGGCCATGCTGAGCCGGCTGTGAGCGAGGGGTCGCCGGGGAAGCTCGGTTGTTCCGGGGGCCGGTTGCCGGCCTCGGGTGGGTGGGCCTTGCGGGGCGCGCGGGAGTGGAGTGGGGTGGCCCGGCACCGGCAAAGCGACTGACGGCATGTGGGGAGCCGGGATTCATGCCCCGCTGGTGGCGGTTGGTTGTCGGGTGCGGGTGAGGACCGAGGGGTAGTCGGGCTCACCCAGGACGTGTGGTCTCGGGTGGGGGCCGCCCCTAGGTTTCAGTTTCGCGGTTGCGGATTGGGTGTCAAGGGCGCTCCTTCGTCGCGTCGGCAAGCCGATGGGCTACGCCCACCCTTGACACCCAACCCTCCACCGCAAGTGCAGCTTTGAGGGGGGCGGCCCGGGGGAGGGGTCCCCGGGGAAGCTCGCTTGTTCCGGGGGTTCGTTCCCGGCTTTCAGCCCGGTGGGCCCTGCGGGGCGCGCGGGAGTGGAGTGGGGCGGCCCGGCCCCGGCTCAGCGGGCTGATGTGGGTGAGGTGTTGGGACTCATGCCCCGCTGGTGACAGTCCATTGACGCCTGCACCTGTCAGCCGAGGCGGCGAGCCTGTCACCTGCCCCCAATGTCCCACTTTGGAAAGGGCTTTGGGGAGTGCTCCGGCGGGTGATGCGTCCTGGGTTCGGTTAAGTCGTCCCCACGACACATCACCTCCTCTGCCCCGCCCAATCGGCGCCTCCCAAGTCACAGCCACCCCACCACCCACACACCGCCACCAGCGGGGCATGATTCCCGGCCTCCCACATGCCGTCAGTCGCTTTGCCGGGGCCGGGCCGCCCCATTCCACTGCTGCGCAGACCACCCACCGAGCCGAGGCCGGGAACGAACCCTCCGCACATGGGTGCTTCTCCGGGGACCCCTCCCCCGGGGCCGCCCCCCTCAAAGCTGCACTTGCGGTGGAGGGTTGGGTGTCCAGGGTGGAGCGAAGCGGAATCGGCGTAGCCGACGCGACGTAGGAGCGCCCTTGACGCCCGACCCGGAACCGCGAAACTGAAACCTAGGGGCGGCCCCCACCTGCCATGACCGGCCCCGGCCCACCCCGGATACCCCTCGGCCCTCACCCACACCCGAAGTCGAACCGCCACCAGCGGGGCATGAATCCCAGCTACCCACCCACATCAGCTCGCTGAGCCGGTGCCGGGCCACCCCACTCCACTCCCGCGCACCCCGCCCCCGCCCCCGACCCCGTCCCCGTCCCCCGACCGACGGCTCATACCGGCTGCTCGTTCTGGGCGAAGAAGTTGATCATGTCCTCAAGTGTGCCGTGGGCAGAGGTCTCGGCCTCGGCTTCGGCGACCTCGGTACTGCGAGGGAACATCGCCTGCTCGTATTCCGTGAGAGCGGCCTCGATGTCGCCGGGGTGCGCCGCGAGGGCCTTGCCCAGTTCGGCGCCGTCCAGCATGGCCAGGTTGGCGCCTTCGCCGTTCGGGGGTATGAGGTGGGCGGCGTCGCCGACCAGGGTCACCCCCGGCATTCGGTCCCACCGGTGCCCGACCGGCAGCGTGTAGTGGGGGCGCAGGACCGGTGCGGTGTCGCTGTCGGTGATCAGGGCGGTGAGCTCCGGGGCCCAGCCGTCGAACTCCTGGGCGACCCGTGTGGCGGTCGCGGTGGGGTCGGTGAAGTCGATCGCGGCGAACCAGTCCTCGGGCCTGTACAGCATGACGTAGGTGTGGAGGGTCTCGCCCTTCTCCCGGTGAGCCGCGATCTGCGTCTCACTCGAATCGAGTGCGAACATCGTCCCGTCGCCGACCGCCTTCGCGGCAGCGGGGTGCCGGGTGTCGGCGTCGAACAGGTAGGTCTCGACGAACGACATGCCGGAGTACTCGGGGATGGCGTCGGAGAGCAGCGGCCGGACCCGTGACCACGCGCCGTCCGCGCCGACCAGCAGGTTCGTGACGACGGTGCCGCCGTCGGCGAAGGTCACCTCGTGGCGGCCCTCGCCGAGGGCGCGGACGCCGCTGACCTTGTGGCCCCACCGGACGGTGCCGGCCGGGAGCGAGTCGAGCAGGATCTGCCGCAGCTCGCCGCGCTGCACCTCGGGGCGTCCGCCCGTGCCGTCGTCGGCCTGGTCGAACTGGACGATCCCGTCCCGGTCGAGGATCCGTAGCGCCTCGCGGCCCTCCAGGACGATGCCGCGGAACTCCTCCATCAGGTCGGCCGCCCGGACGGCCAGTTGGCCGTTGTGGTCGTGGATGTCGAGCATCCCGCCCTGTGCGCGTGCCGTCGGTGAGGTCTCCGCCTCGTAGACCGTGGCCGGGATGCCGTGGACGTGCAGGACGCGGGCGAGCGTGAGGCCGCCGAGTCCGGCGCCGATGATCGTGACGCCAGTGATCATGTCGATTCCTTGTCTGTCGCACGCCTGCTGGATGGGTGCCCAGCAGGATCTCCGGCAAGGCTTCAGCCCTCGGCCGACAGACGACCGACATCGGAACCGGCACCCCCGACAAATGACCGACACCGCGCCCCGCACGGCCCGGGTGGAGACGAGGGAAGCGCTATGCGCGCTCCATCACCTGCTTGAGCGTGGTGAGGTCGGCCAGTACCGCGTCCGCGTCGCGTTGGAAGTCCTCGTCGCTCATCCCCGCCCGTCGGCGAAGAGTGAACACCACCTCGCTCCCGGTGCGAACGAATCGGCCTTCCCCGTCGTACCCGTCCGCCCGGCCCTTGGAGACCCCCTGAAGGGCAGTCGCCACGACTCCGCGAGAAAGTTCGTGAACTTCTTCACAAGGAAATCGGTCCTGTGGAGTGGCGGGGCTGTTCCTGATGGCGGTCTGTTAGCCCCAAGGGGCCCCCGCGCCCTTATACCGGGCGGTTCCGGGCACGTTACGCGCGTATGAATGGGGCGGGGCGGTTCACCCCTGGTTGAGTGCTGAGGGCCAGCTCACAAGGGGTGGGCAACGACTAAACCCGCCGTCTGGTTCCCCCTGTGGACCATGATGTCGATCACGCGGGCCGCGCAGTGTAGCACTAGGGGGCCCTGACCTTGTGAAGGGGCTCACGAGCCACCCCCCTGAGAGGGGTGGATACTCGATGGCATGAGCACCACGGAGCGTCCCAGGATCCTCGTTGTAGGCGGTGGGTACGTAGGCCTGTACGCAGCTCGTCGCATTCTGAAGAAGATGCGCTACGGGGAGGCGACCGTCACGGTCGTCGACCCTCGCTCGTACATGACGTACCAGCCCTTCCTCCCCGAAGCCGCCGCCGGCAGCATTTCGCCTCGGCATGTCGTCGTCCCGCTGCGACGCGTGCTGCCCAAGGCTGAGGTGCTCACCGGCCGGGTCACGACCATTGACCAGGACCGCAAGGTCGCCACGGTCGCGCCGCTCGTCGGCGAAGCCTATGAGCTGCCCTTCGACTACCTCGTCGTCGCGCTCGGCGCCGTCTCCCGTACCTTCCCGATCCCCGGCCTCGCCGAGCAGGGCATCGGTATGAAGGGCATCGAGGAGGCCATCGGGCTGCGCAATCACGTACTTGAGCAGCTCGACAAGGCCGACTCGACCACCGACGAGGAGGTCCGCCGCAAGGCGTTGACCTTCGTCTTCGTGGGCGGCGGCTTCGCCGGTGCGGAGACCGTCGGTGAGGTCGAGGACCTGGCGCGCGACGCGGCCAAGTACTACACGAACGTGAAGCGCGAGGACATGCGCTTCCTCCTCGTCGACGTCGCCGACAAGATCCTTCCCGAGGTCGGCCCGAAGCTGGGCGCCTGGGGCAAGGAGCACCTGGAGAGCCGTGGTGTCGAGGTCTATCTGAAGACCGGCATGGACTCCTGCGTGGACGGCCACGTCATGCTCAACAACGGCCTTGAGGTCGACTCCAACACCATCGTGTGGACGGCCGGCGTCAAGCCGAACCCGGCGCTCGCCCGCTACGGTCTGCCGCTCGGCCCCCGGGGCCATGTGGACACCAGCGAGAAGCTCCAGGTGCAGGGCACCGACTACATCTGGGCCGCCGGCGACAACGCCCAGGTCCCGGATGTCATCGGCCGCAAGGCCGGCAACCCGAACGCCTGGTGCCCGCCGAACGCGCAGCACGCGCTGCGGCAGGCGAAGGTCCTCGGCGACAACGTGATCTCCGGTATGCGGGGCTTCCCGCAGAAGGAGTACAGCCACGCCAACAAGGGTGCGGTCGCCGGTCTCGGTCTGCACAAGGGCGTCGCGATGGTCGTCATGGGCAAGATGAAGATCAAGCTCAAGGGCCGGCTGGCCTGGTACATGCACCGTAGCTACCACGGCATGGCCATGCCGACCTGGAACCGCAAGATCCGGGTCTTCGCCGACTGGACGCTCGCGATGTTCCTCAAGCGCGAGGTCGTCTCGCTCGGTGCCATGGAGACGCCGCGCGAGGAGTTCTACGAGGCGGCCAAGCCGACCCCGGCGGCAGCCGTGGCGCCGTCCGCGCCGGAGAAGGCGAAGGCTTCCTGACGCCGCCGCGCCGAACCCCGAAAGGGCCGTCCGCCATCCGTGGTGCGGGCGGCCCTTTCGTGTGCCCCGGGCGCGGTGGGCCTCCCCGGCCCGGGGGTGCAAAGGGCGCACATCCACCCCAAAGTGCGTGGTAGATGCAGGTATTTTGCCGTCTCATTGCGCGTCGCCGGGACTGCGACCACACCCGACCGGTGTTTACGTGGTGTTGAGCATTTCCGGTATTCCTCATGACGGAGGTGTACGCCATGGCCGACGCCGCACTGCGGCTGACCACTCTTGCCGAAGAGTTGCTGGGGGCCCCGCTCCCGGTCCGTATCCGTGCCTGGGACGGCAGCGAATCGGGTCCCCCGGACGCGCCGACCCTGATCATCCGTAACCGTCGTGCCCTGCGTCGCCTGCTGTGGAAACCCGGCGAACTGGGGCTCGCGCGCGCCTGGGTGGCCGGGGAGATCGATGTGAAGGGCGATCTCTTCGAGGCCCTGGGACTCCTCGCCGGGCTCATCTGGGAGCGCGGCGCCGACACCAAGGACGAGCCGCATCCCGTACTCGACCCCCGTATGCGGGCCGTCGCGCGCGGCCTCGTACAGATCGCGGGCCCCTGGCCGCCGCCCGCCCCGCCCGCCGAGGAGATCCGGCGGCGGCACGGCGCGCTGCACACCAAGCGCCGCGACAGGGCGGCGATCAGCCACCACTACGACGTGGGCAATGACTTCTACGAGCTGGTGCTCGGCCCCTCGATGGTCTACTCGTGCGCCTACTGGGGCGACGGGGACGGCGACGGCTTCACCCTTGAGGACGCACAGCGCGACAAGCTCGATCTGATCTGCCGCAAGCTCGGCCTCAAGGAGGGCGACCGGCTGCTCGATGTCGGCTGCGGCTGGGGCTCGATGGCCATCCACGCCGCCCGCGAGTACGGCGTTCGCGTCACCGGTGTCACCCTCTCGCGGGAGCAG
The DNA here is from genome assembly GCF_040681655.1 of Streptomyces sp. NPDC051662. Lineage (NCBI taxonomy): Bacteria > Bacillati > Actinomycetota > Actinomycetes > Kitasatosporales > Streptomycetaceae > Streptomyces > Streptomyces sp. NPDC051662. The sequence goes on from NZ_JBFAZD010000015.1 coordinate 216,750, forward strand.
GCCGCCTACGCGCGCAAGCGCGTCGCCGAGGAGGGTCTCACCGACCGGATCGAGCTGCGGGTCCAGGACTACCGGGACGTCAGGGACGGACCGTACGACGCGATCTCGTCCATCGGGATGGCCGAGCACGTGGGCTCGGTCAAGTACCGCGAGTACGCCGACGATCTGTACGCCCTGCTCAAGCCGGGCGGCCGGCTGCTCAACCACCAGATCGCCCGCCGGCCCGAGCAGGACGAGAGCAAGTACCGCATCGACGAGTTCATCGACGCGTACGTCTTCCCGGACGGCGAGCTCGCGCCGCTCGGCAGGACGGTCGCCACGCTGGAGGAGGCGGGCTTCGAGGTCCGCGACGTCGAGTCGATCCGGGAGCACTACGCCCTGACCCTGCGCCGCTGGGTGGCCAACCTGGAGGACCACTGGGCCGAGGCCGTACGCGGTACTTCCGCCGGACGCGCCCGCGTCTGGCGCCTCTACATGGCGGCGTCCGCGCTCTCCTTCGAGCGGAACAAGATCGGCGTCAACCAGATCCTGGCCGTGAGGACCCCGGAGAGCGGTGCCTCCGGGATGCCGGCGCGAGCGCGCGTGTGGGGCGGCTGACGCGGGACATCGTGCGGGTGACAAAGAGGTGAGTAGGCCCGGATGACGGCGGGGGAGTTGGTACGTTCTGCCGTCCGGGCCCGAATGACGGAGCCGCCGGGCACATCCCTGCCCGGCGGCTCCGTTTTCCGTGCCCGCGGTACGTGCTCCCGACACGCGCTCCCTGAGCCGAAACCGAACAGGAGGCCGGTGTGCACCGCCATCGCCACCGCAGAATCCGGCTGTTGGGCCTGGCCGTCGCCCTGATGTCCGTCGTGGCCGTCCCTGACGCCGCGTGGGCCGACGGGGACGACGGGTCCGAGTTCCATGCCCCGTCCGAGGCGGAATCCCCGTCCAAGGCCGAGCCCGAAGCCTCGTCGCAGTCTCTCTTAGCGGCCGGGGCGCCCGCCGCCCCGGTCACCACCGGCGCGATCTTCAACGACCCCGCGGGCACCCCCGCCCAGCGGGACAGGATCAGGAACCATGTCGTCTCGCTGGTCGGCGGCGCCGCCGCGGGCAGCTCGATCACCGTGTCCCTGTACACCTTCACCGACGACAGCGTCCGCGAGGCCCTGATCGCCGCCAAGGAACGCGGCGTCGCCGTCCGGGCGATCCTGGACCACAAATCGCACGCGACGGTCACCGCCGGGGGTGAGTACGAGAACCTCGCGGCGGGCCTCGGCACCGACCGAACCCGGCCGTCCTGGGTGATGTCCTGTCCCTCGACCCGCTCGTGCGTCGGCAACCGCGCCATCGGCAGCCGCGCGATCAACCACAACAAGTTCTTCCTCTTCTCCCGCACCGGAGGCGTGGAGAACGTCGTCGTGCAGACCTCGGCCAATATGACCGGCACCCAGCGCACGGATCTGTTCAACAACGCCGTGACGATCGCCGACCCCGGTCTCTACGACAACTACGCGGCGTACTTCTCCGACCAGCTGAGGTACGGCGCCTCGGGCGCGGGTCTCGCGACGTACTACCGGACGCCGTCCAGCGCGACCGACCCCGCGTACAAGACGTACTTCTTCCCGCGCCGGGAGACCTCCGGCACGGACTACCGGAAGGACCCGGCCACCGACACCGTCAAGCTCGTCCTCGACAAGGTCGCCTGCTCGTCCACGCACCACTCCGAGGTGCGGATGGCGGCGAACCTCTTCTACCGCGACCAGATCGCGAGCAAGCTCGTGGCCATGAAGAACGCGGGCTGCCTGGTGTATCTGGCGGGCGACGGCAATCCGAACGGCGGGGGCGTCGGCGTACCGTCGCTCGGCAGGACCGTCACCTCCATCGTCTCGGGCAAGCTCACCCAGCGCGTGGAGTGCTGGGAGAACCCGCCCACGAACGGGGCGCCGAAGATCGGGCTGCACTCCAAGTACCTGCTGGTGAAGGGTACGTACGACGGTGTCGCCGACCGGAAGATCGTCTGGACGGGCAGCCACAACTACTCGTGGCAGGCGCTGCGTTCCAATGACGAGACCCTGCTGAAGATCGACAACGACGTGATCCACGACCAGTACGAGGCCAACCACGATCATCTGATGCGGTACTGCGCCGGCACCTGAGAACGCGGGAGAGGGCGGGCCCCGTCCTGGGGTCCCGCCCTCTTCCGCCCTCTTCCGCCCTCTTCCGCCCCTCTCCCGTGAGCGGCGCCGTCCCGTGCGCCGCCCCCGTCCCGCGCTACTCGGTCTTGATGGCCGTCAGCATGTTCAGCTTCGCGGCGCTGCGCGCGGGCCACAGCGCGGCCAGCACACCCACCACCCCGGCGAGCACCAGGAAGAGCCCGACCCGGTCCCACGGGATGACCAGCGCGTAACCAGGGATCTGGTCCTTGATGGTCTGACCGATCGCCCAGGCCACAAAGGATCCGAGGCCCACCCCGATCACCGCGCCGAAGAGCGAGATCACCACGGCCTCCAGCCGGATCATCCGCTTGACCTTGGCCCGGTCGAGGCCGATGGCCCGCAGCATGCCGATCTCCTGCTGACGCTCGAAGACGGACATCGCCAGCGTGTTGACGACCCCCAGGATCGCGATGACCAGGGCCATGGCCAGCAGGCCGTACATGATGTTCAGCGCGGTGTTGATGAGACCGCCGAACTGGTTCCTGATGTCCTGCTGATCCATGATGGTGATCGCCGGGTTCTTGCCGAGCGCATCCACCAGCGCCTGCTCGTGCGCTGCGCTCGCGCCGCCGTCCATCTTCAGCCACACCTCGGGGATGGACGCCCTGGCCTCGTGCGCCGCGGCCACCTCGGTCGACATCAGCACCGGTGAGAGGAATTCGTTCTTCTCGAAGGTGGCGCCGACCTTCAGCGTGCCGGTCTTCCCGTCGTCGTAGGTGACCGACAGGGTGTCACCGACCTTCCAGCCGTTGGACTTGGCGGTGTCCTCGGCCACCGCGATCCCGCCCTGGGCGAGGGTGTCGAGCGAGCCGGAGACCGAGGCGATGTTGATGACCTTCTCGATGTCCCCGGGGGTGACCGCGGAGGCGGAGTGGAAGCGGCCCTTGACCTCAAGCGACGAGATCTGCTGCGGGGAGACCGCGCTCACGCCCGGCGCCTTCTCCAGCGCGGTGAGCGTGGACTCGTCCAGCCGGCCGCCGCCCGCCATCGTCACCATGTAGTCGGCCTTGATGTTGTCTGTGGTCATCTTGTCCACGGCCTGGCCGATGGTGACACCGAGCACCGTCAGCCCGGTGACCAGCGTGAGTCCGATGGCCAGCGCGGAGGCGGTGGCGCCCGTACGCCGCGGATTGCGGACGGCGTTCAGCCCGGCCAGCTTGCCGGACACCCCGAAGACCCGGAGCAGCAACGGCCGTACCAGCGCGATGACCGGCCGCGACAGCAGCGGGATCAGCACGATCACACCGACCATCGTCAGGAACGCGCCGGCACCGATGAGCAGCCGGCCGTCGGAACCGGCCGCGGCGCCCGCGACGATCACGGCGGAGCCGAGCAGGGCCAGCACACCGCCGATGGAGTTGCGCACGACCAGCGACTTGGTGGTGGCCACGCCGTGCACACTGCTCATCGCGGCCACCGGCGGGATCTTCGCGGCCCGGCGGGCGGGCAGCCAGGCGGCGAGCAGCGTGATCAGGATCCCGACACCGAAGGCGGCGCCGACGGCGGTCGGCGAGATCACCAGCGCGCCCGCGGGCATCTTCGCGCCCGCCATGTTCATCGCCGAGCGCAGCGCCACGGCGAGCCCGATGCCGAGGACGAATCCGATCGTCGAGGCGATCGCGCCGACCACCGCGGCCTCGGCCAGCACCGAGCGCTTGACCTGGCGGCGGGAGGCGCCGACGGCGCGCAGCAGCGCAAGTTCCTTGGTGCGCTGGGCGACCAGCATGGTGAAGGTGTTGGAGATCAGGAAGATACCGACGAAGAGCGCGATGGCGGCGAAGGCCAGCAGCATCTGGTTGATGCCGCTCAGGCTCGACTCGATCTGTTCGGCCTGGTCGGAGGCGAGCCGCTCACCGGTCTTCGCCGTGGCGTTGTCCGGCAGCAGGGGCGCGACCTCGTCGAGGATCGTGCTCTCGGAGGCGCCGGCCTTGGCGGTGATGGTGAGATCGCTGAAGAAGCCGGGCTCCAGATAGAGCTTCTGCGCGACGGCGGTGTCGAAGAGGACCAGGCTGCCGCCCGCGTTGACCTCTCCGTCCTCGGTGGTGAAGACACCGGCGAGGGTGTACTCCTTCACCGGCCCGCTGGAGGCGACCCGTACCGGCTTGCCGACCGTGTACTTCCCCTTGGCCGCCGTCGCCTTGTCGAGCGCGATCTCACCGTCCTTGGTGGGTCCCGTGCCCTCGACGAAGGTGTAGGAGGGGTCCTTGCCGTCCTTGCCCGGCGCGAAGTTGGAGCCGTTGTTGGCCCAGCCGCCGCCGATCAGCTTGCCGTCGGGGTCGGCGACCCCGGCGAAGCCGCTGACCCGGGCGGTGACGGAGGCGACCCCGTCCAGGGCCCCGATCCTGCCGATGGTCTCCTGGCTGACCCCGGGGTCAGAGCCGGCGTCGGAGCCGTCGCCGGAGTCACGTTTGTCGTACGAGGTGACGCCGACGGCGACGTCCTTGTAGCTCTTGGCCGACTGGTTCTGGAAGGCGTTGCCGAGGGTGTCGGTGAAGACCAGGGTGCCGGAGACGAAGGCGACGCCGAGCATGACGGCGAGGACGGTCATCAGCAGCCTGGCCTTGTGCGCGAGCACGGTGCGCAAGGCGGTACGGAACATGGTGGAAGTCCTGGTGAGGGTGGGCGGAGAGGGCAGGCCGAACAGACGGGCCGACACGACGGACCGGACCGAGGGGGCGGAGGCGGGGGGCCGACTGCCGGAGCGTCAGCGCGAGTGGGCCGCGTACGGGTCAAGGGCCACGCACGGGAGAAGCACCCCGTACGGGTTAACCGTCACGCATGAGCTCGTACGGACCGGTCGGACGGTGACGGCCCAGGGGCCGCGTACGGGCGTAGGGGCGTACGGACAGAACGGAGCCGGCGGAGCGTCAGCTCGTACGGCCCTTGGCGTCGAAGGCCTTCATCCGGTCGAGCACACCGTCGGCGCTCGGGTGCAGCATCTCGTCGACGATCCGGCCGTCGGCGAGGAAGATGACACGGTCCGCGTAGGAGGCGGCCACCGGATCGTGCGTCACCATGACGACGGTCTGGCCCAGTTCCCGAACGGAGTTGCGCAGGAAGCCCAGCACCTCGGCGCCGGAGCGCGAGTCCAGGTTCCCGGTCGGCTCGTCACCGAAGATGATCTCGGGCTGGGAGGCCAGCGCGCGGGCGACGGCCACGCGCTGCTGCTGCCCGCCGGAGAGCTGGGTGGGCCGGTGGCCGAGCCGGTCGGCGAGCCCGATCATCGAGATCACCTGGTCCAGCCACGCCTTGTCGGGCTTACGGCCCGCGATGTCCATCGGGAGCGTGATGTTCTCCAGGGCGGTCAGGGTCGGCAGCAGGTTGAACGCCTGGAAGATGAAGCCGATCTTGTCCCGGCGCAACTGCGTGAGCTGCTTGTCCTTGAGCGTCGACAGCTCGGTCTCACCGAGCCGCACGGAACCGCCGCTGAAGCTGTCGAGGCCGGCCACGCAGTGCATCAGCGTGGACTTGCCGGAGCCGGAAGGGCCCATGATCGCGGTGAACTCTCCCTGCCGGAAGTCCACGGAGACATGGTCGAGGGCGACCACCTGGGTCTCGCCCAGGCCGTAGACCTTCGACAGATCGGAGGCGCGGGCGGCCACGGCGGTTGCGCGGTGGGCGAGCGAGGTGGTGGTCACGGGAGGACTCTCCTGTCGGTGTGCTGTGAGGACTTCTCCATCCTCATGGCGGGCGGAGCGCGAGTCGTCCGCCGCGGTAACCGTTCCCGGGGCCCTCTTGGGGCTGACCGCCGGGCCGCGCCCTCCTCCTCGGGGATGACACGACCCCTGAGACGGGTTCGCCGTAAGTCGGTTCGCGGCCGTGTTCGAGGCCGTCTCCGTGCCGCGTGTACGCGGCGACGATGCCGAATGCGTGACCGGGCGGCGACTTTTCGTCATTCCTGCACGCCCCGGTCGGGGATGACCACCCCCGCCGGGCATGTGCCGACGACTCGTTACGTGGTCTGACGCACCCTCAGACGTCAATAAAATAAGACAACATCGGGTAGCCGCTCGGCTGTTCGAGTGGTGTGCCCCGATAGGCTCCTGTGCCAACGCGGCGTCGCGCGCCTTGCCCGGATGGTGGAATGCAGACACGGCGAGCTTAAACCTCGCTGCCCCTCGGGGGCGTGCCGGTTCAAGTCCGGCTCCGGGCACATCACCGGCGAAGGCCGGACGGCCGGCACCGGTGGACGCGCCGGGCCGGAAGCGCTCCGGTGAGACGGGAGCGCTCCGGAGTGACCACCGGGGTGACAGCCGGTGTGACGAGATGCACCCAGCGGACGTCACGATCCTGGAAAGATCCTCCCCGAGCACTAGGGCGTACGCTTTGCGCTCCCATTACTCTTGTCCCAAGGCCGCGCAGGGCGGCCATGGAGGAGTGAGATGAGGAGCAGTAACCCGGTCTTCTCGCGACGGGGCTTCAGCCGCGACAACGGCCACGCGGGCTTCAACGCGGCGCCGCAGGCCGGGGGCCCCGCTGTAGGAACCAACCCGTACGCGACCAACCCGTACGCCACCAACCCCTATGCCCCGCAGCAGGGCACCCAGCTCGGCGGCCCGCAGGCGCCCGCGCGCCCCGACGTCATGACGATCGACGACGTCGTGAGCCGTACCGGCATGACGCTGGGCACGGTCGTGCTCACCGCCGTCCTGTCGTGGGTCCTGCTGCCGGTGGACCCCGCCAACCTCGGCAAGTCGTACGGCATCGCCATCGGTGCCGCGCTGGTGGCGATGGTCCTGTCGCTGGTCCAGTCCTTCAAGCGCAGGCCGACGCCCGCGCTGATCCTGGCGTACGCCGCCTTCGAGGGTGTCTTCCTCGGTGTGATCAGCTCCGCGGTGAGCACCTATCTCGCGCCCGGTGTGGTCGTCCAGGCGGTCATGGGCACGATGGCGGTCTTCGCCGGTGTGCTGTTCGCCTACAAGATGCGCTGGATCCGGGTCACCCGGCGCTTCTACGGTTTCGTGATGGCCGCTGCCATGGGCTTCGTGCTCCTGATGGTCGCCAACCTGCTCTTCAGCGTCTTCGGCGGCGGTGACGGCCTCGGCTTCCGCAGCGGCGGTCTTGGCATCATCTTCGGCATCGTCGGGATCATCCTCGGCGCCTGCTTCCTCGCGCTCGACTTCAAGCAGGTCGAGGACGGCGTCGCGTACGGCGCTCCGCGCGAGGAGTCCTGGCTCGCGGCCTTCGGTCTCACGCTGACCCTGGTCTGGATCTACCTGGAGATGCTGCGGCTCTTCTCGATCCTGCAAGGCAACGACTGACGCCATACGGCCCGAGTCCGGGCCGCACAGCACGAAGGGGTGCGGGGGGGGGGGGGGCGCGGGCCCCCAGGGGGGGTGTGGGGGGGGGGGGTGTAGGGTGGGGGGTGGGGGGGTGTCAGGGGGCGGGGGGGCCCCCC